>DATCWB010000138.1:0-2214 GCA_036566625.1 Pyrinomonadaceae bacterium
ATATAGAAAAGGGGTTGAATATTCTTGCGGGTGCTGAACTGGCCTCCGGGGATTATAACGCCGCTGAGCGTAACTACCGTGAAGCTTTGCGGATCGCGAAGAAAACAAACGACCGGGGAAATATCGCGACTTACATGTGTAACTTGACCGACGTCGCCATGGCCCGTCAGGATTGGTCTACCGCTGAAGAACTGGCGCGTGAGTCGCTGGCGATGTCGCAACCGATGGGACGGCTTGAGCTGATAGGCAAAAATTGTTACGTGCTTGCCAAAGCTCTGATCAGGCAGAACCAACCGCGGGAGGCTCTGCCCTATGCACGTCGCGCCATTGATATTTTTACCAAACTGCGCCAGCCGGGGCGGCTCAAAATAGCGCAGGCCACGTTGCGAGAGTGCGAAGGTATGAGCGACGAATGAAGATATGCCGGGAGTTGAAGCGGCTATTGAGACGAGACGCTGACGGCTGGGCGGGTAGCCCACGAAACATAGTCTAAAGAACGCAGCCTATGAGGAGTGGCTCGCAACCTGGGCTTTTTCATCTGCTATACTCGCCCGTCCGCGAGAGCGGTTGATGAATATGTTTTCGAGGAGGGCACGATCATGAGAAGCAACAGGCACGAAGAGGCGTATTGCTTTTGAGCGTTCGAGCAAGAGGCGCAGAGGTTTCCCGTCGGAGACGCGCGTGAAGCGTGGACGGAGAGTGGTCGGGGGCGAGAAGGAATTGGTAGAAAAGTTGGGGAGAAATGATCTGTGTCCGTGCGGCTCGGCGCGTAGGTTTCAAGAGGTGTTGCCTGCGCGAAGGCCGTTTTGAGGGGTCGCTCCGTGATTACTACTTTTAGGGAGTGAAGATTGGAGTTGAAGGCGCGTTCCGGTTCGGGAGCGCGCCTTCAAACGCAAGCGTTGACGGCCGACACGAGGCGAGAAGGGGTGCGCGTTGAAAATCATTCGAAGGATATTCGAGGCGGGTTATTCGGCGGTGATCTTTTTGTTCCTGTGCTGCGGCGTCGCGCTCGTCGTCTTCGCGGGCATGGAGTTGTGGCATGGAATCAACCCCGGTTCGGGGTTGCCGCTGAGGGAGCGTTTCAACTCGGTGCTGGAGTGTGTGGGGTTGTTGACCATCGCGGTGGCCGCGCTGGAACTGGGGCAGACCATCCTCGAAGAAGAGGTGCAGCGGGGGGCACAGATGAGCGCGCCGACGCGTGTGCGCCGTTTCCTGTCGCGGTTCATGGTGGTCGTCATCGTGTCGCTCTCTATCGAGTCGCTGGTGGCGGTCTTCCAGTTTCTCCACGACGACCCGGCGCACTTGCCGCAGGCGGCAGGGATCGCCGTCGCTGCGGCCGCGCTGCTGGCGGCGTGGGGGGTGTTCGTCAAATTGAACAAGAGCGCGGAGGAGTTGGAGCCGGAGGCGATGGAAGACGCCAAGAGCGAGGATCAGGCCATCGAAGAGGGACAGGGCGTGCGGCCGGCGGGGGGAACGCGATGACGGAGATCGAGCGGCTCGCCGACCAACTACAGCGCGCCTTCTATCGCGATGCATGGTGCGGCCCTTCGCTGCTCGAAACCCTCGGGGGCGTGACGGCCGAGCGGGCGGCGGCGCGTCCGCTGGCGCGTGCACATAGCATCTGGGAGATCGTCTCGCATGTGAGCGCCTGGAAAAGGACTGTGCATCAAAGGCTCGAAGGTCTGCCCGTCGGGTTGCCGGAAGAGGGCGACTGGCCGCAGGTGGCCGACGCGAGCGAGCAGGGTTGGCGGGAGACGCTGGCGAAGTTGCAGGCGCGACACGACGCGTTATTGCTCGCGGTGCGCGGTCTGGACGAGGCTCGTCTGGAAGACGTGCTCATCACGGAGAGCAGCCGCGAGACGGGCGGCGGCGTCTCCTGCTACGTAACGCTGCACGGCGTCGCGCAGCACGACCTTTATCACGGTGGTCAGATTTCACTGTTGCAAAAGGGCTGACGCGTGTAGCAGGGCTGACGCGTGAAGAAAGGCTGACGCGCTGCGCCGTAAACTCAAGCCGAAAATTTTAGACGCGAAGTCTTACGCCGAAGGGCTGTGTGATTTGGCCGGGCGCGACCGAGACCTCGCGCTCGTCTTCGCAAAGTTCGGCACGCCGCCGGAGTGGTTTCGCGAGCCGGGTTTCCCGACGCTCGTTCACATCATTCTGGAGCAGCAGGTGTCGCTTTCCTCGGCCAGGGTCGCCTTCGAGCGGCTCCTC
>DATCWB010000139.1:0-2707 GCA_036566625.1 Pyrinomonadaceae bacterium
CTTGTCGGTGCTATCGAGAGGAGTGCGAGCGCGAGGATAGCTCTTGTTGTTAATTTCAAAATCCTATACGTCCCTTTTTTCAGAATCATGTTCGGGGGTCGTGCGCTCGACGAGTTCGAGCAGGACGCCGCCCGCCGCGGCCGGATGCACGAAGGCCACGAGAGAGCCGCCCACGCCCACGCGCGGCGATTCGTCAATCAAACGCACACCCTGCTCCTTCAAACGCCCAAGCTCGGCGCGGATGTCGTCAACGCGCACGGCGATGTGGTGAATTCCCGCCCCGCGCTTCTCCAAAAACTTTGCGACCGGAGACGACTCGCTCGTCGGCTCCAACAACTCCACGCGCGGCTCGCCTACAGGCAACATCGCCACCCGCACGCCCTGCTCCGAGACCTCTTCCGTCTCCAACACGCTGAGTCCCAGCGTATCGCGCCAGAACTTCAACGCGTCGTCAAGCTTATAAGTCGCTATGCCGATGTGTTCGATCTTCATGTTTGTTTTGCTTGCAGCGGTGAGCGATCAACTTTCAGCCGTAACCTTTTCGCCGACCGCTGATGGTTGACCGCCGACTGCCTGTAACATCTCCTCCACCGCCGAATACGGGTCGCGTCGTTTGTCGGCCACCTCGGCGGCAAGAGCGTCGAGTTGCCGCCCCGCGCCGTCGCGCGACATGGCTCGCGTCAGGAGTTCTTCGCGGAGCAGTTCGAGGATGCGCCAGCGCGCAACCCCAGCGCGGCGCGTGTGGCTCGCTTCCGTCTCCTGCCGGTATTCGCTGTAACTCTCAATCGCGGCGGCGAGTTCGTCAATTCCCTTGTTCTCTACGGCCACGGTCTTCACGATTGGCGGCTGCCAGAGGTCTGGGCGCATCGTGAGCGAGAGCATCGCTTCGAGTTCCTTCTCGGTGCGATGGACGCCTTCGCGGTCGGCCTTGTTGATCACGAATACGTCGCTGATCTCCATGATGCCCGCCTTGAGCGCCTGCACGTCGTCGCCCATGCCGGGCACGAGCACGACGACCGACACGTCGGCCGTCTTCACGATCTCCACTTCGTCCTGCCCGACGCCGACCGTCTCCACGATGATCTTCTGGAAGCCCGCCGCGTCGAGAATTGCCACGGCGTCAATCGTCGCGCGGGAGAGTCCGCCGAGGTTGCCGCGCGTTGCCATCGAGCGGATGAAGACGTTGGGGTCGAGTCCGAGCGTCTGCATCCTGATCCGGTCGCCGAGAATCGCGCCGCCCGAAAACGGGCTTGAAGGGTCGATGCACACGATCCCGACGCGCTCGCCCCGCCCGCGATACAAACCCGCCAGCCTGTCCACCAGCGAAGACTTCCCCGCGCCCGGCGCGCCCGTCACCCCGATGACGAGGCCGCGTCCCGTGTGCGGAAAAACCGCCTTCATCAACGCGGCGGCGTTGCCCACGTTGTCTTCCACCTTCGAGATGGCGCGCGCCACCGCCCTCGCTTCGCCGGCGAGAATGCGCTCAAGTTCGTTGGTGGGCGTTGCCGTGCTCATCAGAAACAGTGACGAGTGACAAGTAACGAGTGACGAGCAACAGACAAGCTTTAAGTTTTTAACTTGTCACCCGTCACTTGTCACTTGTCACTGATTTAATAGCTGGCGCGCGATGACCATGCGTTGAATTTCCGACGTGCCTTCGCCGATGGTGCAGAGTTTCGAGTCGCGCCAGTATTTTTCGGGCGGATAGTCTTTCGTGTAACCGTAGCCGCCGTGTATCTGGATGGCCTCTTCGCAGACCTTGACGCTGATCTCCGAGGCGTAGAGTTTCGCCATCGCCGACTCTTTCGTCACCTTCTTGCCGCTGTCCTTCAAATAACAGGCGCGGTACATCAGCAGGCGCGCGGCGTCGATCTGCGTCGCCATGTCGGAGAGTTTGAACTGGATGGCCTGAAACTCCGAGATCGGTTTGCCGAACTGCTGGCGCTCTTTTGAATACTTCAACGCCGACTCGTATGCGCCCTGCGCGATGCCGACCGCGAGCGCGGCGATGGAGATGCGCCCGCCGTCCAGAATTTGCATCGCCTGGATGAAGCCCAGACCTTCGGGGCCGAGCCGGTGTTCGTCCGAGATGAAGCAGTCTTCAAAAATAACGCTCGCCGTCTCCGAGGCGCGCAAGCCCAGCTTGTCTTCCTTCTTGCCGGGCATGAAGCCGCGCGTCCCCTTCTCGAAGATGAAGGCGGTGATGCCCTTCGAGCGCATCGCGCGGTCGGTCGAGGCAACGGCCACACACACGTCGCCGTGGACGGCGTGCGTGATGAAGTTCTTCGAGCCGTTGACCAGCCATCCGCCGTTCTTCTTCACGGCGGTGGTGCGCGTGCCCGACGCGTCCGAACCCGCGCCCGCTTCCGTCAGTCCCCATGCGCCGAGTTTCTCCCCGCGCGCGAGCGGCACGAGGTACTTCTGCTTCTGCTCCTCCGTGCCGAACATGTAGATGTGATTCGAGCAAAGCGAATTATGCGCAGCAACCGACAATCCGACAGAACCGTCAATTCGTCCGAGTTCTTCGATGATAGTCGCATATTCCACATAACCCATTCCCGCGCCGCCGTATTCTTCGGGAAAAATCACCCCTAAAAGTCCGAGTTCGGCGAGCTGCGGGCGCAGTTCTTCGGGAAAATGCTGCGCTTCGTCCCATTCCATCACGCGCGGTTTGATTTCGCTTTCGGCGAATTCCCGAACGCTGTAT
>DATCWB010000140.1:0-3679 GCA_036566625.1 Pyrinomonadaceae bacterium
AGGCTGCGCGTCCGTCCCGGGCGCGGCGTGGTTCGAGTTGAGCGGCGCGCCCGTACCGGCGAACGCGCGCGCCTGCACGGGTCTGTCCGACTGGCGCACGAGAGTCATCTGGTGCGTGCCGTAATCAACCGAGGTGATGTACTTGGCGATAACGGAGAGGCCGATGTACCCGTCCACGGCTTCCTGCTGGTTATGGAAGTGGCGGATGTAAACCGGCACATTCTCGATGCGCGCCTCTTCCATTTGCAGCGACGTGAGGAAGCCGTAGACGATCTCGAAGCGACCGCCCCCGCCGATGGCGCGCGCCAGGCCGCCCTGCGCGATGGGCTTGATGTTCATCCGCTCCGCCGTCTGCGTCGAGAGGACGCACATGCCCGATCCCGTATCAATGACGAAGCGCAGCAACGTCTTCGAGCCGTTGATGCGCACGTTGATGACGGGGCGACTGTTGGCGAGGTCAAACGGAATGGTCACGCGCGAAGAGCCGCCGGGCACGTAGAGTTGGCGTTGCGCGCCGAGGTAGCGAAGGAAGCTGATCAGGCCGCGAATGCGCGCGCGGCGATCCGCGTCGGTGCGCGGGGCGATGCGCAGAAACTCCTCGTAGGCGTCGGCCGCCTCGCGGTAGTGTTCGGAGCGCGCCGCCGCCTGCGCGAACGAGAAGACGTAATCGGGTTCGGCGGGGTCGAGATTGATGGCGCGGCGCAAGCCCTCCAGCGCGACGGAGGCGCGGTTCTCATAGAAGTTGATCATCGAAATGCCCGCTATCGCCAACGCCTCGTCGTCCTTAAAAGCGAGCGCGGTGCGAAACTCTTCGACGGAGTGTTTGAAATCGCCGGAGGCCAGCAGAGCCGAGCCCAGGAGCGCGTGCGCCCGCGCCGAAGTGGGCTCGACGGCAAGCACGCGCGCCGCGTGATCGTAGGCGTCGCGCAGATTGCGTTGCTTCAATAAAGCGAAACTCAGACCCAGACGCGCCGCCACGTCTCTCGGGTCTCGCTCGACGAGCGCGCGATAAATCTTCTCTGCGACTTCAAACTCGCCCTGTCGCAGAGCGCGCGCCGCCTTCTCCAGATTCTTATCGCCCCCGAGCGGCACTCCCGCCCACGCCACTCCGCCGCTGAACGACACACACACGATCAGGGCAGCCAAACTGCCCCACAAAGCACGGCTCAGTTTTTTCATCTTTCGGCCACCCCCTTCGGAATGTGGAGTGGGGATTTCGGATCGCGGACTGGGAAGACAACTTGCCCTCTTTAATCCGCAATCCGAAATCCGCATTCCGCAATCATTTGAGTATTTCCCCGGTCTTCATAGACCACAGTGTCAGGTCGAGTTCGTCGAAATCTATGGCAAGGTGTACGGCAAAACGCCTTAATGACTCTTCGATGACGAGGTAGCGCGCGCGGGTTGTCGGCGGCGTCGCGGATTCGATCACGCCGAGTTCGGCGAGGCTGCGCAGGATATGTTTGTCGAGAATGGCATAGCCGCGAAAACCGACGTTGCGCAGGTAGTGGCTCGCCTCTTTATACCCGAGACCCTTGATGCCCCGTTCGCGTGCCAGCCAGTCGCGGCGGGCGAGCGGATCGTCGAAGCCCTCAAGTCGCTCGCGCAGGCGCATCCCGCAGTCTGCGCGTAAATAATCGCGCGTGACAACGATGTAGCCGGAGCGCGAGTTCGGGTAACGATGCACGCCGCCGAGCGCGTCGGCCAGTTCCTCGTGCCCGCCCCCGGCGAGCAGGGCGCGCACCGCCTCGACGGAACGCAAGCCCATGCGTGCCGACGCGCCCGCCGTGAAGATGCAAAAGACCAACTCCTCCCACAGGCGTTCGTCCGACCCTTGCCGCCACACCTCCTGAAACTCCGCGAGACGCCGGCGAATGTCAACGGCGCGCGCCGCGTGTGTCTCACGAATCCGCTCGATGGTGACGGGCTGTTGATCTCGACGCACTATGGCTGACGCACTATGGCTGACGGACTATGGCTGATGCGCTATGGCTCTGGTGGCGGTTACCGTGTTGTCAATTGCGAGGGCGCGATTGACAAATCGAATTCTAGGAGCGCGCTCACAGCCTTGTCAACGAGTTTGCCATCTGGAATGTTCGCGGCCTTCGTCTTTTATATGAAGGCATAGCATATACATCCCCCGCGCTGCTTGAGACATCTTACATTTCGCGCTCAGACTCCCCTCTGAACTGACGGCGTGAATCCAAGTAGGCTCTCTCCGTGCTATGATGCAATTGCCCCCAAACAATTGACAGAGGATAAGAATGTTCAGATCGAAAGTCAGACAATTGTTTTTGGCGTCAGGGTTATTGCTCTCGTGGTGTGCCGTGGCGACGGCGCAGGACGATTACACGCCCGCGCCGCTGCCGTCTGCGACGCCGTATGTCGTGTCCACCTGGCCCGCCACGCCGCCGCCCGCCGGGGGAACGTCGCCGGACATCGTGAGCGATCTGGCCGCGCTGCCGCAGCCCGCGCCCGCCTTCTACACGCAGGGCGTGCTCGTCGAAACGCTCGACGGGAAAGTCGTGATGGAGCAGGCGGCCAATCAACAGTACAATCCGGCCTCGGTCGTCAAACTCGCCACGGCCTACCACGCCCTGCAAACCTTCGGGCCTAATTACCGCTTCTCCACGGTCGTCTGGACGAACGGCACTTTTGATCAAACGACGGGCACGATCACGGGCGACCTGTTCATTTCAGGGCGCGACCCTTCATTCCACTACGAACACGCCGTCGCCATCGCGCGCGAACTGAACCGTCTCGGCATCCGCACCGTGACGGGCGATCTCATCGTGCCGCCTAAGTTCACAATGAATTTCGGCTGGTCGGCGGTTCGCTCCGGCGAAATTTTCTACGACACGCTCGACGCCGCGCGACGCCCCGCCGCCGCGACGCGCGCCTGGTTCAACGAGCGGCGCGCGCACGGCGACGATGCCGCGACACAGGCGATACCGGGCGTCGCCGTAATGGGCGCGGTCTACGTCGCCTCAGTGCCGCCGAAGGCGCGCGTGCTGCTCACGCATCGTTCAAGCAAGCTGGTTGACGTGCTCAAAGTGCTGCTCTGCTATTCGAACAATTTCATGGCCGAACGCCTCGGCGACTTTCTCGGCGGCGCGCCGGGCGTCCAGCATTTTCTCGTCAGCAAGGTCGGCCTCGCGCCCGGCGACGTGCGCCTCTCTTCGACGAGCGGGTTGGGCATCAACCGCCTGTCGCCGCGTTCGATGATGAAAGTTTATCGCGGGCTGTTGAAGGAACTGGCGAAGCACAATTTGTCGCCCTCGGACATCATGCCGGTGGCGGGCATCGATCCGGGCACGTTGCAGAAGCGGTACACGTTCGGCTATTCGCGCGGCAGCGTCATCGGCAAGACCGGCACGCTCGGCCGCACCGACGGCGGCGCGAGCGCGCTGGCCGGACAGATGCGCACGCGTTCGGGCGAGACGCTCCTGTTCATTATCTTCAACCAGCGCGGCAACGTCGCGCGCTTCCGCGAAGCGCAAGACCGCCTCGTCTCGGAATTACAGTTCACGCGCGGCGGCCCCGCGCCCTTCTCCTATTCGCCGCACACGCTCGCCATGCGCCTCTCCGACACGGAAGTCGAACAGGCCGAGGCGTCGGAGTTTGAGCCAACATCGAAATAAACGATAAACGCGGAACGATGAAGTAAAAGCATTTGTCT
>DATCWB010000141.1:0-3261 GCA_036566625.1 Pyrinomonadaceae bacterium
CGCGAGCGCGCTCTGCTTCCTCTCTCACGGTTTCCATCTTGGACGGTAAATCTACATCATGCGCGGCGCGTCCGTCGTGGGCGGATCGCCTGCGGGCGGCGGCGTGTCGGGTTCCTGCACGGGAGATTTCGGCTCGGCGTCGGGTGGCAGCGGCAGCGGTTCGGGTTGCGAGGGGTCGGGTGCGAGCGGGTCGTGCGGCTGCGGCGTGGGCGGCAGTTCGGGTTGTTGCTCGGGTTGCGGCGGATCGGTGTTCGGGTTGCGGCTCATGTGGTTGTCCTGTTGTCGAATTGATGGGATGGATGATGAAGGCGTGCGCCCGCCCGCGTCAAGCGCGCAGGCGGCGAAGATGAATGTCAACGGGCGACTTCCGGCACGCTCTTGTGCCCCGCTTCGACCCCTGCCGCCGTTGCTGTCGCTGCCGCTGCCGCCCGTTGGAGGTCTGCGACGACGAAACGGATCATGCGATAGGTGACGTGGCGGGGCAGCGCGTCGCGCAGGGGCTTGAGCCGCTCGTCGCCGAGACGGGCGACGGCCGCTTCGATGAGCGCGCGATCCTGCGCGTTGACGTGTCGCGAGATGTCGAAGGGACGGCCTTCGAGGATGCAGTCGGCGAGGTGCTTCTCGACCGTCATCTCCGCGATGCCGCGCTCGCGGCTGATCTCTTCGATGGTCATGCCCGCTTCGTAAAAGGCGTACGTCTCGTCAATCGTGCTGACGCGCGGCGCGTTGACCGCCTTCGCCCCCGCGCTTGACGCGCCCCGTGAACCGCGCGAATCAGCGGGCGAAGGCGCGACGACTTGCGAGACGGCCGGCAGCGCGAGTTCGACCGAGGCGCGTTCGAGCATCACGTCGCGGCCTAAGGCCGTGATGGCGACGGTCGGGTAATTATCGCCCGTGACGCGCAGCGCGCCCGCCGAGACGAGCGCGTCGATGTAGAGCAGTATCTCGTCCTGCGTCATGTTGGAGAGGATGCCGTAGGTGGACAGGCGTTGGAGTCCGAACTGGGAGATTTTGGCCGAGCGCGAACCGCGCAGGGTAGCGGCCAGAATGCCCTTGCCGTAACGCCCCTCCATGCGCGCGGCGCACGCGAGAATTTTGCGCACGCACAACTTTTCGTCTTCGCCGAGCGCGCGCGCGCCCGTAATCTGCAAGACGCTGTTTCCCGCGTCCCCTCCGAAACTCTCCGCCTCGCGCCGCCTGTGCTCCGCGAGCGACTGCCGATCCAGTTCGTTCTCCAGATCACTTGCGAACGGGGCGTTTTCGATGACGAACCTGTCGAGCCGCGTGCGCGGAGCGGCCGGCGGCGTCGAAGCGGCGCGCGGCTCATCGAACGGCGATTCCTCTTCGTACTTGCCCGGCGCTTCGTCGCCGTAATATTCGATGTCGCGCTCGTCGGGTGCAGTCTGCGGCGCGGTCTCCTTCCGGCAGACGCCGCATGTGCCGCATGCCGGTTTGTGCGAGCGGTCGCCGAAGTAATCGAGGATGAAGGCGCGATAGCAACGGTCGGCGTAACAGAAGCTGATCATCTCGCGTAGTTTGCGTTGTTCGAGGGCGGCGCGGCGGGCGAGGTCTTGCGGGCGGATGCGCAGGTGCGAGACGGGTCGCTCGTCGAGCATTTGCAGGCCGCGCGTGCGCCGCGCCGATTTGTAGGAGATGACGCCCGCCGCCGTCAGAGACGAAAGCGAGCGGCGCACCGTCGCCAGATCGAGACCGACGGTTTCGGCAAACTCGTTCGTATCAATTTCCGTGTCGGCGCGTTCGTTCAACTCATAGCCGCCGAGCAGCGTGAACAGGACTTGCTTGTCGCGCGCGCTGCGTTTCGCGCCGACGGTTTCGCGCGCGAGGTGCGAGGGCATGAGCAGCCGCACCTCGGCGCGATTCTCGCCCGCCGCGCCGCGCTCGATGTGCCCGGCCTTCTCAAGGATGATCAGCGCGGACTGCACGGCCATCTCGTTGCGCACGCTGGCGCGCACGGCGATCTCGCGCGAAGAGAGTTCGATGTGTTGCTGGCGGGTGGCGACAAGCGCCTCGTAGACCTTCGCGATGAGTTCGGGCGGCGGGTACGAGCCTTCGATGAAAAAATCCTGCGTGCGCTTGTCGGCGTAGTTGAAGAGGAGGACGCATTCGGAGGGTAGCCCGTCGCGCCCGGCGCGGCCGATCTCCTGATAGTAGGCTTCGATTGAACCGGGCAGGTGGTAGTGGATGACGAAGCGTATGTCGGCCTTGTCGATGCCCATGCCGAAGGCGTTCGTGGCGACGATCATCTGGACGCGCCCGGACATGAAATCGTCCTGCGCGCGCGTGCGCTCGGCCTCCTCCATCCCCGCGTGATAGGCGACGACGCTCAAGCCCGCATCTTTCAGACGCCGCGCCACCTGTTCCACAGACTTGCGCGTCGAAGAATAGATGATCCCTGAGCCGCCTTTGGCCTCGGCGGCGAGCGATTTGACGTGCGCGATCTTCTCGCGCTCCTTCTGCGTGTGGACGACGCGGATGGAGAGGTTGGGGCGGTCGAAGCCGGAGACGAAGGCGCGCGGCTCTCGGAGTCCGAGTTGCTCGATGATGTCTGCGCGGACGTGCGGCGTGGCCGTCGCCGTGAGCGCGACGACCTGTGGCCGACCGATCTCTTCGATGGCCGATTTGAGGCGCAGGAAGTCGGGGCGGAAATCGTGCCCCCACGTCGAGACGCAGTGAGCTTCGTCCACGGCGAAGAGCGAGACGTTGACGCTCTTGAGGGCTTCGACGAAATGCGCGCTGCGGAAGCGTTCGGGCGCAACGTAGACGAGTTTATATTTGCCCTGCCTGATCCCTGAGATGCGCGCCTTCTGCTCCTCGAAATCCACGGAACTGTTGATGAAGGTGGCGGGCAGATTCCGCGCGTGCAGCGCATCGACCTGATCCTTCATCAGCGCGATGAGGGGCGAGACGACGATGGTCGCCCCCTCGTTCATCAGCGCAGGAAGCTGGAAACAGAGCGATTTGCCGCCGCCCGTCGGCATCACGACGATGGTGTCGTGACGGGCGAGGACGGCCTCTACCACTTCGCGCTGGCCTTCGCGGAAGGTCTCAAAGCCGAAGTGTTCGCGCAGGGCGGCGAGGGCTGAATCGAGATTAGACATCAGGGGTAAAGTCTCCGGGGTGAGCCGCCCCGAGACACGGTAGATTTTACCGCAACGACGGCGATGCGTCATAACCGGCAGGACTTCGCCTCGCCATTGACAGCCATGAGCGACAATTTTATGCTGCGCTTGTCCAGACAGT
>DATCWB010000142.1:0-6035 GCA_036566625.1 Pyrinomonadaceae bacterium
TGCGCGCGTGGTTGACGAGCGCGCGCCCGTGCGCGTCCTCGCCCCGGAGCACCCCGCGTTCAACTTCCCGAACCGCATCACGGACGCTGACTGGCAGGGCTGGGTGCAGGAACGCAGCCTCTACAACTTCACCACCTTCGACCCCGGCTACACGCCGCTCCTCGCATCGCGCGACGCGGGCGAAAGCGAACAGAGCGGCGGCGAAGTTTACGCGCGCATCGGGCGCGGCCATTACGTCTACACTTCCTACGCGTGGTTTCGCCAACTCCCCGCCGGAGTTCCCGGCGCGTATCGCCTGTTCGCTAATCTCCTGAGTCTGCCGAAGGCTCCGAGCGGGCGCGTGCAGGAATAAGAGCCTACTTCGAACTCACATTCAGCCGCTCGACCCTTTGCGCCTTCCGGTTTCTTTCCTTTGCGCCTCCAGCGAGAACTGCTTTTCTCGCTGGAGGCGCAAAGTTAAAACCAAAAGCGCACAGGAAAACTGAAAGTGGTTTTGCTACGCACTCTTGCAGGTGCGAACTTGCCGCGCCGCCCTCAGCCCTGCAAGACCTCTGCCTGTTTCTCCCACTCGAAGGCCGCCATGCGTTTCTGCATCTCTTCGGGCGACACGTCTTCCTTGTGCGTCGCGATTGCCCAGATGTGCCCGAAGGGGTCTACGAGTTTGCCCATCCGGTCGCCGTAGAATTTATCTTCCAGCGGACTCAGCATCTTCGCGCCCGCCGCCAGCGCACGCTCGGCCAGCGCGTCCACGTCTTCCACGTAGAGCAGGAGCGACACGGGCGTGCCGCCAAACGACTCGGGGCTGCGCACGTCCATATCCGGGTGCTCGTCGGCGAGCATGACGTGAGAGTCGCCGATCTTGATTTCGGCGTGACCGATCTTTCCGTCCGGCGCGTCCATGCGCAAAACCTCCGTCGCCCCGAACACCTGTTTGTAAAACTCGATGGCGCGCGACGCGCCCGTGATGTGCAAATATGGCGTGATGGAGTGGTAGCCCTCCGGGATATGATTCGTCTTGGCAGTCATGAATTTTCTCCTTAACTCGATACAAAGATTTTTCAACTGCGAGGTGTGGTGGAGGCAGCTTATATCACAGCCTGTTTTCATGTGCAATACTTTATTTCAGCTATGAAACAAAAGTCTCGCGTGTAATGGAAGGAGGCGGGGCGCGTGTTAGCCGGAGCGTCGCGCGCGATGTTATGCTTTGGTGCGTCTCCTTCAATACTATCGAAATATTTCCTTGCGAAGATTTAAGCCAACATGTCGAAAACTCTGCGGCAATTGCGTCGCGTCGTGATCACGGGGATGGGTTGCGTAACGCCCGTAGGTATCGGGCGCGAGGCATTCTGGGGCGCGCTGCTGGCGGGCGAGAGCGGCGTGCGGCGCATCGAGAGTTTCGACGCGGGCGACTCGCCGGTGAAGATCGCGGCCGAGGTGCGCGGCTTCGACTGGGAGGCGCAACTCAATGCGAAGGATCGCAGGCACGTGCCGCGCACCGTGCCGCTCGCGCTGGCCGCCGCGCGCGAGGCCGTGGAAGACGCGGGGCTTCATATTTCCGACTTGGGTTTGGAAGAACGGCGCGCCGTGGGCGTCGTGCTCGGCACGGGCGGCGGCGGTCTGGCCTTCACCGAGCAGCAGTACAAATATTACTTCACGAATGAAACGACGAAGGCGAGCGTCTACACGATTCCGGCTTCGACGCACGGCGGCCTCTCCTCCGAGCTTTCAATGGCCTTCGGCCTGCGCGGCCTCTCGCACGTCATCTCGACCGGCTGCACGAGTTCGACCGACGCCATCGCCTACGCCGCCCAGCACATCGCGCTCGGCCGTCAGGACACAATGCTCGCGGGCGGCGTAGATGCGCCCATCGCGCCCGGCATCCTGGCGGGCTTCAACCTGATGACCGTCCTGACGAAAGATTGGAACGACGCGCCCGAGCGCGCCTCGCGCCCGTTCTCGCGCGACCGTTCCGGCATCGTGCTCGGCGAAGGCGCGTGGATTTACGTCCTCGAAGACTACGAGCGCGCACGCTCGCGCGGAGCGAACATCTACGCAGAAGTCGCGGGCTATGGCGCGACGTGTGACGCCTATCATCGCGTCCGGCTCGAAGACACGGGCGAAGAACCCGCGCGCGCCATGCGCCTCGCGCTCGCCGACGCCGGGCGCGCCCCGTCGGAAGTTGATTACGTCAACCTCCACGGCACTTCGACGCTCCTCAACGACCGCATCGAGACGCAAGCGCTCAAACTCGCCTTCGGTCAGGAGGCCGGCGCTATTCCGATGTCGGCGACGAAATCGCAGATCGGCCACCCGCAGGGCGCGTCGGGCGCGGCCGGTCTCGCCGCCGCGCTCTGCGCCATGCACACCGGCGCGATCCCGCCCACCATCAACCTCGACGAACCAGACCCGGCCTGCGATCTCGACTACGTTCCGAACGCCGCCCGCGAGGCGCGCGTCCGCGTCGCCCTCTGCAACTGCATCGGCTTCGGCTCGAAGAACAGCGCGCTCGTCGTCGAGAAAATCTGACAGTTGACAATTAAACAGGCGTCACGTACCTTTCGTACAACTTGTACATGTCGTACAAGCCAAGGAGATGAGAGATGAATGTCCGATACACGAATAACCATCAGCAAAGCAAGGGAGGATTTCGCCGAAACCCTTAATCGAGTAGCTTATCGCGGTGAGCGAATTATCCTGCACCGTCGAGAGAAGGACATGGTCGCGATCATTCCGATAGAAGACTTAGCTCTTCTTGAGGAGTTAGAAGGCCGTCTCGATATTGAAGCTGCGCATGAGGCATTGGCGGAATCTGACGAGCGTATCCCCTACGAAAAGGTACGCAAGGAGATCACAGCCAATGTATCAGATCGAAGTGACGCGCGCGGCTCAGCGCGATCTCACCAGCCTACCCAAAAGCGTGTTCAAACGCGTAGACGCTAAGATTCAATCTCTCTCCGAAGACCCACACCCTCGCGGATCAAAAAACTCGAAGACAATTTATTCCGCGTCCGCGTCGGCGATTACCGGATCATTTATCAGGTTATCGCCGACCGGATAGTTATTGCTATTGTTCGCGTCAGACATCGCCGCGAAGTTTATCGTGGCCTATGAGGTATTGTCGCAGAAGTTTTAGGTTTCAAGTTACAGGTTTCAAAACTGAGGTTCTTCAGTCTTTAACTCGTCACCTGTCACTCGTCACTTTTTATATGTTTAGAGAGCGCAGTTATGAGCTGGAGCATTTGGACAAGGGCGACTACACGCCGGAGGAGTATGAGGGGTGTCTGGTCGAACTGCGACGCGTCAACGAATGGCTGGGGGATGCGCGTGCGCTCAGGGCTTCGCTCGTGCCGGAGATCGAGAGGGCGGGGTTGCGCGAGTTCTCTCTGCTTGATGTGGGCGCGGGGTCGGGCGAGTTGTTGCGCGTGGCGGCGCGCGAGGCGCGTGGTCGCGGGTGGCGTGCGGCGCGCCTCGTGGGGCTTGAGTTGAACGAGCGTTCGGCGCGGGCAATTCTGGAAGAGTCGCGCGGCTTCAGGGAGATCGTCGCGGTCAGAGGCGACGCGTTTCATCTGCCCTTCGCCGACGGCGCTTTCGATTACGTCATCTGCTCGCTCTTTACGCATCATTTTCGAGACGAGGGCGTGGTCGAGATTTTGCGCGAGTTCGGACGCGTCGCGCGGCGTCGCCTGTTCGTCATAGACCTGCATCGTCACGCCCTCGCTTATTTTCTCTACACGACCCTCGGCCGAATGTTCCTGCGCAATCGTCTCATACGCGAAGACGGCGCGCTCTCCATCCGGCGCGGCTTTCGCGCCGCCGAACTACGCCGACTCGCCGAAGCTGCGGAGCTTCGGCACGTCGAGGTGCGCCGCCGTTTTCCTTTCCGTCTGGTGTTGAGCGCGGGCAGGAAGGAGATGAATTGAAGATGAACGCCAGGCCGGCAAAAAATTACGACGTGATCGTCGTGGGCGGCGGCCCTGCGGGGACGAGTGCGTCCATCCATCTGGCGATGCGTGGGGCGCGCGTGGCGTTGGTGGAACGTGAGCGTTTTCCGCGCGCGAAGTTGTGCGGTGAATTTATTTCGCCGGAGTGTCTCGCGCATTTCGCACGGCTCGGCGTGTTGGAGGAGATGCGCGTGTCGGGCGGGGCGCGCGTCGGCGAGACGATTTTTTTCGCGCGGAGTGGGCGGCGCGTGGGCGTGCCGAGCGCGTGGTTCGGCGCTGAGACGCCGGGCGACGGAGAAGCGGGCGCGCTCGGTTTGAGTCGCGCGGAGATGGATCACAGGTTGTTGCTGCGGGCGCGCGCGGTGGGCGTGGAGGTGTTGGAAGAGGCGCAGGTCTCGGGGCTGTTATTCGGAAATGAAGGGCGGCGTGTGGCCGGCGTGCGTGTCGAGCGGCAAGGCGCGGAGTCGGAACTGCGCGCGGCCATCACGATTGACGCGACGGGGCGCACGCGCGCTTTGGCGCGTCGCGTCGCGGCGTCGTCGAAGATGAGCGCGGCGAACGAGGCGAGCGAGGCGAGGGGGGGCGGGGCGTCGCCGCCGAAGCGTATGCCGCTCGTGGCGTTCAAGGCGCATCTGGAAAATGCGGCGGGCGGCGAGGGCGTCTGCGAAATCTATTTTTATCGCGGCGGCTACGGCGGTTTGAGCCGTGTGGAAAGGGGTTTGAGTAATCTCTGTTTCATCGTGGCGGCGCGCGACGTGCGGGCGCGTGCGAGCGACGCCGAGCGCGTGATGCGTGAGATCGTGATGTCGAACACGCGCGCGGCGGAGACTTTGCGCGGCGCGCGCGTCAGTTCGGAGTGGCTGGCCGTGGCGTTGGAGAGTTTCGGGCGGCGCGAGTTGATTCCGTGCGAAGGGCTGCTGACGGTGGGCGACGCGGCCTCCTTCATCGATCCGTTCACGGGGAGCGGCATGTTGATGGCTTTGGAGAGCGGCGAACTGGCGGGCGCGTGCATCACTCGCGCGTTGCCGGGTTTGCGCACAGGCGGCGGCTTCGCGCCGCTGGCGACGGATTACCGCGCCCGTTATCGAGAGAGATTCGCGGCGCGCCTGCGCGTGTGCTCGTGGCTGAGGCGTGCGGCTTTCGCGCCGCGTCTGGCGACAGAGGCGGGCATCTTTGCGCTCGGCCTGAGCGAGCGAGTGCGTCGCGCGTTGGCGCACGCGACGCGCCCGGCGTAGCAGGGGGATTTCAAGGAGTGGCGATGACCGGGCAGCCGGAGCGAAACAAAAAGAACGTGTTGAGTTTCCATGATCTGATGTTCAACGGGTGTCGTCCCGCCGAGGGCGTCGAAAAATAGGTGGGAGATGTTTACAGCCAAACCCGGCGCACTTCAAATCGCGCCGATGTCCAGAAATTACCTTCTGAACATTGGCCGTTGAGACCTCGTAGATAGAGGGTGTCGCGGAACTTCCCGGCGCGGCGGGCGTAAGCGTTTACCTCTTGCCACGCATATGTGTTTTGGGGTACAAAGTCGGCGTGGTATTTGGTTTCGCTCACGGCGCAAGCCTCGCGGGCATTTCGTTGCTACGAAGTTTCCTGCCGACCCGGCTCTTGCCTGTCGTCGAACCCGTCGCGCCCGTCGTCCGACGCGTCGCCTGATCTTTCGTCTCCTGCTGCAAATAAGCTGAAGCCCTAATTTACGTTTGAGGAGAATATAAACATGCGTGCATTCCCCGTGCGGCTGTGCCCGACCGCCATCCGCCTCGTCTTAGCCTGCCTGTTCGCGCTCACCGGCGCGGGCGCGGCCTTCGCGCAGGCGCAATCCAACGCCTCCGACCTGCAAGGCTTCGTGCGCGATGCGGCGGGCGCGGTCGTCGTGAACGCGACCGTGACCGCGCGCAACAAGGCCACCAACCTGACGCGCGACGCGCAGACCAACGACGAAGGCTTTTACCAGATCACCAACTTGCCGCCGGGCGAGTATGAGGTGACGGTTGAGGCGGCCAACTTCTCGCGCGCCAATATTCCTTCGGTCACGCTCACCGTCGGGCAGCGCGCAGACCTCGACGTGCCGCTCGCCGCCGGGCAAGTCAGCGA
>DATCWB010000143.1:0-5310 GCA_036566625.1 Pyrinomonadaceae bacterium
CGACGCAGCGGGCGCGGGGGTCGCGGGCGCAATCATCACGCTCTACGCGCGCGCGCCGCAGTTACAGCGTCTCAACGCCGTCTCGGACGCGGGCGGCGCGTATCGCTTCGAGAGCCTCGCCGCCGGGGAGTATTTGATCGAGGCCGACGCGCGCGGGTTCGCGCCCGCCATCGCGCAAAAAATCCGTGTCGAACGCGGGCAGACTTTGACGCTCGACCTCGCGTTGGAAGTTAGGGGCGTGCGCGCGGAAGTCGTCGTTACGGCGGCAGACACTCCGCAGCCCGTGGACGAAGTCTCGAAGGCTGTCACGAGCATCGTCGCGCGTGAGTTGGACGAGCGCGACGAGTATTCGATCCCGGAAGCCCTGCGCGTCGTGCCCGGCCTGCGCGTGCAGCAACTCGGCGGCCCCGGCGCGTTCGTCACGATCAAGACGCGCGGCCTGCGCAATCAGGACACGGCGATCCTGATCGACGGCCTGCGCTTCCGCGATCCTTCCTCGGAGCGGGGCGACGCTTCCAGCTACCTAAGCGATCTCAACACGACGAACGTGAGCCGCGTCGAAGTGCTGCGCGGTTCGGGGTCGTCGCTCTACGGGACGAACGCCATCGGCGGCGTCGTCAACATCATCACGGACGAAGGCGGCGCGCCCCTGCGCGGCAGCCTGCTCGCGGAGGGCGGCGGCCTCGGACTCTTTCGCGGGCGCGCGCAAATCGCGGGCGGCACGAATGCGAACCGCGTCTCCTACAGCGCGGGCGTCTCACATTTGAACGTCACGCGCGGCATAGACGGCGACGACGCGGCGCGCACGACGGGCGGGCAGGGGCGTGTTCTCTTCCGCCTGACACCGACCACGACGCTGGGCGCGCGTCTCTACGCGGCCGACTCTTTCGCCCAACTCAACGACGACGCGCGCCCCGTCTCCGGCGCGCTGCCCGCAGGGATCATCTCCGCCGTTCCGCTCTCGCGCGCCGAACTGCGCCGCTTTGAATCGGGCACACCCGACTTTCAGTTGACGAACGGCGCGGCCACTTTCATTCCCTCTGTGAACGACCCGGACGCCGCGCGCGCCACGCGCTTCTTCTCCGGCGCGCTTCTTTTCACGCATCGCCCGACGGAGGGCTTCGGCTACACGCTCTCTTATCAGGGCAACCGGACGGACGGCGCGTATTACGACGCCCCGGCGGGCACGGGCTTCGAACCGTTCGGCACGACGCGCGCCGATTTCGACGGGCGCGCCCACACCTTCAACGCGCGAGTTGATTTTCGTCTGGGGCGTGCCAACCTCGTCACCGCCGGTTACGAATTCGAGCGCGAACGTTTCGTCAACCGCTCGCTCACATCGTTTGCGCCCGCCGATGACTATTCCGTTGACGTGGCCGAGCGCAGTCATGCGTTCTTCATACAGGATCAGGTGCGCCTTTTCGACGACCGCCTGCAACTCTCCGCCGCCTTTCGCACGCAACGCTTCGCGCTCTCGCGCCCCGACCTCGCGCCCTTCGCCACTTCGCCCTTCGCCAATTACGACTTCGACGCCCCCGCCAACGCCTACACCGGCGACGGTTCTATCGCCTACTCTTTCCGCACGACCGGCACGAAACTCCGCGCTCACGTCGGCAACGGCTACCGCGCCCCCTCGCTCTACGAACGCTTCGGCAGCTTCTACGACCCGCGCCCCTTCGGCGGCGGCTCGCCCCGTTTTACAGCCTTCGGCGACCCGCGCCTGCGACCGGAACGCTCCGTCGCATTCGACGCCGGACTCGACCAGAATTTCGCGGACACGCGTGCCCGCGCGTCCGTTACCTACTTTTACACGCGCTTGCAGGAAGTCATCGCGTTCGACTTCGCCGGTCTCGTCGTGCAGCCCGATCCGTTCGGGCGTTTCGGCGGCTACGTCAACACGCGCGGCGGACTCGCGCGCGGCCTGGAGTTGAGTCTGGATGCCGCGCCCGCGCGCACGCTCGACGTGCGCGCCTCTTACACCTATACGAACGCCGACGAGCGCACGCCGCGCGTCGGCGACGTGCTGCGCTCCTTCGCCATTCCCGATCATCAATTCAGCCTGACGGCGACGCATCGCATCGGTCGCCGCCTGTTGTTCAACTTCGATCTCACGGCGTCGAGCGATTATCTCGCGCCCGTGTTCAACCCCGCGACCTTCGGGAGCGTCGTCTATCGTTTCGACGGAAACGCCAAAGCCGACGCGGGCGCAAACTACACTCTGCCGCTCGGCGAGTCGCGCAGTATGCGCTTCTTCGGCTACGTCGAGAATCTTTTCGGGCGCGAATATTTCGAGAACGGATTCCGCACGCCGGGGCGTGTGGGCAAGGCGGGCGCGCAGTTCAGCTTTTAGCCCGCCCCGCGATGAAAGCTTATGAGTGTCGAACCGAACGAGGGGCCGCTCGTCGAAGGCGAGGATTTTTATCTGGAAGGCGGGGCGATGGTCTTCACGGCGCGTTACCTTGCGCGCCGCGGCTATTGCTGCCGGAATGGGTGTCGTCATTGCCCGTACGAGTTCGAGAAGGAGGTATGTCGAGATGAAGTTGTGGACAGATCAGAGGCGCGTTGATCGGTTGCGAGCCCCGCTTCTCGTCCTGCTCGTTTTGGCCGTCGCGCTGACCTTCGTCGCTTGCCGCGATGTGGTGTACGTGGAGGTTGGCAAGGGCGCGAAGGAAGGCGCGGCCGCACCTTCGGCGGAGCAGCCGCAGCGGATCATCTCGCTCAGCCCGAGCACGACCGAGGTGCTCTACGGCGTCGGCGCGTTCGAGCGCGTGGTGGCCGTGTCGGACTACGACAAGTTTCCGCCGGAGGTGTCGCGTCTGCCGAGGATCGGCGGATGGAGCAACACGAACCTTGAACAGGTTGCCACGCTCAAGCCCGATCTGATCATCATGACCTCTTCGCAAGCGCCGCTCATCAAGGATAAACTCGACGCGCTCGGCGTGCGCACCGTCACCGTGCCGAGCTACACGGTCGAAGACGCGCTCACGGGCATCGAACAGATCGGCGCGGTGACGGGGCGTGAGGAAGCCGCGCGCCGACTCATCTCTGATGTGCGCGCGAAACTCGAAGACGTGCGCGCGCGCACGCGCGACCTGCCGCGCCTGCGCGTGCTGTGCATTGTGGATCGCGTGCCCGGCACTCTGCGCGGTTTGTACACGGCGACGCGCGGCAGCTTCTTCGCCGAGTTGATCGAGATCGCGGGGGGCGAATCCATCGCGCCGCCCGCCTCGAACGGCTTCGGGCAGATCAGCAAGGAGGCCGTCGTCACGCTCGACCCGGACATCATCTTCGACATGCTGCAAAGCGGCGAGGGCAAGCTGGCCGAGAACACGCAGGAAGTTTGGAGGGAACTCGGGAGCGTGCGCGCGGTGCGCGAGGGGCGCGTCTACAGGTTGAACGACGAATCCATGCTGCATCCCTCGCAGTTCGTCGGCGACACGGCGCGCAAGTTCGCCGAGTTGATCCACCCGGCCGCGTTTGGCGGCGAACGGGCGCGTTGAAGAGTTTGAGATGGAAGTCACACAGGCCACACGGGCGATTGATAAGACGAATCGGGGCGACGTGCTGCTCGAAGCGCGTGAGTTGCATTTCGCTTACGCGCCGGGGCTGCCGGAAGTGGTGCGCGGCGCGTCGTTCACGCTCGGGCGCGGTTTGCTCGCGGCTCTGATCGGCGCGAACGGTTCGGGAAAGTCTTCGCTCATACGCCTGCTCGGCGGCATCGCCACACCCGCACGCGGCGAAGTGCTCTTTGACGGCGTGCCGCTCCGCTCGCTCGAACCGCGCGCGCGTGCGCGGCGCATCGCATACGTGCCGCAGGCCGCGGCGAGCGTCTTTCCCCTGACTGCGCTCGAAGTGGTGTTGATGGGGCGCAGCCCTTACACGTCGCGGTTTCGTTTCGAGAACGAGCGCGACATCGGGGTGGCGCACGATGCGCTTGCCGCCGTTGACGCCGCGCACCTGTCCGCGCGCAGCGTGACGGAATTGTCGGGCGGCGAGCGGCAACTCGTCGCGCTCGCCCGCGCGCTGGCACAAGAGCCGGAGTGCCTGCTGTTGGACGAGCCTTCGGCCGCGCTCGACCTAAAGCACCGCGCCGGCCTGATTCGCCACCTGAGCCGCCTGCGCGACGAGCGCGGCATCACCGCGCTCATGGTGACGCACGACCTGCAACTGCTCGACCCGGCGTTCGATCAAGTGTTCGCCATGCGCGGCGGCGCGGTCATGGCCGCGGGCACGCCCGCCGAAGTCCTGCGCGACGAAGTGCTCGCGGAAGTTTACGCCGACGAGCACGTGCGCGCGCGACAGGCGTTCGGGCGGACGTTCGTGTGGTCGGAATGAGTTTGCGAGAGAGAGGCGCGAGGGACGCGCCGGAGCTGGTGGACACGATTTGATTTCAAGTTCGCACTCAAACGTCGGAAAGCAAAAAACCTCGACGGCGCGTTTGCCGCGCGCCCTGTTGTTGCTCGCGGCGGTGCTCGTCGTCTCGACGGCGGTTGCGCTGCGGGTTGGTTACGCGCCGATTGCGCTCGCAGACCTCGGCGGCGACGAGATGGCGCGGATGCTCTTTTTTCGCCTGCGTCTGCCGCGCGTGTTGATGGCGGGGATGGTGGGGGCGTCGCTGGCGATGGTGGGGGCGTCGCTGCAAGCCCTGTTTCGCAACCCGCTGGCAGAGCCTCTGACGCTCGGCGTGTCGGGCGGCGGCGCGCTCGGCGCGAGTCTCGCCATCGCCTTCGGGTTCGGCGCGAAGGTGGCGGGCGTGCCGTTCATCTTCCTCGCGGCGTTCGCGGGTTCGGGCGCGGCGATGCTGGTCGTCTATCGCCTCGCGCGCACGGGCGCGGTCGTGATGCCGGGCGCGCTCTTGCTCGCGGGCGTCGTCTTAAACTTCGTCGCGGCCTCATTCGTCGTCATCATCCAGTACTTCACGGACTACTCGCGCGCGCTGCAAATCCTGCGCTGGACCATCGGGAGCCTCGACGTGGTCGGCTTCGACCTCGTGTGGCGGATGCTGGTCTTTCTAGTGCCGGGCTGGGTCGTGCTGCTGCTGCTGGCGCGCGACCTGCACCTGCTCGCCGTGGACGAGGAGACGGCCGAGAGCCTCGGCGTCAACGTCCGCCGCAGCGAGCGTCTGGTCTACGTGGCGGCGTCGCTCATCGTCGGCGTGACGGTGGCGGTGGGCGGCGCCATCGGGTTCGTCGGGCTCATCGTGCCGCACGCGGTGCGGCTGCTGTTCGGCGAGGACGTGCGGCTTTTGCTGCCCTGCTCGTTCGTGCTCGGCGCGGCGTTCCTGATGCTGGCGGACGCGGCGGCGCGCAC
>DATCWB010000144.1:0-21097 GCA_036566625.1 Pyrinomonadaceae bacterium
CCTGGCAGGACACCGTCGTCGCCTGGTACGAACGCGAGTTCTCCATCCCGGAAGACTGGTGCATGACTAACGCTTGTCTCGTGCAGGTCACTTTCGGCGCGTGCGGCTACGAGACGCGCGTGTGGCTCAACGGTCATCCGCTCAAAACTATCGAGGGCGAGGATGTTCACCTCGGCGAGTACACCTCTTTCAGCTACGAGTTGCCGCCCGAACACCTCCAGCCGGTCAACCGGCTGACGGTGCGGATCAGCGATTCTTATGACGCAGAGATACCGCGCGGCAAGCAGCAATCGACCGTCTATAAGCAGGGGGGCATCTGGTATCAAACCTACACAGGGGCGGTCAGAAGCGTCTGGCTGGAGCCGGTCGGGCGTAACCGCCTGCGCTCACGCCTGAACGTGATCAGCAGTTTCAGAGACAGCTTCGTCTCGTTCGATCTGACGACGCGCATCCACGATCCGGGTCTCTATTCTTTGCGGCTCGTGGTAAGCGTGCGAGGGAGCGAGCAACCCGTCGCCATCAGGGAAGTGCAGTTGCCGCTGGAGACGGGCGAGAAGCAGCAGCGCGTGACCGTGGCGCTGCCCGATGCCTTACGTTGGTCGCCCGCTTCACCGAACCTTTACCAGTTGGTTGCACAACTCTGCGGGCAGACCACGGCTGTTTCGCAGATCGAAGCTCATTTCGGGCTGCGCACGATAGAGGCGCGGGGGCAATCCGTCTATCTCAACAACGAGCCTTTGTATCTGTACGGCATACTCTACCAGCCCGGCACGGCCACCTTCGAAGAGATGCGCCGCCACATGCTGGCGATGAAGCAACTCGGCTGCAATCTGGTGCGCGTGCATATCGCAGGCATCGACCCGCGCATCTACGATCTGGCCGACGAGACGGGGATGCTCCTGTGGGTGGAAGTGCCGAGTCCGCACCGCTCAAGCCAGCAGAGCCGCGACAACCACTGGGCGGAGATGATGCGCATGCTCGTCCATATCGGCTCTCACCCCTCGGTCGTCATCTGGAGCCTGTACAACGAAGACTGGGGCGCGGAGGACATCGCCACCAATCCCGAAACCCGCCGCTACGTCGCCCGCGCGTACGACTACCTGCGCTTGAATCACCCGCAGTTGCTCGTGGTGGATAACGACGGCTGGCAGCACGTCTCGACGGAGGGGAGGCTCAAGTCCGATCTCCTCACGGCGCACCTGTATACGCCTGACATTAACGCCTGGCGGGAACTGCTCGAACGTCTGGCGCGTGGCGAAACGGAAGGCGTGGCGGTGAAACCTCTGATCATCGGCGACCCATACTTTTACGTCGGGCAGGTGCCGCTGGTGGTGAGCGAGTGGGGCGGCTTCGGCTTCGTAGATTACGGCGGGCCTGACGATCAGGAAGACAAGGCAACGCGCATCAGAGCCTTCAAGCGTGAATTGCGGCGGCACGCAATCGCCGGCGACGTTTACACGCAGGCCACGAGCATCGAGGAGGAAGATAACGGATTGATCGATCCCGAAACCGGCGATCTGCTCGTGCCCACCGATCTGCTCAATTCCCGCGCGCCGGAGTCATCATGATGCGACAGTTAAGGTAAGCCGGGTTCAATGCCCACGCGCATCACCGACAGAGAACGCGCACATCGGGACGTTTGAGACGCGCTACGCGAAATGTCGATCAAGCCGGACCCGGCGGCGACCGGAAGTGAAGGCCGGTCGCGCCCGCACCTGCTTTCAAGCAGAGAGTAGTCGGACTCGGACGACGAACATGTCAACACTCGAAAACTGCGGTGGGGTGAAAATCTGGACGGCCGGTCATTCCACGAGGGGTTTCGATGAGTTCATGACAATGCTCTCTGCCTACGGGATCGAGGCTGTCGCGGACGTGCGGCGGTTTCCCGCTTCGCGTAAGTACCCGCACTTCAGTCAGGAATACCTGTCTGCATCTCTCTCGTCGGCCGGGGTCGAGTATCTGCACATCCCGGAACTCGGCGGGCGGCGCCGTCCCCGCCCCGACTCCCACAACACGGTGTGGCGCAACGAGTCGTTCCGGGGCTACGCCGACCACATGGAAACGGACGGGTTTCGGTCCGGCATAGAGAGTCTTCTGGAAACGGCAAGGCGAAAGAGCACTGCGATTATGTGTTCCGAGGCAGTGTGGTGGAGGTGTCACAGGGCATTGATAGCGGATTTCCTGAAGGTGAGAGGCGTGACCGTGGAGCATATTCTGAGCCGCGAAAAGAGTGCAGAGCACCCGTACACTTCGGCGGCTCGCGCGACTGGAGGAAGGCTCACTTACGCGCCAGACGGTGACTAAAGAACCCGCGCCACGCGGCGCACGAATGGAGGCCGATGCCTGAAAAGGAAGATCACAGGTTTCCACCGGGACGAACATAATCACCGCGTCATTGATTTGGACTCTCTCGCATGTTCGCCCGCTCGATGAAGACTGTTACCCGACTCACGTAGCACCGGGACAGGATAATCAGGGATTAAGGACGAGCCGATTTAACGAGTTCGCGCCCTCCGCTCGCCGCTCGATCACGGAACGCCGCCCGCATTCCTTGCAGATGTGCGTGTCGCCCGGCCGTAGCCCCGACACTGCCCACGCGATGCCGCAACCCAGGCAGCGCACGATCATCTGCCCTAATCGCTTGAGTGTGGCCGGTATGTGAGTCGCCTTCATCTTAATCATCCCCTCCTTGTACGTTGCCGTTGATCTCTCGCTTGTGCCGAATAGGGACAGGGTTAATAGTACGAACTCTGCATACTGAAAACGACAGTGTGATTACTCACTGGATACAGGTATTTTCACTTACCGTGCCCTGGGCCGGACAGAGGCCGCATCTACTTCGCCCCGCTCATCGCGTCGGCGGCTCAACGTGATTTCTGCATCGTGATCATGACCATCGGCGAGTCACCCGGCGTGCGGCTGTAGGCGACCCAGTAGCCCGCCTGTGGGTAGGTCTTCATCTGGTAGAGCGAGCCGTCTGGCTTGGCCTCGATGTCCGTGCCGATCACCTGTAGGGGTGCGGGCGCGCCGCTCTCCTTGCCCATGTAGGTAGCGATGATGGCGCTCACCTTGCCGTCCTGATAGTAGACGCGTGCGCGCTCTCTGTCGGAGAAGACGTAGAAATCCATCGCATCCGATTTCTCTTCGGGCTTGCCGAGCCTGGCGCGCACGTCCTGCGCGCTCATGCCGATGTGAACGCCCTTGTACTCGCGGTAGAGGGGTTCGACAACACCCTTCGCGGCCACACTCTCGCCGACCGGGGTGTTGCCCTCCCTCATCGTCTTGCTCGCCGCTTCGGCCGGAGTGGCTGCCGTATTTGCCCGCTGCGTTTGAGTCTCGGTTTGCGGCGTGGGTGTCGGGACGGTTGGCGTCGGCGATGCCTCCTGCGCTGCGGCAGTAGCGGCGAAAACCAGAACCATCGCGGAGATTGATGCGACTGCCCGTGTCCGGCCTAACTGTTCTCTGATAAAACTTTTTAACATCTCTGAAAAGCCTCCGTGTGTGGTCGAAATCTACACTTTAAGCATAGCGGAGGCAGGGCGGCAGGGAAACGGTGGTTCTACTCAGTGGTTATAGGTGATAACACTTATAATGCTTGAAGGAGACCCGGCTACTTAAGATTTATCGCTCGACTGAGTGCGGTCGAGGACGTAGCGGGCGATCTCGACGCGGTTGCCAAAACCCTTCTTGTCGAGGATGTGGCTGATGTGGTTCTCCACGGTGCGGACGCTGATCCCGAACTCGGCGGCGATCTCTTTGTTGGAGAGGCCGCGCGCCACGGCCGCCGCGATCCGCCCCTCGGCCTCGGTCAACGCCTCATCCTGAAAGTGAACAACATCTTGCGCCCCCTCCCCTTGAGAAGTGCCGACGAGACGCGCGATCTCGGCATGTGTCCGCTGGACTCGGGCCAGGATGCTGCGGATGACTGCGACCAGTTCATCCGGCTCGAACGGTTTCGTCAGGTAGGCGTCAACGCCTGTGCGGAAGCCCTCGATGCGGTCGGCCGTCTCGTCCTTCGCCGTAAGGAAGACGACGGGCGTCAGCGCCGTGCGCGCGGAGGCGCGGAGTTGCCGCGCGAGTTGGTAGCCGTCCATGCCGGGCATGCGGATGTCGCTGACGATTAAGTCAGGCACCGTCTCGGCCACGCGCACGAGTGCCTCCGCGCCGCTGCGCGCTGTCACCACCTCGAACCCTTCACCGCGCAGGCAGGCTGCAACGGCGCGCAGCAAATTCGGCTCGTCGTCAACGACCAGTAAACGCTTCGACATTCGTCGCCTCCTTGGACTTCTCGCCCTCGCCGCCGTCGCCGTGCCAGACGGGCAGGCGCACGGTGAAGGCCGTCCCCGTGCTCTCGCCCTGTGGCGGACTCTCCACGGAGATGCTCCCGCCGATTTGGCCGACTATCCTGTGCGCCAGGTATAGGCCGAGCCCTACGCCTGGAGCCTCTGCGCAATCGGCCACCCTGTCCGTGGCGTCCGTCATGCTCGTCGCGGAAGGGGCAGGCCGCCCCCGGAAAAACTTTTCGAAGACGAAGGGCACGTCCTCGCTCAGGATGCCGCACCCGGTGTCCCGGACGGCGATTTCAACACCTTCCGATTCAGGAGATACCCCTGCTTTGATAATCACGCGCCCGCCATCGGGCGTGTACTTGATGGCGTTTTCGACAAGGCTACATATCACGCGCCTGAGCGCCTCGCGGTCGGTCAAAACGTGCGGGATTTGCACAGGCACGTCCGTTTCCAGCGTCAACCCACGCACCTCGGCGGCGCGGGCTTCGACTTGAGCGCAGGCCATAACGACTTCCGCCGCATTCACCCTCGTCCGCGCGATTTTGTACGCGCCCGACTCGATCCGCGACAGGTCGAGCAGGTTGAGCACGAGATCGATCTGCCGGTCGCACTCGGCGGCGATGGTCTCCAGATACTCGCGTCGTTCATCTTCGCTCAACCGGCCTCGCTGTAAGACGCGCGTCAGAGTCTTGATCGTCGTCAGGGGCGTGCGCAGTTCGTGTGAGACACTTGAGACGAACTCGGACTTGAGCCGGTCGAGTTCCTTGAGGCGCTCTTCGCGCTCGGCGATCTGCGCGGCCATCCGGTTGAAGGCCACGCCCAGTTCACCGATCTCGCCGCCGCCCGATACCGGCGCGCGCGCAGCGAAGTCACCCGCGCCGATCTCCTGCGTCGCGTTGCGCAGTCTGAGAACGGGGCGCACGATGCCGCGCGCGATGAGCATGGCAGCTATGACGGCGCAGGCCAGCGCGATCAGGCTGAACATGACGTAGCGGTTGAGTTGGCGTCTGGCGGGTTCGTAGAGGGTCGAACTGGGGATGCCGACGCTGACGACGCAGCCGGTGTCTCCGGCGCGCGCCAGCCCGTAGACGCGGCGGACGCCGTCGTAAGGGCTTTCCATCTCGACGACCGCCGTCCGGCCTGCGCCGAGCGCGGCCAGCAATGGCGCCCCGCTGACGCTCAGGTCTATCGGCTCAAGAGTCGTCTGCCTGCGATAGAGTCGCCGGTTCTCGGAATCGAAGACGGCGATGACGGCGCGCTCGGACATCTCTATGTCACTGAAAAGCTCGTTGATGGCCGCCCCGTCCACCCGCGCCATCACCGCCCCCTCGCCCACCGCCGGGACGGCCAGCGCGAAGATCGGTCGCGCCTCGTCGCGCGTGCGGTCGGTCGCGAGCGCCCACGAGTCACGGGTTTGCACTTCAGATAACAGGTGGTCGGTCAAAGCGCGCGGCGGCTCCCGGCCTTGAGGTTGGGCGACGATGGTCTCCCCGTCTTCACCGACGAGGCGCGCGTCGATCCAGTAGGGGCGGGTCTGGACGGTGTGCCGGAGATGATCCGCGAGTTGCGGGGAGCGCAGCGTCTGTTCGGCGGCCTCGGCGGCGAGCGTCGTCAGTGGTTGTCGCTGCGCGTCGATCCAACGCTCGAACGCGACGGCGGCCAGTTCCGCACGCTGCTTCAGGGATTCGTCGAGCTGTGCGCGGTTGCTCTGCCAGACGCGGCGCAGGTCGGCCGCGCCGACGAGCGCGAGCGGGACGGCGATGCCGACGGCGAGCACCAGTAATCGAGCGCGAATGCCCAATGTGCCTCAACCCTTCTTAAGCTGCCGGGAAGGCAAAAGGCCGCCCAGCGACTCAGTATCGTGATTGATGTAGATGAAAAATAACGCTATCGCAAATTATAGCAACCGGGCAGCATGGCGGCATAAGGGTAAACACTCACGCGGCATAGGTGTTCACACTGTTTCGCACCGGGCGCGTGCTGGGTTAATTTCGGATATGGTTTTTGTAGCAAGAGGGAAGGATGTCGGCGGTCATGGTCTTTAGCGCGGGTGATAAAGAGTACAGCGGGTCGTCAGCTCTGGAGATCGTTCAGGCGCTCAAACGGGAAACCACACGGACAGGCGAGCCGGACAAACCAGTCAGGCAATTTCTGCTGGAATCATTGGAGCAGTTCCGTGACCGCATTCCGTTGCGTGAACTCGACGTGAGCAACCGCTTGAGCGACGAGATGCTCGCGCTCAGCTACCTTTACCTGCGCGACGAGTTCGGCGCGGGCGAATTAAAAGATGTCCCGCACCGGCAGCAATGGGCACACCCACTATAACTGCGGCTTCGCCGCGTATCTCATGCGTCAGCGGTCGTCTCGGGGTTTGTCCTGACGCGACGCTTATCACAAACGCACGACCGCAAACTTCAGCCGATCAGGGAAAGGGGTCAGACATTGAGTAACATTAGGAACACCACTGTGGAAGAGGGGGGCGGCACACCGGCAGAAAGTGTGACCATTTCAACAGGCAAGGCGAAGAAAGTCGGGATTTACCTCGGCATCGCCCTAGCCATCTTCATGCTCGGATTCCTGCCGATGTGGATGAAGGCGAGCGCCAACGCATCGCAGCGTGACGCGGCACAGCGCGAGCTTCGCCTCAGCCAGTTGCACGGCACGCTGGCCTCCGCCGTCATCGACGCGCGGCGCGGCGAGTACGAACCCGCGCGCCAGACGGCGAGCGACTTCTTCACCACCCTGCGGGCGCAGGTCGACGCAGGCGCCGACTCGGCGCTGACCGCGCCGCAACGCGAGGGGACGGCAACTCTGCTCGCGCGGCGCGACGACGTGATCACGCTCCTCGCGCGCGGCGACCCGGCTGCGGCGGAACAGTTATCCGACATCTACGTCTCTTACCGGAAGGCGGTCGATGGGGTACAGGTCAAATGAAAGACAGGAGGGAATGAGAGCGAGGCAGATTAAAGACCGCCTGAAGTGATTGCGCTCGACGACAGGTGAGGGATAATACTGATGCGGGACTGATCGCTCAGGTTATAGCTTACCTGCGGAACATTCGAGAAAGGGACGAAGTTGTGGATGACACAAGGGTGATGGCGCAGAGCGCTTCGGGCTGCCGATGAAGCGCGCCGACACGCCACCGGAACTTCCGCCGCTCGACGCCGAGCGAGGCGAGCTGCTCGCGCGGCTCGAAGACTGGCTGGAGACGCCGATGCTCGTGCTCGGCTTCGTCTGGCTCGCGCTGCTCATCCTCGAATTCACGCGCGGCCTGTCGCCCGCGCTCGAAACCGCAGGCACGATCATCTGGATCGTCTTCATCGTTGATTTCTCCCTGAAGCTCGCCCTCGCTCCCGACAAGCCCGGCTACCTGAAAGCGAACTGGCTGACGGTGCTTGCGCTCGCCGTTCCGGCTCTGCGCGTCTTCCGTGTCTTTCGCGCGGTGCGCGTTCTAAGGGCTGCGCGCGCAGCGCGGGGCTTGCGCCTGTTCCGCGTAATCAGTTCTCTTAACCGCGGCATGCGCGCGCTTGGCGCGACGATGCGCCGCCGCGGGTTCGGATATGTCGTCGCGTTGACCGTCATCGTCGCGCTGTCGGGCGCGGCCGGCATGTACGCCTTCGAGAATGAGTTGCCCGACGGGCAGGGCTTCGAGTCTTACGGGGAGGCTCTGTGGTGGACGGCGATGGTGATGACCACGATGGGTTCGGATTACTTTCCGAGGACGACCGAGGGGCGCGTGCTCTGCTTCGCCCTCGCCGTCTACGCCTTCGCCGTCTTCGGCTATGTGACGGCGACTCTCGCCACCTTCTTTGTCGGGCGTGATGCAGCGAACGCGGAAGCAGAGGTGGCAGGCGCCGAACAGATCGAGCGACTACAGGCGGAGGTCGCCGCTTTGCGCGAGGAACTTCGAGCCTTCATGAGGCGTGAAGAGTAAATGCCCGTAACTTAAGCCGGGACGCGAAGAGGAGTGGCTATACTGATTATTACGAGGCAGAGGCTTCCTTTCAACTCCGTGGAATCACCTATTCCGGTTGAGTGTTAATACACTTGAACAAACGCACACGACGGCGTAGTCTAAAAAACGTCGTAACCCAACAGGTAGCTTTAGTATAGTCGGATCGCTTTACCCGACGGCTCCGGCTACATCGCATTCAGGATGCGGAGGTGAAGAAAGATGCTGTGGACAATTTTAGTTATTCTTCTGGTCTTGTGGCTCATCGGTCTGGTGCTGGACGTGGTGGGAAGCCTGATACATCTGCTGCTGGTGGTCGCGCTGGTGATGTTCGTCGTCAATCTGGTGCGCGGGCGCAAAGCGTTGTAGAGGCCGCAGAAGAGGGGCGAGGCGTGCGCCGACGGCGACGAATGCAGGTCTGAAAAGGAAAGGCGCGCAGCCTGTGTCGAGCCGCCTGCGCGCGGACGGTCTTTGTTGAGGGGCGGGGAACGACTGTAGACTAAGTACTCTGATACGATTAAATCACCGGATGCGAAGAGAGTTCCCGGCAGTAAAGGTAAGTTGTGTGCACCTGATCTTATTGATCGGCGTGCTGGCGAGCCTATGCTTTTCGGTTGGGGAAGGGCTTCGCCTGCTGCCATTGCCGCATCCGCCGTTCCCGCCGGGCGAGTGTGTTGACTCCCGCCCGCGCATGACAACTCCGAGTGCCTCCCCGCTGAATCAATTCCAGGCCGGCTCGATCACTCAACCCCCGCAAGCTCAGAAAAATCTCAAGCGTAAACAAACGCACTGGGCTCCAACATTCCATTGCGGGCTTCCACTCCCGAACAGCCTTCGCCTCCTCTCCGGTGCGCAGTGGCGCACAGGCTTCTACCTTACCGCATCAGGCTCCCGGCAGGCAGGCCGCGCCCCACCACGCACAGCCTAGCCCCACGACCGGAAATTTCAACCGCCCTTTTCCTTCAAACAGATTTGGTCATAACTGCTGCCACGCGCGCCCGGCAACAGAGTTGCGCTCGTATTGCATGCAGGCACGGGTGAAGTGTCATGGATTTCGTTGCCATCTCGACGGCAGTTGTCCTGCTCGCAATTTTACTGGCGTGGTATGCCTTACTCGAGTATGAAGAACGGCGTCAGCGCAAAGATTCGGCGCGGCTAAAACGCATGTCGGAGAAAGGCGGGCGACAGGTGAGCCGCGGGCGAAGTCAGGACGCGGCAGGCGATGTTGCACAAAAATCATGGCGGTCTAACGGGAGACGCCCGCCGAGAGAAACGTTGTCACCTACGCGCCACGCCCGGCGTCCTACGTTTCAGGGGATAATCCCGAGGTACGGTCTTGCGGTTGCCAGCGTGTTGCTCGCGTACTTATTTGTGACTCTCGGCAATCTTCTGTTCTCCTTCCCGCCGCTCATCTTCTTCGGCGCGGCGGTGGCCTTCAGTTTTACTCTCGGTGGGCGCGCCCCCGGCTTCTTCGCCCTTGTGCTCGCGACGCTTCTCAGCGACTTCTTTTTCGTTAAGCCTACGTTCCTCTTCACGCTGGATTGGCAGGTGTTCAAACTCTCAGTTTTCTATCTGGTGGGCGGGCTGCTGAGTGTCTTTATTTCAAAACGATTAACTTCGCCGACGCAGGCGCACTAGAAGCCACGAGATTCGCTAGGAGATTACGACCATGCCGCATGACCTTCCCCTGTTAGGAGACCTGCTCGTCCTCCTGCTCGCGTCCGTACCGATAGCCTTTCTCTTTCATCGCCTGCGGCTGCCGACAATTGTCGGCTTCATGATCACGGGTATCGTGATCGGCCCTTACGGCCTCGGACTTATTAGAGACGTTCATGCCATTGAGGTGTTGGCCGAGATCGGCGTTGTACTCCTCTTGTTTACCATCGGGCTGGAGTTTTCGCTGCGGCGCATCGTCGAGATGAAACGAATGGTGCTGGCGGGCGGCGGGGCGCAGGTCGCCGTCACGACGCTTCTGGTGACGGGCATTGCTTACGCGTGGGGGCGTCCTTTCAACCAGTCGATCTTCTTCGGGTTTCTTTTCGCGCTCTCCTCGACCGCCATCGTGCTCAAGAGTTATATCGACCGCGCGGAGGTGGACGCGCCGCACGGCAGGGCGGGCGTCGGCATTCTGCTCTTTCAGGACTTGAGCATCGTCCTCATGATGCTACTGGTTCCCATACTCGGGGGGCGGGAGGGGGCGTCGCCCTTGCGGGTTGTGCTCACGCTCGGCTCCGCGCTTGCGGGCGTCGCCCTCATCATCATCGCGGCGCGGAAGGTCGTTCCGTTTCTGCTCTACCACATCGTCAAACTGCGCAGCCCTGATCTGTTCATCATCTTCGTAGTGCTGATGAGCCTCGGCACGGCGTGGGTGACTTCGCAATTCGGCCTTTCGCTCGCGCTCGGCGCGTTCATTGCCGGGATGGTGCTCTCGGAGTCCGAGTACAGTCACCAGGTCGTGGCCGACATCCTCCCGTTCCGCGACGTGTTCAACAGCATCTTCTTTGTGTCCATCGGGATGCTGCTCTCTCTGAGCGCGCTGTGGGCAGACCTCTTTTTGGTATTGGCCTGGGTGGGCGCTCTGACATTGGGGAAAGCTGCGGTCGTGTTGCTAGTAGTGCGGCTGCTCGGCTACAGCTTGCGCGTCTCGACGATGGCGGCCGTCGGGCTGGCGCAGGTGGGTGAGTTCTCGTTCATCCTCGCCAAGGCCGGACTCCCGCAAGGACTCCTTACAGAGACGGACTACCAGAGGTTCCTCGCCGCTTCAATCCTTTCGATGATCGCCACACCGTTTCTGATTAAGGCTGCCCCGCGCATCGGCTACGCGGTGCAATCCGCATTCGCGTCCGGCTCTGTGCTGGAGCCTTCGGTGATAGGGTTCAACCTGGAAGAGCCTGATCTGAGGGGACACGTCGTGATCGTCGGCTACGGGCTGAATGGGCGCAACCTCGCACGCGTGCTGCGCAGGGTAAACGTCCTTTACCTCGTACTGGAACTGAACGCGGAGGCCGTGCGCGGGGCGAGCGAGCAGGGAGAGCGGATAATTTACGGCGACGCGACGCGCAAGGAGGTGTTGCACCACGTCGGGCTTGAGCGCGCGCGCGTCCTCGTCCTGGCGATCTCCGACCCGGTCGCCACGCGGCATACCGTTTCGCTCGCCCGCCAGATGAACCCGGACATCCACGTTATCGTCCGCTCGCGCTACATGGCGGAACTGCAAGACCTGCTCCAACTCGGAGCCGACGAAGTGATCCCGGAGGAGTTCGAGACGAGCATTGAAATCTTCTCGCGCGTGCTGAGGGAGTACGGCATCGCGCGCCATGAAATCCAGCAGCAGGTTGAGGCGGTCAGGAGCGAGGGCTACAGGATGCTGCGCGCGCCATCGCTGCCACACGTTCAGATGAGCGAGATCGCAGAGGCTCTGGCCGGGGCCTCGACGGAAACGCTCGTCATCGATGATGATTCAGTCGCCGTCGGAAAGACCATCGGCGATTTGATGTTGAGGAGTAAGACCGGCGTGACCGTGATAGCGGTAGTGCGCGACGGGCACACTGACATCAACCCCGGTTCCGAACTCAGGCTCCAGGCCGAAGACGTGATGGTCTTACTGGGAAGCCCTGAGCAAATAGACCGGGCGATTGAACAACTCAATGCTGCGTAAGCGTGAATGGCTTCTCATGAGGTAATCAGCTGACAGCAAACAGAACAATTCAAGACCGGCGTCTACCCCTTCACAAGGCTGCGCCGCAATATTTGCAGTGGAGCGCGTCCGGGTCGTGCCCCTCGGCACTGCACACTGGGCATGATTGAGTGGAGACGGTTTGTTGCCGCGCGGCGTGCGCCAGTTCGACGGACACGATGCCCGTCGGGACGGCGATGATGCCGTAGCCGATGATCATCACCAGAGAGGCGAGCATCTGACCGAACGGTGTGCGCGGCGAGAGATCGCCGTAGCCCACAGTCGTCAGAGTCACAACCGCCCAGTAGATACTGACGGGGATGCTCGTGAAACCATGTTCTTCACCTTCGACGACGTACATCAGCGCGCCGATGATGATCACGAGCAGCACCACGACGGAGAGAAAGACGCTGATCTTGCGTTGGCTCGCACGCAGAGCGCGCCGCAGCGTGGCGGCTTCCGTGATGTACTCGGCGAGTTTTAGCAGGCGGAAGATGCGCAGCAAACGCAGGACGCGAATCACGAGCAGGTAGTGGCTGCCCGGCACGAAGATGCTGAGATACGACGGAATGATGGCGAGCAGATCGACGATGCCGAAGAAACTCGTCGCGTAGCGCAAGGGGCGGCGCACGCTCAGCAGACGCAGCACGTATTCGAGGGTGAAGAGCACCGTGAACAGCCATTCGAGCGCGTAGAGCAGTTCTCCGTATTGCTCTCTGACGTGGCGGACGCTTTCCAGAATGACCGTCGCGACGCTCAGCAGAATCAGCCAGATGAGCGTAAAGTCGAAGAAGCGACCGGCGCGCGTATCCGACTCGAAAATGATTTCGTGCAGACGCGCGCGCCGCCCGGAGGAGACGGGAACTTCCGTCGCCTTGACTCTTTCCTGCGCCTCCTTCTGCATTCCCCATTCATAGCTTATCTTTCGCCAGCGTGTCGAGTTGCGGATCAAGGAGCAGACGCGATGAGCACGAACCACAGTGCTGCACGTTCAATCGTGGGAGGTTTCAGCAGCAGGGTTAGCACTAGTTATGGCTTTCCCTGCTCTCGCGCACGAACTCGACCGAGCAAGGCGCACCCGTCACGAGTCCGGTCGAAACGCTGCCGGTGTGGAATGTTTCAAGCGATGTGTTGAACCCCCGCGAGCCGACAAAAATAGAATCGGCTTCCCATTTTTGCGCTTCGTCAATCAGGACGCGCAGCGGATCACCTTTTTTGATTTCTGCCGAAACGCTCAACCCGATGTCACGCAATCCCTCCACCGCCCACATCAGCATGGTGCGCGCCTTCACCGACGCTTCCTCGTTTGAGCTGTTAATCATAGCGGCCGCAGTAGGGAGGATGTTTGCGATTCTTGTCGGCGACACCCCATCGTCTACGGCGATCAGCCTCACCTCGGTCCCTTTAGTCCACGGGCGACCGCCCACCCGCCGGACAGCCGCTTTCGCTCCGGGCGATCCGTCCACGCCGATGATGATTCGCATCGGTTTATCAGCGGCTTTTTCGACGGCGCGGCGCGCGACGCGCACGGGGCAGCGGGCTTCGGTGGCGACCTTTTTTGAAACGCTGCCGAGAAAGAAGCGTCCGAGCGCAGAGCGACCCTGCGAGCCGAGTACGATTAAGTCCGCTCCCCACACGTCGGCCTTCTGGATCAACTCCCATGCGGGAGTGCCCGTCATGGGCTCGGCACGCACATCCCATGCGGGAAAGTGTGCTTGAAAGAGCCGCCTCGCCCCTGACGCGAATCCACGCGCTTCTTCGAGCGCTCTGGAAGCCTGTGCCTGCATGATGGCAGACGTTACCCTTCGCGAAGTCGGAGCTGTTCCGACAATCTCCTTAACCGACGTAGAAGGCGACACCAGGACATCTGCCACTGAAACGATCAATGCCCGTCCTTCGGCCGGAAGCCCGGCGCGTCGCATATCATCGAGCGCCGCGCGCGCCTGATCCGAGCCGTCGTAAGCAATCAAGATTCTCATTTTGTCGTTCATAGCCCTTGCCCCCTTTTCCCTGACGCCACGTATGAGATGTCTCCGCCGCGGATGCAACTAATGCTCTCAATATGCCTTCGTGATCGTTCAGTCGAAGCGCCGCCGGTTATTTCCTGTGCCCCGCACCGGGTTGATCGCCGGATTTCAAGATTAGTCGAGAGAGCAGTAGCCCGAAACCGTATGAACACCTATGCGGCATAGGCGATTTCGCCCATTGCTCGCGCGGGCGAAATTGCTATGATGATTCTTAATGAGAAATGCGGATCAAGTGAGCGGCGATTGTGGGCAGACGACGAAACGCAAAATGTTTCCGCTCATAGACGAAGCAAAGATGACTAAACGAATCTACCCTCCCCGACGGCGCTTAATGTCATTCGCACACGCGCGTTACCGGAATCTGTTCGGGCTGTGCGCCGTTGTCGTTTTCCTCGTCGCGCACTGCCTGCACGCGCCGGTCGGTGCGCAACCGAGGGGAGTTCCCGAACTCTTTACCTATGAGGAACTCACGACGCTCTATGAACGCGACAACATACCCGCGCCGCTCGAAAGCAAGTTGAATCGCCTGCTGACGGCGCCGTTCGTTAATAACTCAAACTCGCAAGTCGCACCCATACGGCTCGCACGCACTCCGCGACTCGGCGAGTTCCTGCGCGTCGCCTTCTGGAACATCGAGCGCGGCCTGGAGTACGAAGCGGTCGAAGCGGCACTCGGCGACGAGGCGAGTTTCGCGGCGTTGCTGAACCCTGAGAAATACCCTCCGGGGAGCGCGGCGCGGCGCGAGGCGTTGGAGGAAGCTGCGAGCTTGCGCGCGGCGGACGTGATCGTGCTCAACGAAGTTGACCTTGGGATGAAGCGCACCGGCTACCGGCACATCGCCGACGATTTAGCCGCGCGCCTGGGGATGAACTACGCCTTCGGCGTGCAATTCGTCGAACTCAGTCCCGTCGCCCTGAGCCGTGAACCGCCCGGCGCGGACAGGGAAGAGAACGAAATCCTGAACCTCGTCAAAGTTGACCCGGCGCGCTACAAAGGTTTGCACGGCGTCGCCATCCTCAGCCGCTATCCGCTTGAGAACGTCCGGCTCGTGCCGTTCAAACACCAGCCGTACGACTGGTACGGGCGGGAGAAGCGCGGCCCGAGCCTGCTCGAACGCGGCAAGCGCGAGATCGGACACAAGGTTTTTTTAGAAAAGACACTGCGCGAGGTCAGGCGCGGCGGGCGCACGATGCTCGTCGCCGACATCGCAGACGCGCGCTTTCCACAGGGGCGTGTGAGCATCGTCGCCACCCATTTGGAAAACCGCACGACTCCCAATGGCCGCGTCCGCCAACTCGAAGAACTGCTCGATCAAATCAAAAGCATCGGACATCCGGTCATCATCGCGGGCGACATGAACACCTCGACAGAAGACGCAACGCCGACCTCGCTGCGGCGCGAAATCACGAAGCGTGTGGGGAGCAGGAATTTTTGGATCAAGCAGGGCATCAACTACACCATCGGCTTCGGCTTCATACGTGATGTCGCCATCGGAGGCATCTCGCGTGCGCGCAGGCACTCCGACCCGACCGTGCGCCACATTCCGTTCATCGCCCCTAATCCGGGCAGCAAGTTTTTTACGACCTTGAAAGATTTTCGCTTCGCCGACGGCGGGGCATTCGATTTCCGTGGCGACCCGGAGCGTTCGACAGGCGGGAGCAACGAGACGTTCGGCAATTCAAACGAGCGCGGCGGCAAAGGCTTCGTCTCGACATATCAGGCCAACACACCCGTCAAGTTTATCGGCGACTACAAGCTCGATTGGATTTTCGTCAAGCCCGCCGGTCTGAGGGAACCGAACGACGACGGGCAGCCATACCGCTTCGCGCCGCACTTCGGTCGCACGCTCAAGTCCATCAACGAGATCATCGAAGGTCGCATCTCCGATCACCGACCGATACTCGTTGACCTGCCGCTGGGTGAACCGCCGTTAATACAAACGGCGAGACCCGGCGGCCGGGATGATTAACATTCTATGTTCCGAACGAACAAGGTAAGACGAGGCGGCCGTTGGTCAGCCGTTCGTCCCGCGTTCTCTGACATGCAGCGCGAGTTCGACGCGGTTGGAAAAGTTTTTCTTGGCGAGGATGTGCCGGACGTGATGCTCGACCGTGCGGACGCTGATGCGAAACTCCTGCGCGATCTCCTTATTGCTGAGTCCGCGTGCGACCGCCCCGGCGACGCGCGCCTCCGCTTCCGTCAAATCTTCGTCAATGAATTCTGATTCCTCGTCAGCCGCTTCGGGCTTACCGACGATGCGTGCGATTTCGGCGTGCGTCCGCTCGACGCGGCGCAGTATGCCTGCGATGACGACGAGCAGTTCGTCCGGCTCGAAAGGCTTGGTGATGTAGGCGTCCACGCCGGAGCGAAAGCCCTCGATGCGGTCGGCGCTGGTGTCTTTCGCGGTGAGAAAAATGACGGGGATGATCGCCGTGCGCGCGTTCTCGCGCAGGCGGCGCGCGAGTTGGTAGCCGTCCATGCCGGGCATGCGGATGTCGCTGACGATGAGGTCGGGCAGGCTCTGCGCGACGAGAGCGAGAGCCTCCGCGCCGCTGCGCGCGGTCGCCACGTCGTAGCCTTCCGCGCGCAGATCGACGGCGACCGCGCGCAGTAGTTTAGCTTCGTCATCGACGACGAGTATTCGTTTAGCCATGTGCCTTTTCCCCCCGCCCGATCACGCCGCCGGTCAGGTTAGCTCTGGCGGTCTCAACCGGACTTAACACCGTCTCTTCGTCGTCGCTGTTCGACTCCCTGTTCCAGACGGGCAAGCGCAGGCGGAAGGTGCTGCCCGCACCGATGCGACTCTGAACTTCAATCGAGCCGTTCATCCCCTCGACGAGCGCGCGCGCGAGGTGCAGCCCGAGACCGATGCCCGGCACTTCCTGCTCATTATCACTTGACCCTTGCGTGCCGTCGCCCGCCACCTGACCGCGATAGAACTTATCGAAGATGTGCGGCATGTCTTCGGCACGGATGCCGCGACCAGTGTCTTCAATTTCCATAATGACACTCCCTCCGTCACTGTAAGCGCGAAGGGTAATTGAGCCGCCGTCGGGCGTGTACTTGATGGCGTTCTCGGTGACGGTGCAGAGGGCGCGCCTGAGTGCGCTGTGATCCGCTCTGATGGAAGGCAACTCCGGCGGCAGCTCGACAAGCAATCGATGCCCGTGTTCCTCCGCCTCGGCGCGCTCGATCTTCTCGCAGGCGCGGACGACCTCGCCCGCGTCCACGCGCTGCTGCTTGATCTGCACGCCGCCCGCCCTGATGCGCGACAGGTCGAGCAGGTTATGCACGAGGTCTATTTGCCGGTCGCACTCCGACGCGATGTCTTCGAGGTACTCGCGCCGCTCCGCCTCACCCGGGTCGCGTCGCTGCATGACGCGCGTGAGCGTCTTGATGGTCGTCAGCGGCGTGCGCAGTTCGTGAGAGACGGCGGCGAGAAACTCGTCCTTGACGGTGTTCGCCCGCTCGGCTTCGACGCGCGCCACCTGCTCGCGCACGAGCAACGCCTCGCGCTCGTCTTCCGCGCGCCGCCGCGCCGCGCTCAGCGTCCCGATGATGACGGCGGCTAAGGTGAAGACGGCGAGTTGCAGCAGATCGTCGCGATCAAGGCGTAGAGAGTAGGTCGGCGGCAGGAAGACGAACGCGCTGGCGAGCGCCGAGAGCGCGGTGGCGAGCAGCCCCGCGCCGGAACCGCCGCGCCACGCGCTGATCATCACGGCCAGCAGGAAGAGCGGCGAGATGCCCGGCGGCACGAGCGGCGACATCAGGAGCGTCGCGGCGAAAGCGAGTCCCACCGTCCAGACCGCCACCAGGTAGCGCAGCACGCTCGCGCCTATGTCGGAACGAATGGCTGTTCGCATCACGAGAACCTTTGTCACGCCGCAAGCTTAGAAGAAAGATACTCCCGAATTATACAGGCCGCGCGTTGACCCATCATAGGCGAAAACACCTACGCCGGGTGGGTGTTTCCGCCGTTTCATCCGACCCGTCAGGCGGGTAGTGTGGTTGCCGCTGCTAACGGGTAACTTTTATGGTCTTCAACAGCAACGGCAAAGAATATGCGGGCGCGACTTCCGTGGAGGTGGTACGCGAGATGGAGCGGGACGCGGATGCTTACCCGCACCGCGGCGACACCCTGCGCGAATTCCTGCGCTGGTCGCTCGCCGGACTCGCCGACCGCGTGCACATGCGTGAACTCGACCTCGGCACACACCTCGCGGATGAAACGCTCGCCTTCAGTTACCTCTGCCTGCTCGAACGGCACGGCATCGGGCGGCTGGACGATTCGCCGCCCGACCCGGCATTAGGCAATAACACCCACGCCGCATAGGTATTCATACGGATTCTCCGGCCGGCGCTTTCGCTTACCCTCGAATGGCATCAGGCTTAACGCGCGCGTCTGTCATGTCAGGCACACACGGGCGTAGAGGAGGAGGCGGTGAAAGGACGAAGAGTTATATGCCGCTTAAAGAAATGCTCGACAGATTAGCCACGTTTGAACCCGTCGATCTACCGGTCATCAGCCTGTACCTGAACACGCAGGCCGACGGGCGCGGCGACGGAAACATATATTTGTTCGTGATTGAGGAACTCAAAGCCAAGGCGCAGACCTTTCCCCGGCGGTCGCCCGCGCGCGCCAGTTTCGACACGGACGCGGCGCGCATCATCGCTTACCTGGAGAACATCCGCCTGCCGTCGAACGGCGTCGCCATCTTCGCGTGCGCCGGAGCGGGTGACTTCTTTGAGACGTTCTCGCTCGACGCGCCCGTTGACGAACACAAATTGTACGTTTACCGCGAACCGCATCTCTACCCGCTCGCACGCCAGAGCGATGAGTTTCCGCGCTACGCCGCGCTCGTCGCAAACGAGGACGCGGCGCACATCTACGTGTTCGGCATCGGCGAGAATCCGGGCGAGTCGAATATCAAGGATACCAACACCGGCCGGACACAAACGGGCGGGTGGTCGCAGGCGCGTTACCAGCGGCACATTAAAAACTATCACCTTCATCACGCGAAAGAAGTCGTCGTCGCGCTCGAACAGGTGGTGCTGAAAGATAAAGTCAATCACATCGTCCTCGCCGGAGACGAAGCGATCCTCGCCGCGTTGCGCAAAGAATTCCCGCCGCACCTGTGCGAGCGTGTGATTGACACTTTGCGGCTCGACATCACGACGCCGGAACACGTCGTCGCGGAGCGAACTTTAGAGTCCCTGCAAGCGCATGAGGCGAAAATGGACGCCGAACGTGTCGAGCGTTTGCTGGATGAATACCGCGCCTGCGGTCTGGCCGTCGTCGGGACGCACGATACGCTGGCGGCGTTATCACAGGGGCGCGTGGACGAGTTGTATTTGACCGCGTTGAGCGACGCGCTCAGCGCGGGCGTTGAACAGGCCGGGTGCGGTTCGGTTGATGACTCGCAAAACGGATCGGCACTCGGCGGCGACACTGCTCCCATGAAAGTAAAGGTCAGGGAAGAACTCGTGAGGCGCGCGCTGCTCATCAGGGCGAACATCACGTTTATCGAAGACGCCGCGCTCCTCGCCGATGTCGGCGGCGTCGGCGCGATGCTCCGCTATTAGCTAAACCCCGAAAAGGATAGAGGAGGGAAATCATGGATCAGAACATCATGTACTTTTTAATCGCCGTCCCTATGTTGCTCGTAGTCATCGTCTGGCTCGTTCTCTACTCGCGGAAGCAGCAGCAAAAGGATATTTCGCAGACGAGCATCAAGCCGCAATAAACATGCGCGGGAAAACTCGCGGGCTGGCGGCGAAACGATCGGGCGGGGAACGCGGAAGGAGCGGAATGGAACGAGGCGTGCGCGCAAAACTCATCGAGGTGACGTGGCGTTACGGTTTGAGCGTGGCGACGGTGGGCGCGGCCTTGCTCCTGACGTTGCTTTTGTGGCGCTGGATCGCGCCGCAGGCGACGCCCCTCTTTCTGGCCGCCATCGCGGTCACGGCGTGGCGCGCAGGCGTGTTGCCGAGCCTGCTGGCGACCGCGCTGTCGGTCTTCACGGTCGATTACTTCTTCAACCCTCCGTCGGGCGCGTTCGAGTTGAGCGTCGATAACATGACGAGCGCTTTCGTGTTCGTGATGGTCGCGTTGCTGATCAGTTGGATCGACGCGGCGCGCAAACGCGCTTCACACGAGCGCGACCTGTTGCTGGCGAGCGAGCAGCAGGCTCGCGCCGAAGCGGAAAGGGCGAACCGTGCCAAAGATCAGTTTCTCGCGATGGTGACACACGAACTGCGCGCGCCGCTCGCCGTCATCCTCGGGTGGGCGCGGATGCTGATGCCGGAACACGAAGGGCAGGGAGACGCGCTGGATGCGGCATCCCGCATACGCGCGCTCGAGGCCATCGAGCGCAACGCGCTGGTACAGAAGCAACTCGTCGAAGACCTGTTGGACGTGTCAAGCATCACGAACGGAAAGTTCCGCGTCGAGATGCGACCGACGAATCTTGTATCCGTGATCGAAACCGCGATTGACACCATCGCGCCGACGTTCGCCGCGAAGCGGATCGAACTGCACACCGAATACGACGCAGAGGTCGGCTACATAGACGCAGATGCGGATCGCCTGCGACAGGTGTTGTGGAATCTGCTCTCGAACGCGGCGAAATTTACGCCGGAGGGAGGGCACGTCGAAGTCCGCCTGGAGCGCGCTGGAGGCTGTGCCCGCCTGGTCGTCCACGACACCGGCGCAGGCATCCCTCGTGAATTTCTGCCCTACGTCTTCGACCGCTTCCGGCAGGCGGATGAAGTCCTCTCGGGAAAGAACGGCGGGTTAGGTCTGGTACTTGCCATCGTGCGCCACCTGGTCGAAGCGCATTCCGGCACCGTCCACGCGACGAGCGCGGGCCACGGGTTAGGTTCGACTTTCACGGTCGAACTGCCGCTACTCCCCGGCGCGCCGCCGCACGAGCGGCGAGGGTTAAGCATCGATCATGCGGAGCAGTTGACGGCTTAAGTTCCAGCGGCGAAAGCCCGTCCGCAACGCCGGGAGCATGAGTGCGGCGCGTGCGGAATTCGAGCGTTTTTGTTACTTTGGCTGGAAGACTATTATGGCCGTCATCCAAAGAAGATTATCGAAGTCCTTCAAGCGGTTCTTCGATTCCGAGAAATCGAGCGGCATCCTGCTGATCAT
>DATCWB010000145.1:0-9601 GCA_036566625.1 Pyrinomonadaceae bacterium
GACGATCTCAGATTTGAGATATGAATTTACCTTTCTCTGTGCCCCCTTTTATGCGCGCCGTGTCTCCGTGCTGAGTTCTTAACTTGCCTCAAGGAGTCTTCTTGTCGCCGGTGGGGGCGGGCGCGGAGCGGAGCGTCTTGATGGCTTCGCGGATGGCGGCGGCGTTTTTGGGCTCGGGCGACTGGCGCAGGTATTGTTCGAGTTCGTCGGCGGCGCGCGCGCGGTCGCCGCGCCGCTCGTGTAGACGCGCGAGTTGGAGATGGACGGCGGCGAGTTTGCGGCCGCTCAATTGATAAGCGCGGGCGAGCGATTTTTCCGCTTCGGCGAAAGCGTAGTTGCGCTCCTCCGTTTTAACCGGGTCAATCGTCATGGCCTGTTCGATCAAGGCCGTACCGGCCAGGAGCGGGTACTGCGCGTCGGCCGGACTCAGGCGCGCGGCTTCGGCGAAGACGCGCGCCGCCACCGCGAATTTGCGCTGCTGCATCAACACCCCGCCGAACGCGTGCCACACGCGATCATCTCTCGGGTTAATCCGCTGCGCCTCGTTAAGCTCCGTGATCGCCTCGGGCAGTTTGCCCTGTTTGAGATATTCGGTGGCGAGTAGGAAACGCGCGTCGAAGTAGTCCGGAAAAATTTTGATGGCCTCGCGCAGAGCCGCGAGCGCGTCGGCGGCGCGTCCTTCTTTCGACAGTTTCAAACTCGACTCGTAGGAGTCGCGTGCGGCCTTCGGCACGTTCTGCACGAAGTTGAGGCCGGGGCGCGGCGGGCGCACGCCGCCCCGCCCGGTCAGCGTAATTTCGATGACGCGCGTCTCGCCCTGTTCGCCGGGGCTGATGCTGCGGACGAACTCCACGCGCTCCGACACGGGGTTATAGTCGGGCGCGGAGATGGTCACCTGGTAACTGTGATCGCTCAAATTGCCGAAAAAGAAATCGCCTTCGTTGTTGGCGACCGTCTGATCGATGAGCGCGCCGTTGCCGCTCTCAAGGGTGACGGTGACGCGCGCGACGCCCGCCCCCGACGGGGTGCGAATTTTGCCGCGGATGCTGTGGCCTTGCGCCGACGCGTCGGCTGCGCAGGCGAAAGAGAGCAGGACGAGGACACACGCGGCCGGAGCAGAGATGCGGAAATTCATGATCGTTACTCCCGTTTGTGCGCCCGGAGCGAGCGCGTCCCGCGCCCCGGCCGTCGTCGCGGTTTGGCGTGCCGGCGCGCCGTAACTATTAAAGAAAACGGTGGAGCCTTTGCGAGGCTCCACCGGAAGGAAACAAACGGGCGTTCCCGTCAGTTTAGAAGCGGAACTTGGCAGCGAACTGGAAGGCGCGCGGGCCGCCCGTGCCGAACACGCTTGTGGCGCGCGAGACGGGGGCGAGGAAATTGCGCCCCGAACCCACTTCATCGAGCACCTGCGTGACGTTCGCCTCGTCCCTGTAGTTGGCGACGTTGAAGAGGTTGAAGACCTCGCCGATGAGGTCGAGGCTGAGGCGTTCGTTGAAGCGGATTCGCTTCGTCAGACGCACGTCCTGCGAGATCAGCGAGTCGCCGCCGAGGGGCGTGCCCGCCGGAAGTTCCGCGATGGGTGTAAGTTCATCGCCGAACACGTCGAAGAAGTGACCGTCTTCGCTCGTGGTCGCAAGGTTGGGGATGTTCTGGTTGTAGGCACGGATGATCGTGTTCAAATCGCTCACCGAGCGGATGTCGCGCCCGATGCTGCCGGGGCCGGTGCCGGGCAGGTAAGTCAGGAACGTGCCCGTGCCGGACAGGTCAACATCGTGCGGCAGGAAGGCGCTGAAGGGCACGCCGCTGAAAGCCGTCGAGATGAACGAGACGTTCCAGCCGCCGAGCACGTTGCGCTTGAAGCCCGAGGTGCTGTCGCGGAAGAACGGCACGTCCCAGACCGCGCTCAGGACGAAGCGATGAGTGCGGTCGAGACCGGCGGGGCCGAACTCTTTGCGTAGATCGTTCAAGTCGGTGCCGATTGCGCCGAGGCCGAGCACGTCGCCGCCGAAAGCCTTGAAACGCGAGAGGCTGTAGCTGGCCGTCATCTGGAAGCCGCGGTTGAAGCGACGGTCTAAGCGAAGCAGCAGAGCCTTGTAGGTCGAGAAGCCCGACGAGTCGGCGTAAGGCACCGCGTTGTCGAAGATGCTCGGGTCGATGCGCGGCCCCGTGACGGCGTTGTCGTGCTGGTTGATGTCGTAGGTGAGAACTTCATGCACGCCCTTGCGATAATTGAAGTCCGCCTGGAGGAGCATGTTCCAGGGCAGCTCGCGCTGCACGCCGAAGGAGTACTGGATCGAGTAAGGCACTTCATACTCGGTCGAGAAGAGCGGGCCGGAGATGGCTCCGGTGCACTCGATTGAGGTCGGGAAGGCGCAGTTGCCGGAGCGGGATTCGATGTCGGCGCGCGCCGCGGGCAGGAGCGCGAGCGCGTCGCGCAGCGTCAGGTAGCCGGTCGCGCCCGCAGGGTCTGTGCCGAAGCGACCGTTGCCGCCGGGGAACAGATCGCTCTGGAGGTCGTTGCCGACGAGGAACAGTTGTGACCCGGCGGGGCCGAGGTCGGCGCGCTCGAAGAGGCGCAGGTTGTCAATCGTCGTGTCGTAGTACATGCCGATGCCGCCGCGCAAGACGGTCTTGCCGTTACCGGCCACGTCCCATGCGAAACCGACGCGCGGGCTGATGTTGTTCTTGTCGGGCGGCGGGGCCTCTGTGCCCTTCCCGAAGAGCGGGGCGAGAATGGCCGGGCGCGTCTGGTCGTGATTCCAGAGGTTGTTGTCGTAGCGATAGGCGAGGCCGTAGTTGAGCGTGAAGCGGTTGGTGAGTTTCCAGTTGTCGTTGCCGTAGAACTGGAAACGATGGTTGATGGTCTTGCCCCCCGGCGTGTTGAAGGGCAGCACGGCGTTGCCGATGCCCATCGAGATGTCGCGCACGGGTGCGTTCAGGAAATCCTCCTCCGTGTTCAAACCGCCCTCCGGCTCGAAGATGCGGATGCGGCCGGGGCTGGCGAAAACGAAGAGGCCGGTCAGAGACGAGCGTTCGTAATTGCCGCCGAAGCGGATGGTGTGCGCGCCCGTCGAATAGGTCATGTCATCGCGAAACTGGTTGCGATTCTGGAAGGTGGTTTGCGGCGCGATAGCGTTTTGACCCGAGCGGAAAATCTGGCCGGGGAAATCGCGAATCTCCGGCACGCCGACGGTCGCCGGGTTGATGACGTTGCCGAAGTCGTTGAAATTGTAGATGAACTGGTTTGTCAGCTTCGGCGTGAAGATCGTCGTCAGGCCGGTGACGAAGCCGTGCGTGTCGTTGACGACGATCTGATCGTTCGAGCTGAAAATGTTGCTCGTCGAAGCGCGCGGCACGATGCCCGTGCCGGGGGCGAAGGGCACTTGCTGGTTGTTGTCGTTAAACGAATAGCGGAAGAACGCGTTGTTACTGTTGTTGACGTTCCAGTCAATCTTGGTCGTCAACAGACGCTCGTCGAACGGGTTGGGGGTGAAGCCGCTGAAGCTCGGGGAGGCGGGCACGAGATGGAGCGCCACGGCGTCCTGATTGTTCTGCTCGTAGTTGGCGAAGAAGAACAGCTTATCGCGCTTGATGGGGCCGCCGAGAGTGAAGCCGTACTGCTGGCGGTCGAAGGGCACGCGGTCGGTCTGCACGTCGGCCGGGATGCCGTTGGCCGCATCGAGGCGGCTGAGGCCGGGGAAGGCCGCGAACTTGTCGTCGCGATAGTAGATGTAGGCGTTGCCGTGATACTCGTTCGTCCCCGAGCGCGAGACGACGTTGACCGAGCCTGTACCCGACGCGCCCGTGGAGACATCGACGTTGGAGATGCCGAGTTGAAACTCCTGCACGATCTCCTGCGAGAAGTTTTGCGTGGTCGTGCCGACGACGTTATCAACCACCGAGCCGCCGTCCACGGTGATCTGCGTCGAGCGGCCGGCCTGCCCCGCAATGGAGATGCCGGTGTAGTTGGCCTTGGTCGGGTCGAAGCTGCCGCCCGAGACGGTTTCGACGCCGGGCTGGAGTTGCGCCAGGTCGAGGAAGTTGCGGCCGTTCAGCGGGAGGTTTTGAATCTGCACCGTGCCGACGACGCCCGAGACGTTGTGATCCACGCGATCAATCTGCGCTTCGCTGCTGCCGATGATCGTCACCTCTTCGGCCGCGCCGCCGATCTGCAACTGTGCGTCGAGCGCGGCATTCTGGCCGACGGCAACCTGCACGTCTTTGTAGATCGTCTTCTTAAAACTCGCGGCCGTGACCGTGACTTCGTAGTTGCCGGGAGGGAGTTGGCGGATGGAGAAATTCCCGTCGTCGCCCGTGTTCACGGTGCGGCTTAAATTGGTGTCGGTGTTGCGCGCGGTGATGGTGGCATTAACCACGACGGCGCTCTGCGGATCGGTTACCGTGCCTTCGATTGCGCCCGTCGGCTCTTGCGCCGGCGCGGACACCGAGAGGCTCAACATAATCATCGCCAGAGAGAGGAAACTCGCCAGCCATTTCTGACATGTGTTCTTCATAATGGTAATTCCTTTGTAGACGGTTCGTGCTTGAATGTGTTCGCCGCGTGAATTCGTTCCCGGGTCTCACGGAGCGCAAGGCTTGACCGGGGTTGCGCTTGCGTGTCATCCGGTAGAGGCACTTTGCCCTCTGGCGCGAGAGCTTGCGCGCGGAACCGTTTCCGATTTCCGAAGGGCGTCGTTCAGAGAACTAAAGACGCCGGGTGAAACTCCGCCATAGAGCATCGCGTCGCTTTCGTCACAACTTGCTCTACCCTCTGCCTGTCCGAGAACCGCTTGTCGCTGAACACTACCCAGGAGGAGACTGATCACTCCTAATGCAAACTACATTCCAATCGAAGTTTGAATCCTTCGCGGAAAACTTAAACCATAAATTCCACTTGCGTTTAGAGAAATGGGCGAGGGCGGGCGGGCGTGCCGGGGCGAGACGCGAAAGCTGTTGTTTCTGAATTATTCTCCAAAAAATTGCAGACGGCGGAGGAGGAAGAGCGCGCGCGTCGGGTATGCCCACGGCGAAAGTCGCAAAGACGTGTTGTGAGAGCGAGGCGGCGCGCGCCGCTCACGCTTCGACGCCGCGCTGCCCGAAGAACTGCTTGAGCGCGGGGTATACGTCCTCGCGTTCGTCTATGCGCACGCCGACGAAGCGTTCCTTGCGGTGCAGGCGATCCTTGAAGATGGAGAGGAGCGCGCCCGACGAACGCCGATAGCCGGACGTGCCTTCCTCTCCGATCTCACCGTAGCCGAACAAATTACACGTTTTGATCAACTCGTCGGCCAGCCGCACGGCCTCTTCGTTGTCCGAGTAGTAGTTGTCGCCGTCGGAGAAGTGAAACGGGTAGACGTTCCAGTCGCGCGGGTTGTAACGCGACGCGATGATCTCCAACGCCAGTTGATAGGCGGACGAGACGACCGTGCCGCCCGATTCGCCCTGCGTGAAGAATTGCTCCTCCGTCACCTCTTTGGCCTCCGTGTGGTGCGAGATGAAGACGATCTCCACGTTGTCGTACTTCGTGCGCAGGAAACGCACCATCCAGAAGAAGAACGAGCGCGCGATATACTTTTTGAACTCGCCCATCGAACCCGACACGTCCATCAGAGCGAGCACGACGGCGTTCGACTCGTAGCGGTTGTCCTCTTCCCAACTTTTGAAACGCAAATCCTCTTTTTTGACGTTGCCGAACTTCGCGCCCGTCGCCGTGCGCGCGTTGCGCTTGATGTTCTCAAGGATGAGCCGCCGCTTGTCGAGATTCGCCATCACGCCCGTGCGGCGGATTTCGTTGAAGCGCGTCGTCTTGGCGGGCACGGCCTTTTTGGCCTTCTCTTCGAGGAAAGGCAGTTGGAGGTCTTCGAAGATGAGCGCGGCGAGTTCGTCTATGTTGACTTCGGCCTCGTAATATTCCGCGCCCGCCTCCTGCCCGGCCGGCCCCTGTCCCTTGCCCGGCCCCTTACCCTGTCCCTGCCCCTGCTCGCGCCCGAGCACGTCGCCGACGCGCGTCTTGCCGTCGCCCTGGCCCACGTGCTTGCGCTTGTGATGGTCGAAACGAAACTTGTACTCGTCGAGCGAGCGGATGGGAACTTTCACGCTGCGCTTGCCGTCGGACAGGATGATCGCCTCGTTCGAGACGATTGAGCCGAGGTTCTTTTTGATCGCCTCTTTGACGCGATCCTTGTGCCGCTCCTGATCGATGATGCCCTTGCGCTGCAAAGACCAATCGTTGCGCTGTACAGACATGATGGCTGAAACTCCTCTCGAAGCGAGCCGCCCGCTCAAGCGGTGGCCGTCTCTACGCCCCGGCAAAACTCCGCGACGAGCGAGACGAAATCCTGCGGCCGTTCCTCCTGCGGGAGGTGGCCGCAATCGGGGAAGACGAACAGGCGCGAGTGCGCGATCAACTCGTGCAGGCGTCGGCCGTAGCGCAGCGGCACGTCGCGGTCGTGCGCGCCCCAGACGAGCAGGGTCGGCTGTGTGATGCGCGCGGCTTCACGTTCGATGCGCGCCGCGCGCCAGCGGCGGAGCGTGCGCAGGATGGCGCGATGCGTGGCAGCCGCGCGCAAGGGGCGCTGGTGCGCCGTGATCCGCGCGGGGTCGAGCATATAGCCGTTCTCCGCCGCGTAAGTCTCCCGCAGGCGGTTCTTCATAAACCGCCGCGCGTCGAGCAACACGGGCGCGAGCAGTTCGCCCATGAGGGGTGTGGCGGCGAGGCGCAGCAAAGGCCGCCGGATAATTTCGTCGTTCGACACCGCGCCGACCAGCACCAGACGTTCGACGCGCGCCGCGTAGTCCAACGCGCACACGGCCGCGACCGCGCCGCCGTAGGAACTGCCGACGAGCGTCGCGCGCCCGACGCCGAGCGCGTCCATCAACCCGACGAGGATGCGCGCCTGCGCTTCAATCGTGTACTCGCCGCCGCCCGGCTTGCCCGAAAATCCGAAGCCGACCAGATCGGGAGCGACGACCCGAAAGCCCGCTTCCGCCAGAGGCACGAGCGCTTCGTTCCACACGAAATTCGACGCGCAGAAGCCATGAATCAACAGCACGACGGGCGCGCCCACGTCGCCCGCCTCCTGGTAATGCACGCGCACGCCCTCGATCTCCACGAAGCGCGAACGCTCCGCGTGATGCAGACGCTCGCGGTGCTCGCCCCACTCCACATCCTGCGGACGCAGCATCAACTTCAACGCCAGCGCGCCGCCCGCCACCGCCGTCATGCCGCCGATCAAGTAACGTTTCTTCATCGTTTCGTATCGCCCGCGTCGCCGTTGTTGCGCTTCTCACTTATGATCCGCTCCACGACATTGACCAGAGCGTTGAGCCGTTCGTCGGTCTCGGCCATCTGTCTGTCAGTCCGCGCCTGCGCCTCAGCCTGCGCTTGCGCCTGCGCCGCCTGCGTTTCAGCCAGCGTCTTAATCTCCCCTTCGTGGATTTCGGCTATCGCGAGCAGCGCGCGGATGCCCTCTTCCGTGCGCCCCCACCTCTCATCGGCCTGTGCGTGCGCCTCGCGCATTTGCTGCATGTCGGAGGTGAACTGCGCCTGCTGCTCCAGAATGAACTTCATGGTGCGCTGATTCTCTTCTTCCCTTCGGCGGGATTCGTCATCTTCTCGACTCATTTATCAGACCATCCTTCCGGTGAGGTTTTTTATTCCCAACGAGCAAATGCGACGCCCGCGCCGATCAAAGTCGAAAAGCGCGGGCGTGAAAACTTCCCCTTCTGTCCTCGCGCCCGGCCGGTCAGCGCGAGAGCAACGTGCCGACGTAGGTCAGGAGTTCGTTGGCGCAGACCGGGCAGTAGCCGCCGTCTTTGACGAGACGGTCAACCACCTCGTTGATGCGGCGCAGTTGATCCGGGTCGGGCGTGCGCGAAGAGGTCGTGATCTTCACCACGTCTTTGAGGTCGGCGAAAATCTTCTTCTCGATGGCCTCTTTGAGACGCTCGTGAGAGGTGTACTCGAACTGCTTGCCCTTGCGGCTGAAAGACGAGATGCGAATGAGTATCTCCTGCCGGAAAGTGTTCTTCGCGTTGTCGGAGACGCCGATCTGTTCCTCGATGCTGCGCATCAACCCTTCGTCCGGTTCCATCTCTTCCTCGGTGATGGGGTCTTTGATGCGTTCCTTGTTGCAGTAGGCTTCGACGTTGTCGAGGTAGTTGTTGCAGATCGTGCGCGCCATCTCCTCGAACGAATAGACGAAGGCGCGCTGCACCTCGATCTTCGCCAGTTCGTCATACTCTTTGCGCGAGGCGGAGATGAGATTGAGGTAACGTTCGCGCTGCTCCGAGTTGATGCCGGTATGCTGCTCGAAGCCGTCTTTGATGGCGCGCAGGGCGTCAATCGGGTTGATGCAGGTCACGCCATCGCGCACAAGCGCGCCCGACAGGCGGTTGATGATGTAGCGCGGAGAGATGCCGTCCATGCCTTCGCGCACGGTCTCCTCTTTCAGTTCGCGCACGTCCTTAGACTTGTAGCCTTCAACGTCCTCGCCGTCGTACAGCTTCATCTTCTTGACGACATCGACGCCCGCGCGCTTCGGTTCTTCGAGGCGCGTCATGACGGCGAACATCGCCGCGACCCTGAGCGTGTTCGGCGCGATGTGGACGTTGCGCAAAACTTCCGACTGGTGCAGGAGTTTGCCGTAGATGCGTTCCTCCTGCGAGACGCGCAGGTTGTAGGGCACGCGCACGAGGATGATGCGATCCTGCAACGCCTCCGACTTGCGGTTGCCCGCGAAACTGACGTACTCGTTTTCGTTCGAGTGCGAGAGGATCACCTCGTCGGCGTAGATCATGGCGAAGCGCCCGGTCTTGATGTTCTGTTCCTGCGAGAGCGTGAGAAGGGAGTAGAGAAACTTCTCGTCGCACTTGAGCATTTCGATGAACTCCATCACGCCGCGGTTGGCGATGTTGAGTTCGCCGTCGAAGCGATAGGCGCGCGGGTCGGATTCGACGCCGACTTCGCCGATGGTCGAGAGGTCGATGGAGCCGGTGAGTTCCGTGATGTCCTGAGATTTCGGATCGCTCGGCGAGAACGTGCCGATGCCGACGCGCTCCTTTTCCGAGAACAGGACGCGCTGGACGCGCACGTCTTCATGCTTGCCGCCGTAAGTGTGTTCGAGCGCGTAGCGGCACTGCGGGCAGAGGTCGCCTTCGATGTAGATGCCGTAATGCTTTTCGATCTCGGCGCGGAGTTCGTGCGGGATGAGGTGCAGCGGCTCCTCGTGCATCGGGCAGTCTTTGATGGCGTAGAGCGCGCCCGCCTCGGTGCGCGTGTAGTCTTCGAGGCCGCGCTTGAGCATCGTGACGATGGTTGACTTGCCGCCGCCGACCGGCCCCATCAAAAGCAGGATGCGCTTGCGGACTTCCAGACGCTGCGCGGCCGACTTGAAGTATTCGACGATGCGCGCCAGCGGTTCTTCGATGCCGTAGAGTTCCTGTGCGAAGAACTTGTAGCGCGCCAACTCGTCGCGCGCGCCCTCGTTGAGTTTCTCGATCCCGGCGGCGTGGATCATGTCGTTGACGCGCGCGTGGGAGAGTTGGGCGAGTCTGGGGTTTTGTGAAACTAACTCGAAATAGTCGCGGAAAGACCCTTCCC
>DATCWB010000146.1:0-25214 GCA_036566625.1 Pyrinomonadaceae bacterium
GCCTGATCGGCGCGATGGTCGGCTCGGGCATTCCCGAAGACCGCGCGAAAGAGTACGAGGCGGGCGTTAAAGACGGCGGCATCGTGATGGGTTTCAACCCGCGTTCGGATGAAGACGCCGAATATTTCGAGCAGCAGTGGAACAGCGACAAGGCCGAGGGCGTCTATCGCGGCGAGACGACGATCCCGGTGGTCGAGGAAGAGTTGCAGGTCGGCAAGCGCGAAGTGGAGCGCGGCGGCGTGCGCGTCGAGAGCCGCGTAGAGGAGAAGCCGGTGACGGAGCAGGTGCAACTGCGCGAGGAGCGCGTGCATGTCGAACGCCGCCCGGTTGATCGCCCGGTGACGGACGCCGACAACGCGTTCCGCGAAGGCTCGCTCGAAGTGACGGAACGCGCCGAAGAGGCCGTCGTTTCCAAGACGGCGCGCGTCGTCGAAGAGGTGGTCGTCGGCAAACAGGTCGAGGAACACACGGAGACCGTCAGCGACACGCTGCGACGCACGGACGTTGACGTGCAGGAAGTCAACTCGAAGGATGCGACGCGCAAGGATCGTGATCGGTAAGAGTCTGTCGCGTGAGTGCGCGCCGGAAGCCGTTTGGCTCCCGGCCGCGCTCGCACGAAGGCTGACGACGCCCCCCTTACCCGACGAGGGCGGGCGTCGTCACGCATCAAGGCGCAGCCGACCATCTCTATTTTCGCCGCAGGCGAACCGGGCGTCGGCATCACGAACCAAGGTGGACAAAACGCAGGGCGGCTCTATGAACAAATGGGCGAACAAATGAGCGAACAAACGAGCAAATGAGCAAGTCAATGAGCGAAGAGAAACTACCGGCGACAGCCTCCAAATCAGAGACGGGAGACGCGGCGCGGCCGGGCGGATTCGAGCAGGCCGCGCGGCGGTCGGGAACGACGCGCACGGTCGGCGTCTACGACCGTCCGGCGCAGCGCATGAAGGTGTCGCTCCCGCTCGTCATCATTTTGATCCTGGCCGCGCTCGTCTCGGTCGTCGCCACCGCGCGATTTCTGTTTTAGGAGAACCGTCACGGCATCGCCATCGAGAGAAAGGAATAACGATGAGTCAAACGAGAGCCACAGCAGCATCAGGGGGACAGAAAAGCGGAATCGTCACAGACCGTGACGGCCTGCGCGGCCGGATCGACACCGCCGCGCCGCAGACGCGCGAGGGCGGCCGTCCGGAAGTGCTCGTCCATCTCGATAACGGGCGGCAAGCCCTCGTTCCCGTGGACGAGTTGGTCTTAGAGGACGACGGCACTTTCACACTCCCTTACAGCCTCTCAGAACTCGCGCGACCGCTGGAGGGGCAGCGCGAATTTGCCGCCGACATGGGCGATGAAACCCTCGTCACTTCCAAACGCACGCGCGAAGAGGAGCGCATCGTGATGCCCGTCGTCGCCGAGACGCTCGACGTGCAGAAACGCAAGGTGCAGACGGGCGGCGTCCGCGTCAGGAAAGTCGTCCACGAGCGCGAGGAGGTGGTGGACGAACCGTTGATGCGCGAGGAGGTGCAGGTCAAGCGCGTGCCCATCAACCGCGTCGTTGACGCGCCCGTGCCGGTGCGCCACGTCGGCAACACGATGATCATCTCGCTGCTCGAAGAGGTGTTGGTGGTGGAAAAGCGTCTGATGTTGAAAGAGGAACTGCACATCACGAAGGGCGAGATCGAAACTTACAAGCCGCAGCGCGTGACGCTCAGGAGCGAAGAGGCGGTGATCGAGCGCGTCGGCGACGAGGACATTGACGACACGCAGTTGACGAGGGGGCGAGTGGGCAGCCCGCGGGGCGAGTAGGCAGCCCGCGCGGTGGGCTGCGCCTAACGGGAGCGGGGAGCTTTTCGTTCGACGAAGCGTTCATGTTTGATGCGGCGTTCGAGTTTGGCGGGCACGCGTTCGGCATTGGCCGGATAAAACTGAAAGGGGAGTAACTATGGCGAAAACTGTGATCGGGTTGTTTGATAATCGCGCCGAGGCGCAGAGCGTGGTGCAGGAACTGCTCGGCGAGGGATTCCGGCGCGACGACATCAGCGTCATGTCGAAGAAGATCGAGGGGCAGGACAACAGGCAGGGCGAAGCGGTCGCCTACGTCGAAGAGGACGGCGACGAACAGATTAAGGACATGGCGAAGGGCGCGGGCACGGGCGCGGCTATCGGCGGCCTCGCCGGCCTGCTCGTGAGCCTGACGGCGCTCGCCATTCCGGGCATCGGGCCGGTGCTGGCGGCCGGACCGCTCGCCGCCGTCATCGCGGGCGCAGGGATCGGCGCGACGGCCGGCGGACTGATCAGCGGACTGACGCGCCTCGGCGTGTCCGAAGACGACGCCAACTATTATGCCGAAGGCGTGCGCCGTGGCGGCACGCTCATCAGCGTGGATGCTTCGGACGAGCAGGCGGAGCGCGCGGTCGCGATCATGAAGCAACACGGCGCGGTCGAAATCGACAAGCGCGCCGCGCAGTGGCGCGACGAAGGCTGGAGCGGTTTCGACTCCAACGCCACCGAGACCGCTTACAACGCTTTCGCGGGCAGCCGTGACATGAAAGCCGATTCATCGGAAATGACGGCGGAGCATCAACGCCCGATAGCCGACGCGCGCGCCGCGCAGGGTCAGGTGGCCGTGCCCGTCGTCGAAGAGCAGTTGCAGGTCGGCAAGCGCGAGGTGGAGCGCGGCGGCGTGCGCGTCCAGACGCACGTGACGGAGCAGCCCGTCTCGGAAGATGTCGAACTGCGCGAGGAGCACGTCAACGTCGAGCGCCGGCCGGTTGATTACACTTTCCACGGCACGGAGTCGGAGGCTTTCAAGGAGTCGCTCGTCGAGATCAGGGAAGCTTACGAAGAGTTGGTCGTGAACAAGAAGGCGCGCGTGGTCGAAGAAGTCGTCGTCAACAAGGATGTGGAACAGCGCACCGAGACAGTCCACGAAACTTTGCGCCGCACGGACGTGAACGTCGAGCCGATAGACGCGGGCAAGGCGCGCGGCGCGAGCGCGTCGCGTCAGGGCGACGATCCGCTCGACCTTTAACGTCACTTGCTTTAACGTCACTTGAAAACGTCGAGTTAGAAATTTTCGCGGCCACGGCCGCTTCACAATCACAGGGAGGATTTTTGATGAAGAATACCGAGAGGTTTTCCAAGTTCTTGAGGGCGGGCCTGCTCAGCCTGACCCTGCTCGCAAGCGCGGGCGCGGCAGTCGCACAAAACAACGACAACAACAATAATGGGAACGCAAACCGCGCGGCGGATACCAGAGACGACGATCGCCGCGAGACGAGGACGGCCGACCGCCGCGACGACGACACGGACTGGGGCTGGCTCGGCCTGCTCGGTCTCGCCGGGCTGCTCGGCCTGATGCCACGCAAGAAGAAGGAAGTGCATGTGCGCGACACGAACGACGTGCGCGACCGTAACGCGGGCGACCGCAGGTAGTCAGACTTAGACGACGAGACCATCTCATCCGCCACAACGCAGGGCATCGGGAGGTAACACTCTCGATGCCCTGCTCTTTTTTGTTTAAGCGATGACGGGTTTTGATTTAAGCGACGACCGGCATGAAGCGTGCGCCGTGGGGCATCACGTAACCGCGCTCGTCGCCGCCGCCGTGCGCGAGCGCGTCTTCAATCGTGTCCGCAGGGGTCATACGCATGCGTCGCACTTCCGCCGCGTCGAGCCGGGAGACGAGCCGGACGTTGAAGCGTTCGGCTTTAGTTAACAGCGCCCACGCGGTCTGGCCGTTGACAGCGTAGGCTTCGCGAAGGCGCGCGGCGAGCGCGTGCGAGTTTTCGGCGTCGAACCATTGGAGGAAGTCGGCGCGCCCCGCGCCGTCGGGGCACTCGGCGACGAGAATGATCGTGCCGCCTTCGGTGCAGGCGTGCGCGGCCATGTCGAGCGTCTTGTGCGCCTGAATGAGATTGATGTCGTGCGGCCAGCCGCCGCACGAGGCAACGACGAGCGGACGCTTCTCCGCGATCCGGATCGTGTGCGTGTCGGCGTATTCGGCGCAGGCCAGGCGGTGCGCCACGCGCCAATCACCCGCGTAGAGACGCACGGCCTCGCCCCGCTCGTTCGTCCAGGTGTTGAGGAGAAACGACGGCGCGATTTCGGCCGCGATGCGTTCACACTCTTCGTGGACGGCGTTGCCGTCGAGTCGCCCCGCGCCGACGCCCGCGCGCCGCCCGCCCGTCTCGAAGTCGAAAGCCTGCATGTGGCTGGCGGCGATGGTGCGCGCCGAGGCGAGGCCGGGGCAGATGCTTTTGCGCCCGCCCGTGAAGCCCGCGAAGTAGTGAAAGCCTATCGCGCCGGTGAGGACGACGTGGTCGTGTTCGGTAAGCGCGCGGTTGAGTTCGATGGGCGTGCCGCGCTCGGTCGTGCCGAGCAGGACGTGTTGCGCCGGATCACCCGCGTCGTGGTCGAGCGTGCGAATGCGTTGGAGGACGAAGGGCGTCAGCAGTTCGCGCCGCTCGGCAGGGGTGACGGGGCGGTGGATGCCGGTGGCAAAGATGATGCGCAGATCGTGGGGCGCGACGCCGAGTTGGACGAGACGACGGACGAGCAGGTTGACGACCTGCCCGGCGGCGGTCGCGCGCGTTGCGTCCGAAACGACGACGAGCACGCTCTCGTTCGGCGAGATGATGTCTTCGAGCGGCGGCGAGTCAAAGGGGTCGTCAATCAACGCGCCCATCTCCGCATCCGAGAGCGGCGGATCAATCGTCTCGGCCTCCGGCGCGAGGACTTGAAAGCGTCCCGCCTCGTCGGCGAAAGAAATGCGTCCGCGCCCGTAAGCTAGTTCGACACTCGGCATAAAATTCAAAAGGGCAGAGGGGAAAGAGAAGGAATGAACGGTGGAACGGAAGATCGCCCGCTTCCCTTTCCGGCTCGTGCCTTTGCCCTTACCCTTTCCCCTTTCTCCCTTCCCCTTATTCCCTGCCCGTTTAGATTCCGAACCGGACGAGCGCGCTCTCGATCACGTCGAGCGAGGCGAAGTCCGCGCCGCCCGCCGAGCGCGCTTCGACGAGCCAGCGGCGCAGGCGGCGTGCGTCGTCGAGCGTCGGGATGCGGCACGCGCCCGTCAGGGCGAGCGTCACCAGATGATCCGGCGCGCCGTGCGTCACGAGCGCGGCCTGCAACGCCGCCTGCTCCCGCAGGTCGAGTGTGAGCAGAAGATTGATTTCCATAAGGAGCGAGTTTCAGGTTTCAAATATCAAGTTTCGGGTTTCAGGTTTTCTCAAAACCCGGAACCTGAAACTCGAAACCCGAACAGACCTATTCTTTCCCCGAACTGAAACAGGCCGTGCCCGCGTGGCAGAAGTGAAAGGTTTCGTCCTCGAAATCTTCGGTCTCCATTTGCAGCGTCAGGTGATCGACGCCGAAGCGTTCGTGGAGTTTGACGCGCAACTCTTTGAGCAACTGCGGCTGTACGACCGTGTGCGCGTGGACGACGTGCGCGCTCAACGCCTCGCGTCCCGAAGTGATCGTCCAGACGTGCAGGTCGTGGACGCCCTCGACGCCCTCGGTCGCGCGGATGGCCTCTTCGACGGAGGCGAGATTGATGTGCGCGGGCGTGCCCTCCAACAGCACGTTCGTTGACTCCTTGATGAGATGCCACGAACTCCAGACGATCAGGAGCGCGATCCCCGCGCTGAACAGCGCGTCGGCCCTGTACCACCCGTAGGCCGACATCAACACGCCCGCGATGATCGCCCCGACCGAGCCGAGCGCGTCGCCCATGATGTGCAGCCACGCGCCGTGCATGTTGAGGTCGTCGTGATGGTCGCCGTGCAGCAGCCACGCGCAGACGAGGTTGACGCAGAGGCCGCCGACCGCGACGACGATCATCACGTTGCTTTCAACTTCGCGCGGGTCGTGCCAGCGTTCGTATGCCTGGTAGAAGATCAGGAACGCCATCAGGACGAGCACGACGCCGTTGACGAGCGCGGCGAGGATTTCCAGACGGTGATAGCCGAAAGTTTTACTCGGCGTGGCCGGGCGCGCGCCGAACCAGACGGCCATCAACGCGAGCGCGAGCGCGGCCACGTCCGTCAGCATGTGCCCGGCGTCGGCCAGGAGCGCGAGCGAGCCGGTCCACCAGCCGCCGAGAGCTTCGGCCAGCATGTAGAGCGCGGTCAGCGCAAGCACGATCAACAGGCGTCGGCGGCTGCGCTCGGCGCGCGCCGACAGGTGACCGTGATGCGCGTGTCCGCCGTCGTAGTGTTGGCCGTGCTGCGGGTGTTGTGCTGGAAGCGCGTTCATCTCTCGGATCGAATTTAGCGACACATAAAATTAGAGCCGGATGCCGCCTGTAAGATACAAGCGCATCCGGCAATGGTCAACAACGTCCGCGGGGAGATTCGGCGCGCTCGATGTGCGCGCCGCCGCGCTTTAAAATTCGCCGACTTGAAACGCCCGGTTGAAGTCCCGGTAGAGTTCGTTGAAGTTGCGTATGGCGCGCTCAAGGACGTAGGGCATCTCCTCGATCTCGGAGGGGTTGATCGTCAGGTTCGCATGGTTGACGAAGGCCGCGTGCTGGTCGCCACTGCGCGTGTCGGGCAGGAGGTGGACGAAGAAGAGGCGACGCCGCGCGGCGGGTCTGAGCGCGGAGACTTCGCGCTTGATAAAGGCCGCGCCCTGCTCCTGCGGGTCGAACTGCGGGTCGAGTAAGACGACATCCATCTGATCCTCGCGCATGCGCTCGATGGCCTGCGTCGTGTCTTCCGCCACGAAGGCTTCGTAACCGTTTTCGACGAGCGCGCGCGCCACGGCGAAACGGTGTTCGGACGTGGCGCAGATGAGCGCGCGCCGGTGTCCGAAGCCGCTCCGCTCGGTGGACTTCGCCGCCGCCGCGCCCATTGCGCGCTGAAAGAGAGAGGCAAGCAACTGCGCCGCCTCGTCGCTGCCGGCGGCGGCCGCGTCCTGGGGCGAAGCGGCCGCCTCCTCCGGTTTATAAGCCGGGGCGGGACGCGGGCGCTCGAAGCGCGATGCGCCCGCAGAGGTGCTGCCGCTCAATCCCACCGCGCCCTGCTCGCCCGTGGTCTGGGCGGGTGGCTGCGCGTTGATCATGTGCTGGCACTTCGGGCAGCGAACCGTGAACGAACGCGCCGGAACTTTCGTGTCGTCGAGCTGTAGGCGCGCGGTGCATTGCTGGCAGATGATAACCATAATTCAAGTGACGAGTGACGAGTGACAAGTGACGAGTGACAAGTGACGGGTGACAAGTGACGGGTGACGAGTTGAAGACAAGAATTTGTTTTAACTCGTCACTCGTCACTCGTCACTTATCACTGCCTTCTAATTCAGGTCGAACACCATGGAACTGCGTTGAGGGCTACTGCTGCGGGCGGGCGCAGAAGGGGTGTTCTCGCCGCCGTGCATGAAGTCGTCTTTGCCGCTGACGCCTTTGAGTTCGAGCAGCAGGTTGTTCTGGTTGGTGGCGAAGGCGAGGCCGTCTTCGAGCGAGACGGTCTTGCGCTCGATCATCTCTTTGATCACGCCGTCGAAGTGTTGCATGCCGTCGAACTTGCCGTCGCGCATGGCGTCGAGCAGGGTCTTGCCTTCCGTCTCGCCGTTCTGCAAATACTCGCGCGTGCGCGGCGTGGACTTCATGATCTCGACCGCCGCGACGCGCCCCTTGCCGTCGGCGCGCGGAATGAGACGCTGCGAGAGGATGAAGCGGAAGGTTTGCGCGAGGCGCGTACGGATCACCTGTTCCTCGTTTTTCGGGTAGAGGCCGATGATGCGGTCAACGGTTTTCGAGGCGTCAATCGTGTGCAGGGTGGAGAGGACGAGGTGGCCTGTCTCGGCCGCTTCAAGCGCGATCTCCGTGGTTTCGTAGTCGCGCATTTCGCCGATCAGGATAACCTTCGGCGCTTGTCTGAGCGCGGCGCGCAGAGCTGAGGGGAAATCCTTTGTGTCCGTTCCGATCTCGCGCTGGTTGATGGTCGAGCGGCGGTGCTGGTGCAGGTATTCGATGGGGTCTTCGATGGTGACGATGTGATAGTGATGCTCCTCGTTGATCTGGTCTATGAGGGCGGCGAGCGTGGAGGTTTTGCCCGCCCCGGTCGGGCCGGTGACGAGGACGATGCCGTTGCGCAGTCCCGTGATCTCTGAGAGCTGCGCGGGCAGGTCGAGCGAGGCGAGCGAGGGTATCTCGGTCGGGATGACGCGCATCACGATGGAATAAGTGCCGCGCTGCTGGAAGATATTGACGCGGAAACGAATCTTCGCGGGCAGCGAATAACTCAAATCCACCGAACCGGTCTGCGCGAGACGGTGAGCGGCATCGGGGTTACCCTCCATCAGCGACATGGCGATGATCTCGGTCTGGTAGGGCGAGAGTTTTTGCAGGCCGAGCGGCTGCACGGAGGTGAGCTTACCGTTGACCTCCACCTGCGGCTGCTGGCCGACCGAGAAGTTGAGGTCGCTGATTTTGTCCGAGACGAGCAACATGCGCTCGATAACCGGAGGCAGATCGAAGAAACTCATGCCCTTGAATGCTCCATTATAGCTGCGGGGATTTTGTCGAGAGAGCCGACTGGTGGCGGGATTTACCGGATGCGACAAGCGGATCAATTAGTCACCGCCTGCACCACTTTCATACTCGCAAATCGGGCGCGCAAACGCAAGCTAAAAGTTTGTGAACGCGAGACGGAGCGAAGTTTAGGCGGCCGCTCCTCGTTGACCAAGGCGGTGAGGGGTTGGCGTCAACCCGACTCTTTCATTGCAAACTCCGCCTTAGCTCTTTCGTCCGTTCGGCGATCTTGTCGGGTGCGTCGAGGAGCGCGCTGATGAGGGCGACGGAGTCTGCGCCGGCGTCAAGGGCGAGGCGGGCGTTGTCGCGGGTGATGCCGCCGATGGCGACGAGGGCGACCGAGGGGTCAATTGCGTCGCGGACGCGGCGCAGGGCTTCGAGGCCGACGGTGGGGGCGGGGTTCTCTTTGGTGCGTGTGGGGAAGATGGGGCCGAGGGCGATGTAGTCCACGGGCTGGCGCGCGGCTTCGATGGCCTGTGCGATGGTGTGTGTGGAGTAGCCGATGATGAAGCGTTCGCCGAGCAGGCGGCGGGCGACCGCCGGGTCGAGATCGTCCTGTCCGAGATGCAGGCCGTCCGCGCCGAGGGCGAGGGCGATGTCGGCGCGGTCGTTGACGATGAGGCGCACGTCGCGTTCGCGTGCGAGGTCGAGCGCGGCCTGCGCTTCGTCGTAGAACTCACGGGGCGAGAGATGTTTTTCGCGGAGTTGAATAAATCTTGCGCCGCCGTCGCGCAGGCGCGCGACCTGTTCGGCGTGGGAGAGACCCGTCAGGCGCGCGTCGGTGATGGGGTAAAATTTCGGGAGATTCATGCCGCCTCGCTCTTCGATTTCGGGAGATTCATCCGGCCTCGCTCTTTGCCTGTGAACGGGAAAATTGCTAAGTTCAGGATATCTCAATCAACTTCAAGCGAGAAGGATAACCTTATGGCACTCGTCGGAGCGAATGAACTGAAACGGAAAATGCTGATCTCGGTGGAGGGGCAGCCCTACACGGTGCTCGAAGTCTTCTTCGCGTCGCCCACGGCGCGCGGCGCGGCGACGATGGTGCGCACCAGGTTGCGCCAACTGCTGTCGGGCGCGGTGCTGGAAAAGAGTTTCAAGGCGACGGAGAAGTTTGCCGAGCCGGACGTGCAATACGTGCCCGCCTCGTTTCTCTATTCGGACAGCGACGGCTTTCACTTCATGGACGAGTCGAGCTACGAGCAGTTCATGTTTACGGGCGAGCAGGTGGGCGACGACCGTGGCTATTTGAAGGAAGGCGTCTCGCTGCAAATCCTCAAGTACAACGGCGCGCCCGTCTCGCTGCAACTCCCGCAGTATGTCGAACTCGTCGTGACCGAAACCGAGCCGGGCATGCGCGGCGACACGGCCGCCGGCGGCGCGAGCAAAAAAGCCAAACTCGAAACCGGCCTGAGCGTCAACCTCCCGCTCTTCATCAAGGAAGGCGAGACCGTGCGCGTCAACACGCAGACGGGCGAGGTGGCTGGGCGAGCGTAGGGGAAAGGGATGAGGGATGAGGGATGAAAGAAAGCATTCAAGCAAGTGAGTGCTTTTCTTGTTCATCCCTCATCCCTCATCCCTTCTATTTCGCGGTCTTGAAATCCGAGCCGCTTCCCTCTGGGTCGAACTGTTGCATGTAGGGCGGGAGAGCGGGTTCTTTTTTGAACTTGCCGCCGCGCGTGATAGCCCAGCGTTGCAGCCAGGAGATGCCGACCGCGCCCGTGTAGGTGTCCTGGTGCTCGTAGGCTTTGTCCTTCAAGGCTTCGTCGAGCGTGACGAACTCGTAGCCGCGCCGCTTCAACATGGCGGCGACGCGTGCGAAGTGATCCGCGTTGAGCGCGTTGGCATGGACGAGAAGCGTCTGCGCGATCTCGCGCCCGAAGAGTTCGGCCGACATCCGTTCGTAGAACTCGAACATCCGCTCCATGTAAGGCACGTACTCGTCGGCGATGCGCCGCGCCGTCTCGCGGTCGCCGCGCTGCAAGGCTTGCGCATAGGCCGCGGCGAAAATCCACTCCGCGTTGTCAATCGTCACGGGCGCAACGCGGTAGCCGCGCGTGGCGAGAAACCGCTCGAACGCCTCTTTGGTCTTGAGGTCGGGGCCGGTGTTGAGGTAGGGGTGGCGGAAGTAGCGCAACTTCATACCGCGCGCGGCGAGCAGCGAGCGCGTGACGGGTTCGCCGTCGATGACCTGTTGCTGGAAGGCCGCGAGCGGCGTGCGATAGAAACCGGCGTGCCCGAAGGTGTGGTTGCCGAGTTCAAGCCCCGCGTCCGTCCACATCTTGAGGACGGCGATGCGCGCTTCCCGCTCGCCCTCGTGCTCTAGCTTCCTCTCGTTGACGAAGCCGATGGCCGGAATTTTGTTCGACGCAAACGCGCCGAGAAGTTTCGACGTGAACTCGCGAAGCTCGCTTAACGTAGTCTTCCCCCCGTCGCCCGTGAACGGCAGATCATCGACCGTGACGGCAACACGTCGGCGCGGCGCTTCGTTCGACGCGATGCGGTCTGCGGCCTCGCGCCGCAGGGGCAGCGCGCTCACGTCCAATTGGTAAATGTCGCCCCAGCCCCGGCTGAAGAAGAGGTATTTGCCGTCGGGCGAGACGAGCGGCGTGTACTCGTAAGTCGCCGAGTTGATCTTCGCGCCGAGGTTGCGCGGCTGTGTCCACCGGCCGCCCTCGTTGAAACTGATGTAGAGATCGCCCTCGCCGTAACTGCCCTCGCGCGTCGTGGAGATGATGATGTAGCTTTCGTCGGGCGCGATGTAGGGGTCTGCATCGGACTTCGGCGTGTTGAGGCTTGCGAGGTTCTCGGCGGGCGCGTAACGGCCGCCCACGAGGCGCGCGCGATAGAGGTCGTTACTGCCCTGCCCGCCCGCCCGCGTGGACGAGAAATAGAGGTTGCCGTTGGCCGCCACCGCCGGGTAGTTGTCGTAAGTTTCGGAGTTGACTTCCGCGCCGAGCGGACGCGCTTCGCCCCAACCTGCGCCCGTGCGCTCGACCACCCAGAGGTTGAAGTCCGTGCGCCCCGGCGCGGACGGTTCGACGGGTCGCGTGGAAGCGAAGAACAGCTTCGCGCCATCGGGCGTGATGAACGGCTCTTTATCGAAATACTTTCCGGAAAACGGCGCAAGCTGCTGCTCGCCCCAGCGGCCTCCTGCGGCGTCGAAGCGCGAGAAGTAGATGTGCTCCATCTTCCGGTCGGCGGAACGCTTGGCGAAATAGACTGTGCGCCCGTCGGGCGTGAACGCCGGGCCATACTCGTCCGCGCTCGTGTTGACGATGCCCTCTGCGAAGAGGCGCGGCGCAGGCGTAGCCCCGGCGGCGGCGTAAGGATGTGCGCCACCGGCCTGCTGCTGCGCGCGCTGGCCGAACCCCGGCGCCGGCGACGCGAGCAGCGTGATGATGAAGATCAAAATTAACCACGGCTGACCTGCCCTCATGTCAAACTCCTTTTGTGGGCTTCGCGCCCGTCGAGCGCGTCCCGTCAAAACAATCTTTCGCGCGGCTCGAACTTCTCTCGCCGCTGCGCTCAGTTTTTCGCTCTGAACAGTTTGGCGTAATCAATCCCGCCGCGGCTCACGTCGAACTGCCGCATGAAGGGCGAAACATCAGGTTCGTCCGCGAGCGGCTGCCCTTTATCCAAAGCCCAGCGTTCCAGCCATGAAATGCCCCCCGGCCCGAAGTAGTTGGCGGGCTGCCCGCGGTAGGCTTTGTCCTCCAGGGCTTCTTCGAGCGTGATGAACTCGTAGCCGCGCCGCTTCATCATCGCAACGAGTTCTTCCATCTTCACCGTGTTCAAGGCGTTTGCGGTGAGCATCAGGACTTGCGGCAGTTCGTAGCCGAGAGTGGTCTGCGAGAGTTCTTCGTAATACCGAAACATGCGTTCCATGTAAGGCAGGTACTCGTCGGCGACGCGCCGCATCGTCGCTTCGTCTCCGGCGCGGCGAGCCTGCGCGTAGACGCGACCGAAAAGCCAGTCCGAGTTGTCAATCGTCACCTGGTGAATCCGGTAGCCGCGCGCGGCGAGAAAAGCTTCGGCCGCCTCTTTCGTCTCGCGGTTCGGCCCGGTGTTGAGGAAGGGATAGCTGAAGTAACGCGGACGCATGCCGCGCTCGGACATCAACCTGCCCGTCACCTCTTCGCCCCGAATCACGTCCTGTTGAAAGTCGGCGAGCGGAGTTTTATAGAGGTTTGAATGGGCGCGGGTTTCCGTGCCGAGTTCGTGCCCGGCGTCGAGCCAGAGTTTGAGCAGGCGCACGCGTTCTTCGTCGAGACGGCCTCCCGCCTCCCGGTCATAGAGTTGGTTCTCGTTGACGAAGCCGACGGCGCGGATTTGGTTGGCGGCGAGCGTCGCAAGCAGGCGACGCGTCTCTTTCTCCGCGCTCGGATTGTGGAAGGTGTGGACGGCGGGCAGCGCGACGAAGGTGACGGCCACTTTCCGCTTCGCCCGCGCCGCCTTCGCCGGAACGTCGCGCGCCGCGCGCGTCTCTTTGTTCTGTCCGAGGGCGAAGGTTTGCGCGCACGCGATGACGCCCGCCAGCGCCACGAGCACGACCGCCGCGCACGCGAGCAGCGGTGAACGCCCTGCGGGCGCGGGCTGGACTTTGAGCAGGCGCTGGATGCGTTGGACGAGGACGCCTCCGTCGGCGGCGACGGCCAGCGTGCCCGCGTTCACATTTTGGCCGCGCAGAGTTTCAAGCGTGGCGAGGGCGCGCGCGTAGACGAGCACATCGCCCGTCGCGCTGACGGCCAGGTCGTCGCAGGCGTGCTCTCGCTCGACGCGCACGCGCCCGGAGAGCCACCACACGGCCGGGTGATAAAAGAGCACGGTCTCGGCCACGCTCTGCAAGAGGTTGCAGAGGTAATCGTGGCGGCGTATGTGCGCCAGTTCGTGCGCGAGTATGGCTTCGAGTTGCGGCGCGCTCAGACCCGTCAGAGCCGACGCGGGCACAAGTATGACGGGGCGCAGGCAGCCGATGACGGTCGGCACTTCCACGAGCGCGGACTCGCACAGGCGGACGGGTCTCGAAACGCGCAAACGCCGCGCGAGGCGCGCCAGCCTCTCCCGCCACTCGCGCCCGAGCGCGCCTGCGGGTTCACGCCTGAGACGCTCCGTCAACACCCAGCCCCCGAGCAGCCGCAGCGTTAAGGCGAGCGCGCCCGCCAACCAGCACAGAACCAGCCACGGCAGTGCGTATGTGAAACGGTCTTCAGCCCAACGCTGCAAAGGCGCGGACGCCCCTTCGTCGTCGGGCACGATCAAAAAATTCGCGTAGAGCCGCGCGGGCGCGCTTGCAGGCTTTGCGGTCATACCCTGCGCGCCGGAGGTTTCGGGGGGCGCCACTTGCGGAGCGCGCCGGTCGAAGGCCGCGGCGGCCGCGTCCGAGTTGAGATGGAGGAACGTGGCGACGGGCAGCGCGAGCATCAGGAGCATGCAGGCGCAGGCGATGGTGTAACGCAAATTGGCCGCCGCGCGCCGGAGCGACAGCGCGACGCCCGCGTACAGAAACGCGACGAGCGCGCCCTGCCAGATGAAATGAAGGAGCGTCCAGCCGAGTGTCTGCACGACGGGATGCGCCAGCAGCGCGTGCGCGTTTCTCATGACTCACCTCGCTCGAACTCGTCCAGCATTTTGCGGATGGTTGACAACTCTTTCGCCGAAGCCTTCTTCGCCGAGAGCGCCTGCATCACGAGTTTCGTCGCCGAACCGTCGAAGGCGCGTTCGAGCAGGTCGCCGATGAGTTGCCGCTGCGTCTGTTCGCGCGCGAGGCTCGCCTCGTAGACGTGCGCGCGCTGGCTCTCGTCGCGCCGCACCAACTCCTTCTCGGCCATGATCTGCATCAACTTCAAGACGGTCGTGTAGCCGGTCGCCGGTCTCGTCCGGCTGATCGCCTGATGCACGTCGCGCACCGTTGACGCCCCGCGCTGCCACAGCACGTTCAGTATTTCCAACTCCGCGTCGGTCGGCCGCGACCCGTCCCTTTTCGGCATGCTCCAGACTCCTTTTCGCCGCCCTCGAATCTAACGGGCGACACCTTACTACGAAGTGTTTCGTACTGTCAACGAAAACTTTCGTACTACGTGACAAAGTTCTCCCTCCAACGCACGCCGTCCACGGCTTTGCGCCCCCGGCCGGAATGTTCTCAGTCAGCGCGTGAGAATTGCTGCGGGTGTGGACGCGGGGGGCGCGGTTTTTCGCCGCGCCCGGTTTCTCGTGTTGACCGCGAAGGTTGAAATGTTGAAAACTAGCCGCGCAATTTCATCCGTCGCGCGTTCCGCGGGGCGCGCGACCGTCGGGCGAACCTTAACGAGGGGCAAGTGAGTCAGGAAACTTCAGGCACCGGTTCAAACAGTCTCAGAATGGCCGCGCCGCTCAAGGTGCTCGTCGTGGAAGACTTCGAGGACACACGCTTCCTCATGCGCCTCGAACTGGAGAAGCGCGGTTTCCGCGTCGTCGAAGCCGTGGACGGCGAGCAGGGCGTCGAGTTCGCCGCGCGCGAACGCCCCGACATCATCATCATGGACATCGGTCTCCCGCTCATCGACGGCATCGAGGCCACGCGCCGCATCCGGGGCGACAACACCATGCGCGACGTGCTCATCGTCGCCCTCACCGCGCACCACGAAACCGAATACCGCGCACAGGCGCTCGCCGCTGGCTGCGACGCCTACCTCACCAAACCCGTAGACTTCGACTGGCTCATAGACCTCCTCGGCCGCCTGCTCCCCTAATTGACTTGCGCAGGCGCAACCGCCTTCACTAACCGGGCGCGCCGGGCGAGCGCGAGGAGACGCGAGTGGAGAAGCACCCCATGAGTCTCAAAAGAAAGCTCCTCATTCTTTCAATCATACTCGGCTGCGCCGTCGCGGCGGTCGCGCTGATGGGCGTGTTTTTCTACAAGTCCTACCTCGCGCCGCTTTTCGCGGAGCGCGAGACGCCTCCCGCATTACGCGAAGCGAAGACGCTCGTCGGCGCGGGCTTTCTGACGAAATCGGAGTTTTACGCGGCGGGTGAAAGCAGTTTGTGGAAAGACGTGTCCGACCCGGAGAAGCTGAAACTCAAGTTCGATTCGATAGAGGACATGAGCGTCGGCCAGTTGGACGGGCAAGCGGGTCTGGACGTAGGACTCGCGGGAAGATTCGGCATGACCATTCTCGACGCCGAGGGCAACCTCAGAAAACGCATTGACTATCAATTCGAAAAAGGTGAGATCAAAATCGGCCCGTTAAAGACGGAGCGGGCGAAAAATATCTTTCACAACATACGCGTGGTCGATGTCGAGGGCGACGGGCTGTGTGAAATCTTAGGCTTTGGCGGAATTGACGGGGCTGCACTGTTCAGCCACGAGGGGCGCGTCCTGTTTAATCGCGGCGAACATCAGGAAGGACAACCTTCGATCAGGGAGGTAGCCGCCGGAGACATAGACGGCGACGGCAAGTTGGAGTTCGTCGCTTCATGGGGTCACGATCAGTGGTCATTGGAATTGTTTGATCGCTTCGGGAGCAGCAAGTGGCGGCGCGAAGAGGAATTCCCACACGGGCAGATGGAACTCTTTGACTTAAACGGAGACGGCAAGGCCGAGATCGTGGAAGCGGGTGGGGATGAACTCAAAATCCGTGATGCTCAGGGAAAGGTGATGAGCAGCGCGAGCATGCCCCTCTACCTGTCATACCTTTCCCTCTGCCCCAGACCCGACGGTCGGGGCGCGTTGCAAAATCTCGCCGTCAAGGAAGGCCGGTTGGCGTTGATCGATCTCGACGGCAAAAACTTTTCAAATTTTGAAGCCCCCCTCAGTAAGATCAAACTGGAAAAGCCGCGAGAGTTTACCGCCCCCGGTATGCCCGACCCCATCGTGTTTGATACGGAGGAAGTGTATCGAGCCAAAGGCGCGTGGGTGAGGTTGAGGAAAGATCAACCCGAATATCTGGCGGTGGTTGCGAGGTTTGCCGTGATAGAGCGGTCGCTGTTTTACGTCTATGACGAACACGGCAAGCTCCTCTATCACGAAATCCTGCCCGAAGCCGCTAACGCCGTCGCTGCCCTCTCGACGGAGAACGACAAGGAGAGCGAAGTCATTCTGGTCGCCGGTGAGAAGACGGTTTGGCGTTATGCGGCGCGTTGAAAATAAGAGAGGGGCGTCTCGGCGACGCCCCTCTCCGGAAACTAACTCAGCAATCGAAAACTTTACAGGCCGCGATATTGGAGCGAGAGGGCTTCCATGCGCGCGGATTGGCCGCCGGTGAAGCGGTACATGCAGGGGTCGTCGGTGTAGTCCATGAAGTTTTCGATGGGGTCGATGCCGGTCTTGGGGCAGGAGTCGCGCCCTGTGGGGCAGTAGAAGGCAGGCGAGCGTTCGGAGGGAGTGTCGGCAACGAAGTCGTTGTAGACGGCCGCGCAGCCGCCCTGGAACGTGTGGAAGAGGCCGAGCCAGTGGCCGACTTCATGCACGCCCGTGTCGCCTTCGTTGTAAGGGGCTTCCGTGCCGCCGGGCAGGCTCGAATAGAGGCAGACGATGCCGTCCATCGAGGGGTCGCCCGCGTACCAGAAGGGGAAGGTGGCCCAGCCGAGATAACCGCCGCCGTTGTTGGTGTAGAAGTTGAGCGTCGTCGCGTCGCCCGTGTGCAGGGCGGTCTTCATCTCGCGCTCGGCAGCTGTGTCGGGCGCGGCATTGAACCACGCGAGATTGGTCGTGCGCGTCACGCCGACGAGGGCGAAGCGGAAGGGCGTGTTGGCCGCGCCCGCTCCCGTAGCGCCGGCGTAGGCGGCGTTGAGCACGTCGATCTGCGCGCGTATCATCTTGTCTGTGATGTCGCCGTTCGAGACGCCGGCGCCCTTGTTGACGACGTGAAAGTAGACGGGGATCGTCACCGCGCCCGACTTCCTGATCTGGCCGGGGCTGCGCTTGTTGTTGAAGTCGTTGAGCGCGGCTTCGTAGGTGGAGGCGGTCGTCTCGTCGAGGTCGCGCGTGGCGCAGCGGTCGCGCTGCGAACGCGTCTCGCCTTTGGCGGTCTTTTGCGCGTTGAACGACGCTTCGGTTTGGACGAACGTCTTGTCGTCGCCGCGCGCGTTCTCGGCGTGGGCGCGTTTGAAGAGCGACGGGCTGGCGACGGCCACGAACAACGCCATGCACAGAAGCGAGAGGGACGCGAACAGCTTTCTTGTCATCGAAAAATTCCTCCGAACTATGGGCTGAAAGTTGGGGACGTGGGGAACGAACCTTGATGGCAATTGCGCTGTCAGGCCGCTTCCCGGAAGATGAGTGGGCACGACTTTAGACGCGCCCTCCGGAACGTGTCAAGGGTCATTGGGCGCGGGACGCGTCCGGAGTGTCCGGCGCGGGCGGTGTCCGGATGGCGCGCCGCTATTCCTTTCTCTTCTGCCAGAACTTATAGAGCATGTAGATCAGCGCGCCCCAACCGAGCACGGCGAACGCGAGCAGCCCCAGCATAAAAGGCAGCAGCGGTTCGCCGTGAAGGTAGATGAGGCTCATGCCTTTAATTTCTTCAAACCGCGGATACGTGGTTCACGCGCGGCGGCCCGGCTAACGACCCACGGCGGGCGCGGCGTTGCCGGCGGCGCGCAAATTCGTCTCGAACAATTTCAAGATTCGCTTGTACTCGTCTGCCCAACTCGTGTCGCGCTCGAAGGCGTGGTCTTCCACGGGGTAGGGCGCGAGTTCCCAGTTCTCTTTTCTCAGTTCGATGAGACGCTGGGCGAGGCGCACGGAGTCCTGAAAGTGTACGTTTACGTCAACCATGCCGTGGCAGATGAGGAGCGCGCCGCGCAAGCCTTCCGCGAAGTAGATCGGCGAACTGCGCTTATAGGCTTCGAGGTCTGTCTGCGGCAGGTTGAGGATGTTGGCGGTGTAAGGGTGGTTGTAGTGTGCCCAATCGGTGACGGGGCGCAGCGCCGCGCCCGCCGCGAACACGTCCGGCGCGGTGAACATCGCCATCAGCGTGATGAAGCCGCCGTAAGAACCGCCGTAGATGCCGATGCGTTTGGGGTCTATGTTGTGCTCGGCGGAGAGGTAGCGCGCGGCGTCCAGATGGTCGGTCAAATCCTTGCCGCCCATGTGGCGATAGATGCCCGTGCGCCAGTCGCGCCCGTACCCGGCAGAGCCGCGATAGTCTATGTCGAGCACGGTGTAGCCGCGCTCCATCAGCAGGTGATGAAACATGTACTCGCGGTAATAACTGCTCCACCACTTGTGTACGTTCTGCAAGTAGCCCGCGCCGTGGACGAACAGGACCGCCGCGCCGTTCGGCCGCGCGGGTTTGTAGAGACGCGCCTGCACCGTCTGCCCGTCGCGCGCACGGATGGCGACGATGGGCGGCTCGATCCAGTTGTGCGTGAAGAATTCTCGCGTAGGTGAAGTCGTTACCTGTCTCGCGTCCGACAGGGGCGCGCTCGCGGCGAGGTAGAGTTCCGGCGGCTTGTTGCTGTATGAGCGGACGATGGCGAGCATGCGTTCGTCGGGCGAGATGTCGGCCGCGTTGTTGCCGGGCATGGCGGTGAGACGCGTGCGCGCGCCGCCCGCGACAGGCATCGAGTAGAGGTGTCGCTCGGCGAAGCTGACCTCGCTTGAGGTGAAATAGAACTTCGTCTTGTCGTCGGAGAGCCGCACGTCCGAGACTTCAAACGCGCCGCGCGTCAACTGCACCGGCTGGCCGCCGTCAATCGAAACCGCGTAGAGGTGCGCGAAGCCGTCCCGCTCCGACTCGAAATAGACGCGCCGGTTATCCGCGAGCCAGCCGAGCGTGAACGCGCCGGGGCCGTTCGTCCAGGCGTCGTCATGCAGCGCGACGAGCGTTTTCGTTTTGCCCGTCGCAGGGTCAAGTTCGAGCACCCAGCGATCCTTGTTGTCGGCGGAACGCGCGAGCATCGCCGCGTGCTTCCCATCCTCAGACCATTGCAACTGGAAAAGCTGCACGTCGCGTTCACGCGCCTGCGCGCCGGTCTGCGCGGTCGTTTCGGTCTGCGTGCGCGGCGGTTGCTGTCCCTGCTGTCCCTGTTGTTGTGTTTGCTGTCCCTCCTGCGTCCGGCCTTGTGTTTGTTGCTGTGCCTGCGCCCCCTGCGTCTGCGTCGCGCCGCTCTCACGCGCGGCCTGCTCGGTGGCGTTTTGTTCGGTGCGCGTGCGCACAACGGGCGCGGCCTCTGCGCGCTGCCCGTGATCCACGTTCCTGGCCTCGCCCGTCTCGACCGAGATGACGGCCATGCGCGTGCGCCCCTGCGCGTCGCCCACTTTCGTGCGCCCCGGTATGTCCTGCGTGTAGGCCGACTCCGTGACGTAGTTCGGCACAATCGTCTGCCTGGCCGCCGCCGCCGGCTCCGAGATGACGGCCACGACGAAGCGACCGTCCGGCGAGAGCGTGAGGTTCGAGACGGTGTGCCCCGTCGGGACATTGAAAGGTTTTCGCCGCTCGCGCGCCTTGCGTTTCGCCTCCTGCTCCTCGCGTCGCTCGGCGCGCTCGCGCACGGCTTCGAGCAGCCCGCGCTCCTCCTTCTTCAACACTTCCTGGCTCTCCGTGCCGCGCTCCGGCTGCGCGCCGCCACCGCCGCCGCCCACGCGTATGTCGGTCAACTGTTCGAGCAGGCCGCCGTCGAGCGAGAGCACGTAGAGATTGTTTTGGCGCGTGAAGTAGACGCGCCGCCCATCGCGCGTGAAGCGCGGGTTCGTTTCGGCCTCGACGGTGCGCGTCAGGGCCTTGCGCGCGCCCCGCGCGTGCTCGTAGAGATAAACGTCGCCCTCGTCTGTGAAGACCGTCCACCTCTTATCCTTCGACAACTCGCCCGACGAGGGCGGCGCGTTTCGCGCCTCTTCCTCCGAGAGCTTGCGCAAGCCCGTGCCGTCGCGGTTGACGACGTAAGTGTCCATGTCTCGCAGGCGCGCCTCCGTCGCCTGCTTCCAGCGAAAATAGACCCGCGCGCCGTCCTGCGACCAACGCACGTCTCCCGGCGTATAGCCGACGAGCGCAGGCCCGCGCATGATGCTGTCAATCGTCAACTCGAACTTCTTCGACGGCGGCGGCGTTTGTTGCGCGACGATGGTTGGAATTGTTTGTGGTAAGAGAAGGAGGGCGACCGAGAGCGCGGCCAGCGCGCGACGGTTAATGCTGATGTTCATATCCCGCTTTCTTGTGCTTAAAGATTAATTGCCTCGACCCGCACGTTCAAATCCGGCGTCACCGTGACGGTGTGGTTGTCCGGCACGTCGAGCCAGTCGTCCATGTCATCCGTCAGACGCTCGCTTGAGACGATGACGGCAGCGGCCTGTTCCTGCGCCTTGACCGTGTGCATGTCGCACAGCCCGCCGGGCAGGCACTCGAAACGCTTGCCGCGCGAGATGTGCAACGAGTTGCCGGCCAGGCCTTCGGCCGAGCAGTAGCGCGAGATGACGATTGATTCGCCGTCCGTCACCGCGAAGTTGTAATGCGAAGGCTCGACCACGTCGGCCGCGCGCGTCCACTCGTTCAAAAGCGCGATGGTCTCGACGACGGCCACGCGCATGTCTTCGCCGCGCGCCTCGCCGAAGGGCACGCGCAGGGAGTTGAGAAAAAGGGCGAAGGCGTGCTCCGAGTCGGTCGTGCCCATCACCATGTTGTAAAACTCGTCCTTCAAACTCTCGCGCAAAGTGCGCTTGATGCGCTCGAACCCGGCGACCCCGCCGTTGTGCATCCACATGAAACGGTCGTAAGCGAACGGGTGGACGTTCGACTCCATCACCGCCATGCCCGGCGACGCGGCGCGCACGTGCGCGAACAGGCGCGTCGCGCGCACCTTCACGGCGAGGTTCTGCAAGTTCCGGTTCGACCAGGCGGGCATCACCGTCCGCTGCACGCACGGCGTCGGGTCAACGTCGGGCGCGTACCAGCCGACGCCGAACCCGTCGCCGTTCAGAGGCTCGGCGCGTTCGCGCGCCTTGTAGCTCTGCATGATCAGCGAGTTCGTGGGGCGGTATAATAAATCCGCCAGCAGCAGCGGCGCGCCCGCATACGCGAGAAAGCGACACATAATTTATGCCTTAAACGGAGATGAAATGAGCGAACGGCAAGATGATACAACACAACCCCGCGAACGCGACGCGCCGCCCGAACCGGAACGCGCGCCGCGCAATTATTACTACGACGACGGGACCGGCTACGAGGTTTACGATCCGGCGACGGATAAGGACGAGCCGGACGGCGACGACACCGCGAGAGATCGGAAGCGATGACAAACACCGGCGCGGATAAGATCGCCTTATGAAGCCCGCGCCGGAGTTCCCATCCTTTAGAGAACATCATGTGACAATCAACAAAGTGTCATAGTGGCGGCAGCCCGCGCGCCTGCGTGCATTACCTTGTTCGGGTGACAGCCAACTTTCACCTGCCGAACGGGAGCAGACAAATTATGCCGCCGCGCCTTCGTCGTTTCTGCGCACTCATCGTCGCCGCCTGCTGCACGCTCGCGAGCCTTTCGGCGGCGAGTGCGGGACAAAATTCCGGGAACGCCCCCGACAGGACAACGCCCGCCGAGACGCTGCGTGCCGCGCAAACAATCTTCATCCGCACGAAGTCCGTCTATTTCAAACCCGCCGCCCTCGAACAGGAGTTGCTCGACCGCAGCGAAGTTCAATACTGGGGCATGGTGATCTCGCGCGACGAGACGGACGCCGACCTGATCATCGAGGTTGACCGCAAACTGTTCACCAACCGCTTCGTCTACAGCGTGCTCGACCCACGCACAAACCGTGTGTTGCTGAGCGGTAAAATAGGTTCGCTCGGCGGCTCGGTCGAGTGGCAAATCGCCAGCGGCTTCGTGAAGCGGATACGACCGTTCCGCGCCTTCGGCTCACCGGCTCAAACCAGATAATCGCACGGCGCTGACGGCGAGAGGCCGCGACATGACGAGTGTCGCGGCCTCTCGCTTTCCGGCTCTCAAGCGGTTCACGCCTGCTTCGCTTCCGCCTCTTTCTTCTTCGGGCGCAGGTTCGCGGCGAGCACACGCTTGCGCAGGCGAATGGTCTCCGGAGTCACTTCCACGAGTTCGTCGTCGGCGATGAACTCCAGAGCCTGTTCGAGCGAGAGTTCTTTGACGGGGACGAGGCGCATCGCTTCGTCTGCGCTCGCGGCGCGCATGTTCGTCAGTTTCTTCTCCTTGATGACGTTCACGTCGAGGTCTACGGCGCGGGCGTTCTCGCCGATGATCATGCCCTCGTAAACCTTCTGGCCGGGGCGCGCGAACATCGTCCCGCGCTCCTGCAAATTGAAGAGCGCGAAGGTCGTCGTCTCGCCCATCCGGTCGGAGACGAGCGACCCCGTCGCGCGCCCGCGCATCGTGCCCTGCCACTCGCCCCAACGCAGGAACAAAGTGTTGAGCAGGCCCGTGCCCTTCGTCTCCGTCAGAAACTCGTTGCGAAAACCGATCAAACCGCGCGAAGGAGTCTCGAATTCCAGACGCACGCGCCCCGTGCCGTGGTTGACCATCTTCGTCATCTGCCCCTTGCGCCGCCCCATCGCTTCCGTCACGACCCCGATGAATTCGTCCGGACAATCAACGACCACCAGTTCGATTGGTTCGAGAGTTTTCCCGTCGCGTTGGTGCGTGATGACCTGCGGCTTCGACACCTGTAACTCGTAGCCCTCGCGCCGCATCATCTCGATCAGAATCGCGAGTTGCAGTTCGCCGCGCCCCGATACCTTGAATTGATCCGGCGTCTCCGTCTCTTCCACGCGGATCGCGACGTTGCTCAGGAGTTCGCGGTTGAGCCGCTCACGCAATTGTCTGGAGGTGACGTACTTGCCTTCGCGCCCCGCGAACGGCGAGTTGTTGACGCTGAAGATCATCGAGATGGTCGGCTCGTCCACGGCGATCACCGGCAGCGCCCTCGGGTTATCCGCGCTCGAAATCGTCTCGCCGATCTCGATGCCTTCCATCCCTGCGAGCGCAACGATGTCGCCGACGCCCGCGCGCTCTACGGCCTCGCGCTTCAACCCCTCGAAGGCGTAGAGCTTCGACACACGCGTCTTCTGCACCGCGCCGTCGCGCTTGATGATGGCGACCGTCTCGTTCTGCGCGATCTCGCCGGAGAAGATGCGCCCGATGGCGAGCCGCCCGACGTATTCGTTGTAATCCAGATTCGCGACGAGCAGTTGCAAAGAGTCATCGCGGATGGCGCGCGGCGCGGGGATCGTCTCGATGATCTGCTCGAAGAGCGGTCTCAGATCGCCCGACTCGTCCGCGAGGTTCTTCTTCGCCACGCCGTCGCGCGACACGGCGTAGAGGATCGGAAACTCGATCTGCGCGTCCGTTGCGTCGAGGTCGAGGAACAGCTCGTAGATTTCGTCTACCACTTCCGCCGGCCGTGCGTCCTGCCGGTCAATCTTGTTGACGACGGCAATGACGGGCAGGCGCAGCTCCAGCGCCTTGCGCAGGACGAAGCGCGTCTGCGGCAGACAACCTTCCGCCGCGTCCACCAGCAGCATCACCCCGTCAACCATCTTCAACACGCGTTCTACTTCGCCGCCGAAGTCGGCGTGCCCGGGCGTGTCGAGGATGTTGATCTTCACGTCGCCGTAGCGCACCGCCGTGTTCTTCGCCATGATCGTGATGCCGCGCTCGCGCTCCAGGTCCATCGAGTCCATCACGCGATCAATGATATGTTCGTTCTCGCGATACGTGCCGGCCTGCTTGAGCATCGCGTCAACGAGCGTCGTCTTGCCATGATCGACGTGCGCGATGATGGCGATATTGCGTATATCTTTTCTTTCTTCTGTCATAACTCCCCTATAGATCAAAACGGCGCTTTTCGACGCGCCACATCAAACCGCATATCATAACACGCGCCGCCCGATTATCCTCGCGCACAGGAGTCGCTTGGGGTGGCTGCGGCCGGAAGTTGATCAAGTGAGTTTGTGACTCATGAGGGAATCGGGCGCGTCGTGCGAGGCTCGTTCCGATGACTCGAACGCGCCCGTCTGGCGCAGCGCTTCATAGAGGACGATGGCGACGGAGGTGGCGAGATTGAGGCTGCGCACGCGTGGGTTAAGCATCGGGATCGTGACGCAGTTCGAGGCATTGGCATTCAGCAATTCTTCCGGCAAACCGCGCGTTTCCCGGCCAAAAATCAAACAATCGCCATCCGCGTAATGCCAATCGGTGTAGGCTCTGCGGGCTTTCGTCGTGAGATAGACGAAGCGCGATGTGGGAAGCGCGGCGCGCAACGCGTCGAGGTCTCGATGCCTTGAGAGCTGCACTTCGGGCCAGTAGTCCAACCCGGCGCGCCGCACCGCGCGGTCGTCTAAACGAAACCCGGCGACGCCGACAATGTGCAAAGGCGTACGCGTCGCCGCGCACAGGCGGGCGACGTTGCCGGTGTTCGGCGGTATCTCCGGTTCGACAAGGGCGACGTTAATCATAACAAGAGAGGTCGGAGGTTAGAGGTCGGAGGTTAGTTAAAACAACAATCATCTTCTACTGATCTCTAACCTCTGCCGTCAAAGAATTGGGACGGCGTGCTGTAGTAGCGTTCGCCGTCCCTTTGAATGGTCTCGGTTTGAGACCGAATGTTTTGTGTGCGCTTGTGAAGGTTGTTGAGTTACTCGGGTTGAACTGACTACTACCGCTTCTTCGAGCCGCCCTTGGAGCCGCCCTTGGAACCGCCTTTGGAGCCGCCCTTGGAACCGCCCTTCGAGCCGCCGCCCTT
>DATCWB010000147.1:0-4324 GCA_036566625.1 Pyrinomonadaceae bacterium
CGGCCGCCGCTCCCGTCGCCAGCACGAGACTGTCAAAGCCCATTTCGCGCCGCTCGCCGTTCGCGCTCACGCGTACGACGGAACGCGCGGGGAGAATCTCCAACGCCTCGGTGTGCAGTTGAACGTCGATGTCGTGCTGCGCGCGAAAGTCTTCGGGCGTGTGGAGGACGAGACGTTCGAGCGCGGGGATCAAACCGGAGACGACGTAGGGGAGGCCGCACGCGCCGTAGGAAATGTCGCCGGTCTTCTCAAGCACGGTGATCCGCAGGTCGGGCGCGGAGCGCCGCGCCTGCATGGCCGCTGCGAGTCCGGCGGCAACGCCGCCGATGACGAGTAGCTGTTCTTTACCCAAACGTTTAGCCGCCTTCGAACGTATATTGAATAACGTGCGTGGGCAAGATTACTTAAGATCGGCGAAAAGTTAAAAGAAAAACGGGCGTGCCGGATCAAAGCGCGCGTGGCGTCAGTTTTGCGTGTTATAGTTTTACCTTGGGGCGTCCGTAGCAGTATGATACGCTTCATCCAAGAAAATCCCTCAGATTCGTTCGTGCGAGGCGAAAGCGACTGATGAAAAAATGTCCGAAATGCGGGAAGACCTATGAGAACGCGCCCACCTTATGCCCGGCTGACGGCACAGTTCTAGTCAAGACGGGCGATGCTCTGGTCGGGCAGACGTTAGCCGGGAAGTACCGCATCGAGGAACGCATCAGCGAAGGCGGCATGGGCACGGTCTATCGCGCGACGCACATCCTGATGGAGAAGGCCGTCGCGATCAAGGTGCTGCACCCTTCGCTCGCCGCCGACGACAAGATCGTGGCGCGCTTCACGCGCGAAGCCAAAGCCGCCTCGCGCATCTCGAACCCGCACGCGCTGAACGTCACTGATTTCGGTGAATCGGAGAACGGGATCGTCTTCCTCGTGATGGAGTACCTGCGTGGGAAGACGCTCAAGGAAGTGATTCGGGGCGAAAGTCCGTTGCCGCTCGCGCGCGTGGTCGAAGTGACGAAGCAAATCTGCGGCGCGCTCGACGCCGCGCACGCGGAGGGCGTCGTTCACCGCGATCTCAAGAGCGATAACATCATGCTCGAAGAGGTGGCGGGCGGTAACGATTGGGCGAAGGTGCTCGACTTCGGCATCGCCAAGATTCTGGAAACCGACGGGCACGACCCCGAACTCACCGCGCCCAATTTGATCATCGGCACGCCTCAATACATGTCGCCCGAACAGTGTTCGCAGGCCAGCGACATCGACGCGCGCTCAGACATCTACAGCCTCGGGATCATCCTCTACGAGATGTTCGTCGGCCATGTGCCGTTCACAGGCGAGTCGGCGACGGCGATCATGTTGAAGCACCTGCAAGAGCCTGCGCCTTCGGTGCTCGACGAGCGGAAAGATCTGCCGCCCGCCGTGGGCGAAGTGATCGCCCGCGCGCTGTCGAAACTGCCCGAGGAGCGGCAACAGAGCGCGGGCGAACTGGCGGAAGCACTCGCGGCGGCCGCGAGCGACGAAGCAGGCGCGCTCGCCGGCGGGGCGGCGACGAGCGAAAATGAGCAGCCCGGCGTGGGCAACACGAATCGGATCATCGTGCCGACCGCGCCGCTCGAAACGCGCCCGACGCTTAGCACCGACGCGGACGATGCGACGGTCGTGCATGCGCGCGAGCAAGTGTATGTCGCCGATGAGCCTGAGCTTTTTGAAATGCCGCCGCCCGCCGCGAGTTTCAACCCGTGGCGCATCATGATCCCTGCGGCCGTCCTGTTAATCGCGCTGCTCGGCGTCTTCTTCGCCTACCAGCGCAATTCCGGCTCGTCTCCCGCGAACGATAACTCTCTGCCGCTCACCGCCGACCCGAACGCGCTGCCCGTGCAGCCGGGCGCGTCGCCGACGGGCACGGGAGAAAGTAACGTCACGCCCGTGGCCAGCACGCCGACACCGGCAGCCGCGCCCACGCAGACCTCGACGGGCGGAGGAGGCACGACCTCCAATCCGAACCCGACCCCACAGCCGACACCCTCGACCGAAGCCACGCCGGACGAGGCCGGGAACAGCAACACTCCAGAGGAAGAGGAAGAGACCGAGCCGACGCCGACGCCGACCCCACGGCGCAATCCCACGCCGCCCCCGGCAAGAACCACTCCAACGCCGGACGATCCGCCGCCGCCTTCTCCGAGGGGGACGCCGCCCGATTCGCTCGACCCGGCATCAGACCCGCCGCCCGCCAACAACTCGTCAGAGGCGGCCGGGGCCTGAGATACATTCATTCAGGATGGCGCGCATCCTCTGCTCGTCGTCAAACTTTAACGCAACTTCCAACACGTAACAGGGAAGCGCGAAGTCGAACGCGCGAAGCTTAACGGCATCTTTCGCCGTCGTCAGCAATGCGCGCGCGCCGTGGCGCACGGCTTCGCGCACGCACTCGTCAACGTCGCGCTGCGTGTAAGCGTGATGGTCTGTGAAGGCGCGCGTGTAGTTGAGCGTGAGCGCATGGTTGCGCGCGTGAGCGAAGAATGCCGCCGGGTTGCCGATGGCGCAAAAGGCGGCGAGCGGTTGCGGAATGTCGGCGATGATCGCTTGTGTTATTTCGTTTGTTTCGCGTGCGCCGCCCGTCTCGTCAACTGTCGCCCCGTCGAGCGAGACGATGCGAACCGTGGCGGTGCGCGCTACGAGCACGGGACGACCGCCACTCAAGCTCCCGGCGCGCGCGCGCAAGTCTTCCACGTCTCCGGCGAGTTCCGCGCGAGTGATGACGATCAAGTCCGCGCGCTTCAACGCGCCGAGTGGTTCACGCAGTCGCCCGCGCGGAAGCAGATGGCCGCCCCCCCAGGGGTCTGTCGCGTCGAGCGTCAGGATGTTCAAGTCGCGCGCGACGCGTAGATGCTGGAATCCGTCGTCGAGGATAAACACTTCGCTGCGCAAACTCGCGAGCGCCCAACGGGCTGCCGCGACCCTGTTCGCGTCGCTGACGACGGCCACGCGAAGACCGCTCAAACTCTCCGCCAGCAGGCGCGGCTCGTCGCCCGCCTCGCGCGCCTCCGCCAGCACTCGCTCACCATCCGACACGACCACGCGCTTGCCCGGATCGGCGCGGCCGTAGCCACGCGTGAGTATGCAGACGCGCCGCCGCTCGCTTGCGGCCGCACGCGCCAGCCATTCGACGAGTGGCGTCTTGCCCGTGCCACCCGCCGTGAGGTTTCCCACGCTGACGACCGGCGCGGCGATGCGTTCGACCCTCAGCACGCCCATGCGATACAGCGCGCGCCGCGCGCCGCCCACCGCTCCGTAAGCGAAGCCGAGCGGCGCGAGCACGAAGTCAGGTAACTTAAGCATAAAAGGGCAGGACTCGACGGGCTGAGTTTGTTTCAAACTCCGGCGCAACGGGTTAACCACCTGCGCCTTACGTTCCCACTTCGCGCCCCGGCGTGAAACGGATTTTCTCGCCGGAGGCGCGAAGAAGGTGGACGAAGACACAAAGTAGAAGGCAATGGTGCGAAGAGGAATTTGAAAGACTCACGGCTGAGGTTCGGGCTTTGGCTGTTTCTCAACTTCCGGCTGACCTCCGACCTCTGACCTCTGCTCTATCAACGGGGCGAGAAGTTTGATCGTTGCGTCCGTCGCGCCGCGACTCTCTTCAAGCGCGGCGCGAGCGCGCTCCCCCGTGCGGCGTCGCCGTTCGTCCGTATTTAACAACTCGCGGAAAATTTGCGCCAGCGCGGCGGGCGCGTCGGCCTCCGAGAGCGCGGGCAACTGCACGAGCGCATCGCGTTCGAGGAAATCGCGCATGATGGAGGAGAAATTGAACGTGTGCGCGCCGGTCACGATGCAGCGGGCGGCGGCGGCCGGTTCGAGCACGTTATGCCCGCCGGTCATGGCGATACTGCCGCCGACGAAGACGAGCGCGGCGAGCGGGTAGACACCGCGCAGTTCGCCGATGCTATCGAGCAGGATTACGTCGCAGGCGCGGTCGTCCACTTGCGGCGGACTCGAACGACGCGCCCACGCGAGGCCGCTCGCTTCGAGCAGGGCGGCCACTTCGTTGAAGCGTTCGGGGTGGCGCGGCGCGACGAGCAGGCGCGGGCGTTTGCCGCCGGCGAGCGCGGCGCGTGTTTGCTGAAATGCTTCGAACGTGATCGCCTCTTCGGGCGCGTGTGTGCTGGCGGCAACGATGAGCGGCCGCGCGTCGTCGAACGCGAAACGCTCTCGCAGTTCGGCGGTGATGGCGTGTTCGCCCGTGTCCGCATCGGCGTCGAATTTAATGTTGCCCGAGACGCGGGTTCGCGCGGGCGAAAGTCCGAGCGCGCGAATTCTTTCGGCATCCGCCTCCGTC
>DATCWB010000148.1:0-6466 GCA_036566625.1 Pyrinomonadaceae bacterium
GGCGGCAAGTCGGCGTGTTTGAATTGTTCGACAAGGGACACTTTCTCAGCCGGCGCGATTCGCGCCCGGTCGGGAACCAGCGGCGCACCGAGGCTTCGGCATCCGGTGCGACTGCGGAACGAGCAAGGGGTGGGTTGAAGGGTGATGTTCCGCACATCGCGGGGCACACCCTTCTTTTTGACGCTCTTGAGACGAGCCGGCGATTGAGGTTCTCGATGAAGTTAGCGCATCCGAAGGGGCTGCTGTTCATTATCGGCGGCGGCGAAGATAAAGAGGGCGATTGCACGATTCTCGCGGAATTCGTCAGGCTCGCGGGCGGGCGCAGGAGGGCGCGTCTCATCGTGATGACGGTCGCCACGGACGAACCGGAAGAGGTCGGCAGGGAGTACCGGAAAGTTTTCCGTCGGCTCGGCGCTAAGAGCGTGCGCGTCGTTGACGTGTCGGCGCGCGGCGACGCCTCCGACAAGAAACGACTCGCCGCGCTCGGACAGGCCACGGGCATCTTCTTTACCGGCGGCGATCAGCTGCACGTCACGTCGCTCATCGGCGGCAGCGAGATGGACCTGCTGCTCCACCAATTGTACGAGCAGGGCGTCGTCATCGGCGGCACGAGCGCGGGCGCGGCGATGATGTCCAGCTCGATGTTCGTGCGCGGCAGCGGGGAAGAGAACCCGCGCCTCGAAAGTTTGCAACTCGGGCCGGGCGTGGAGTTTCTGCTCGGCGGCATGATCGACACGCATTTCTCGCAGCGCGGCCGTCATGGCCGTCTCATCTCGGCCGTCGCGCAATACCCGCACGATCTCGGCATCGGCATTGACGAAAACACCGCCCTCGTCGTGCGAGACAGCACGTTTGAAGTGATCGGTAAAGGCGCGGTGACGGTGATCGACGCGGGCGCGCTGACTTACACGAACGTCCCCGATCTCGAACGCGACGAGGGGCTGGCGCTCTACAACATCAAACTCCACGTCCTGCCCGCAGGCCATCGCTTCTCCCTGAGCGAGCGGCAGCCGATCATCGAGGATCACGCGCACGAAAAGGCCGGTGCGACGCGCGTGCGGCGTGTGGCGAAACCGAAAACTCCCGCGACCCCGAAAAAAGGTGCGAAGAAAAACGGTAACAAGAGTTTGAATAAGAACGCGAAGAAGAGTTCAAGGGAAAGTTATTACACCGCCGCGAACAACGATTGAGGCGCGTGCGGTGTGACAAGAGGCGACAAGGGGCGACAAGGAGTAGCCGAGGGTGACAGAGCATGAGGATTGACAAAATCAGGACGCTGGCCGGGCCGAACATCTACAACCACAAACCCGTGCTGTTGATGAAGCTCTACCTGGAGGAACTGGCCGAGACGGAAAGCCGCGACGTGGCGGGCTTCAACGAACGGCTCGTCGCACGCCTGCCCGGACTCAAAGAGCATCATTGCAACAAGGGACGCGCGGGCGGCTTCGTCGAGCGTCTGGAGACGGGCACATACTTCGGCCACATCGTCGAGCACGTCGTGCTCGAACTCTCCGACGCGGCGGGCGTGCCCGTCTACTATGGTAAGACGCTCTACGCGGACGAGCCGGGCTGCTACCACGTCGTAGTCGCCTACAAGGCCGAGCGCGGGATGCGTTTCCTGTTGGAGGTGGCCGTCGAACTCGTCGGCGCGCTCGTCAGAAACGATCCTTACGCGCTCGAAGAGAAACTGGCAGCGGCGCGCCGCCTCATCGCGCGCACGGAACTGGGGCCGAGCACGCGCGCCATCGTGGAGGCCGCGCGCCGCCGCGACATCCCTACCTTTCGCGTCAACGCCGACAGCCTCGTCCAACTCGGTTACGGCAAGAACCGCCGCTTCATACAGGCCGCGATGACGAGCGAGACGGGCGGCATCGCCGTCGAGATCGCGGGCGACAAGGAACTGACCAAGTCCATGCTCGAACAGGCCGACATCCCCGTGCCGCGCGGGCTGGTGGCGGAGACGGCCGACGAAGCCATCGCCGCCCTGTCGGAAATCGGCGGCGCGGTCGTCGTCAAGCCGCTCGACGGGCATCAGGGCAAAGGCGTCTCGCTCAATCTCACCACCGAGATCGAAGTGCTGGAAGCCTTCCGCATCGCGCAGGCCTACGGGCACGACGTGCTCGTCGAAGAGATGTACGAGGGGCGCGACTACCGCGTGCTCGTCGTCGGCGGAAAACTCGTGGCCGCCAGCGAACGCGTGCCCTGTCACGTCACGGGCGACGGCAAGCACACGCTCGGCGAGTTGATCGAGATCGAAAACCTCGACCCCCTGCGCGGCGAGGGGCACGACAACGTGTTGACGAAGATCAAGGTTGACGAGGTGATGGTCGCCTACTTGCTCAAGCACGGACTGAGTTTCGAGCAAGTGCCCGAGGCGGGCGAACGCGTCTTCGTGCGCGAGACCGGAAACCTCTCGACCGGCGGCACGGCCATTGACGTAACGGACGACGTTCATCCGGAAGTGCGGCGGCTCTGCGAACGCGCCGCGCGCGTCATCGGCCTCGACATCTGCGGCCTCGACCTCATCGCCGCAGACATCGCCCAACCATTGCAGGCCGGGAACGGCTTCATCGAAGCCAACGCCGCGCCCGGCCTGCGCATGCACACCGCGCCGACCCACGGACAACCGCGCGACGTGGGCGGCGCGATCATAGATACGCTCTACCCGCCCGGCGCGGAGGCGCGCATCCCCATCATCTCGATCACAGGCACGAACGGCAAAACCACCGTCACGCGCATGATCGGCCACGTCCTCGGCGAGATGCGCTGGTCGGTCGGCATGACGACCACCGACGGCATCCACATCGGCGGCGAACTCGTCGCGCGCGGCGACACGACCGGGCCGCACTCGGCGCGCGTCGTGCTCTCCGATCCGACCGCGGAGGTCGCCGTGCTGGAGACGGCGCGCGGCGGCATCACGCGTCGCGGACTCGGCTACGACTGGTCGGACATTTCCATCATCACCAACATCCGCGAGGATCACATCGGGCAGGACGGCATCCGCGACATCGAAGATTTGGTTCACATCAAATCGCTCGTGGCCGAGCGCGTCCGCGAGGGCGGCACGCTCATCCTCAACGCCGACGACGAACAGTGTGTGCGGCTCATCGAGAACCCGCGCGTGCGCCGCACGGACAAGCAGTTCATCTATTTTTCGCTCGACGACAACAACCTGCTGATCCGCAAATATGCGGACATCGGCGGCGGCGCATTCTTCGTGCGCGACGGCCGGATCATCGAAGCCGCCGGGCACGACGAGTACGAGGTCGTTTCAGTCGCCGACATCCCGGTGACGATGGGCGGCACGGCGCGTTTTCAAGTCTCGAACGTGCTGGCGGCCGTGGCCGCCTGCCGCGCGCATGGCATGACGCGCGAGAATATCGCCGCCGCGCTCAAGACCTTCAGCAACGCCGAGCATAATCCGGGGCGCGCGAACCTCTACCGCGTCGGCGCGGGCTACGTGATGGTTGACTACGGCCACAACCCGGATGCGTTCGACGCCGTCTCGCGCATGGCCGCGCTCTGGCAGGGACGACGCGTAACGGCCATCCTCGGCGTACCCGGCGACCGGGACGACCGGCTGATCGAAGAGTCCGGACGCATTGCCGCGCGCGGCTTCCAGCGCATCATCATCAAGGAAGACAAAGACCTGCGCGGGAGGCGCAAAGGCGAGGTGGCGGGCTTGCTGTGCCGCACGGTCAATGCGGAATCGCCGGAGCGCGAGTGCCTGACGGTGCTCGACGAAATCGAAGCCTTCTCAAATGAACTACGCGAGATGAGGGAGGGCGACGTGGTCGTCGTCTTCTACGACAAACTCGAACCCGTCCTCGAAGTGCTCGCACGCCACGGAGCAGTCCCGGCGGAGAGCATCGGCGAAATCGTCCCGCAACTCAGCGTGGCGACGGTCTGAGCGACCCGGCATGCTGACGCTCATCGAGAACGGTGAAGTCTACGCGCCCGCCCCGCTCGGCCGGCGCGACGTGCTCGCGCTCGACCGGCGCATCGCACGCATCGGCGAGGTTGACACCGCCGCCCTCGCCGCGCTCGGACTCGAACTCGACGTGGTTGACGCGCGCGACTGCCTCGTCGTGCCCGGCCTCATAGACCCGCACCAGCACCTGCTCGGCGGGAGCGGCGAGCGTGGGTTCAGCACGCAGACGCCCGAAGTCTACGCGAGCGAACTCGCCCTCGCCGGTATCACCACGGTCGTCGGCTGTCTCGGCGTGGACACGACGACGAAGACGATGGCCGGTCTGCTCGCAAAGGCCAAGGGCCTCAACGAAGAAGGACTCACGGCCTACGTCCTCACCGGCGGCTACGGCATCCCCCCGGCCACGCTCACCGGAAGCGTGCGAGAAGACATCATCCTCATCGCGGAAGTGATCGGCGCGGGCGAGGTCGCCGTCTCCGACGAACGCGCGACCGCACACGACGCGCTCGAACTCGCCAAACTTGTCAAAGACGCCTACGTCGGCGGTTTGCTCGCGCGCAAGTGCGGCGTCACCCATTTTCATGTGGGGGAGGGCGCGGCGCGCCTCAAACTGCTGCGCGCCCTGATTGACGACTACGAGATCGCGCCCTCGCTCATCTACCCGACGCACGTCGAACGCAGCGAGGAGTTGATGCGCGAGGCCGTCGCGCTCGCCGCGCGCGGCTCTTACGTTGATCTCGACACCGTGGCGCGAGACCTGCCCGAATGGCTGCGCTTCTACCTCGACCACGGCGGCGACCCCGCGCGCCTCACCGTCTCGTCCGACGCCTCCATCAACAGTCCCGGCACACTCTTCGCGCAGATACGCAGTTGCATCCTCGAACACGGCTTCCCTCTCGCGCAGACGCTCTCACACGTCACGGCGAACACGGCCGCCGTCCTCCGGCTCGAACACAAAGGCCGCCTCGAAGTCGGCCGCGACGCCGATCTGCTCGTGCTTCGCAAAGACACGCTCGAGATCAAGGACGTGATCGCGGGCGGGCGTCGCCTCGTCCGCGACGGCGCACTCGTCTTCAGTGAAAATTTCCTCTCGGAGAGCAATCGCCGGATCAGGCTGGAAGGGAAGCAGCAGAATTAGTGGTGCCGAGGGAGGGACTCGAACCCTCACGGCCTTACGGCCAACGGATTTTCTTACCACTACGGCTTTCGCCGCCCGTCAAACTTCGGCAGTTTGTGGTCTGGACGATGCCTTCTCCGTGCATCACGAATGATGTTTAGGAGGGAGCCGTCTCGTCTCTACACTTTGCTGACTCGTAAAACCGGAGAATCAGCCTTAGCTCGGCGTTGCCAGCAGCATTTGATTGCTGTGAAGGGTTCACCGACTTTGACTCCATTCACGTCGGGGTTTCCCGGCCGACGTGCTCAAATAAATAAGTCCGTCGCGTCTGCCATTCCGCCACCCCGGCACCATGCGCGGAAAGATAGCACGGCGGCGGCGGGGCGGCCAACTTCTTCACACATCCCGCGCGCTAATGCTAAAATGCCGGCGTGTCATCAATCACCGAGCCGGTTTCAGCCGAACCACCGAAGAAGGTTATGACTGAAGAACAAGAAGTTTTTCATCGCCACATCCAGCGCGCCGGACTCAAACGCACGGCGCAGCGCGATCTCATCCTCGAAGTTTTTCTCCGTACCGAGGAACACCTGTCGAGCGAAGACCTCTACCGGCTCGTGCAGAAGGAAGACCCGGAGATCGGGCAGACCACGGTCTACCGCACGCTCAAACTTCTGACCGACGCGGGGCTGGCGCGCGAGGTGCGCTTCGGCGACGGGCGCACGCGCTATGAGCACAACTACAAACACCCGCACCACGACCACCTGATCTGCACCGACTGCGGGAAGACCATCGAATTTTATTCCGAACAACTCGAAGCCATTCAGGATGCTATCGCCTCCAAACACGGCTTCGAGTCCACGCACCACACGCTGCGCATGTTCGGCACCTGCTCCGAATGCCGTGGGAGCAACGGCAAGTCGAGGAAAGAGGAGTCCGCCGCCGAGCCGCGCGTGAGATTCGTGAGCGCGCCGAGCACGCATTAGCGAAGTAGAAAGTAGAAAGGCGAGGGGTGAGAGGGAAGACGGTGAACGGAACGGTCTTTAGTTCCGCCCTTTCACCCTTCGCCTTTCCCCTTCCGCCTTTTTACATTTGCCTTCCGTTGTTGTAAGTTCCGATTCGTCTCCCTTGGAAATTTAACCCGACAGAGCAGAGAACAGTGTGGGGGTGTGCGATGAGTGTGAATGTTGAGTTTGTGCCGGACGGTCGTCACGGCGTGGTGGCGGAGGGGACATACCTGTGGGACGCGGCGAAGCGTCTCGGCTTGCGCCTGCCCGCCGAGTGCGAGGGGCGCGGCGAGTGCGACACGTGCTCCGTGGTCGTCCGAGAGGGCGCGACGCTGTTGTCCGGCCTGACGGCGGCCGAGCGCACGCGGCTCAGTCCCGAACGGCTCGCCGCCGGTGAACGGCTGGCCTGCCAGT
>DATCWB010000149.1:0-10081 GCA_036566625.1 Pyrinomonadaceae bacterium
ATCGATCTTCTCGTCGCCCGCGCCTTTCGGCTGTAGGGTGAATGGTTTCAGCGTTGGCGCATGGAGCCGGTCGCCTGCTTGCCGGTCGCGCTGCGTTTGATGCTCATGCTTTCGACGCCGCTTTCTTCGGGCGCGGAAGCGACACTGGCCGTCACCGCTTCGACGTTGACGAAGAAGCGGAACGTGCCGTTGACCATCACGCCGAGACGGAACTCGACGTTGATGCTTGCGCCGGGCGCGAGCGGCGTCGAGAGCGAGACCGAAGGCGGGACGAGCGTGGAGTTGATGCCGCCGCCCTCCGGTTGGAAGGACGCTTGCCCGAGCGTCAGGCCACGGATGAGTATGCTCTGCTGATTGGTGCCGGTGACGGAAACGTCGCTCGAAGTGAGCACGCGCAGGTCGGCCTCCCCGCCCTGAAAGTTGCCCTTCGTCGTAATGTCCACGATGCGGAAGCGCAGGCGGTTGATCCTTTGCCCGGTCGTGTTGGTGAACTTGCGGCGGAGCAGGAGCGTGCCGTAGGCGGCGCTCGTCGGGTTGGTGTTAGCGCCCGTGCGGACGCGGGCGCACGCGCTCGTCTCCGAACCGAAGCCGCCACATTGCGGGTCGATGAACGACGACTTGACGGTCGCGTTGCGCTGGGCGTGGCTGCCGGAGTTCTGCGGCCCCGGCGCGCCGAGCACGGATTGGATCGCGCCGTATGATGCGGCGTTCGTCGAAACCATCAGAAAGTCTGTGGCGTTGTTGTTGGTGTCCTGCGGGAATCCGGTCGAGAGCTTGCGGATGAAACTGTACTGACCATCGTTCGTCAGGATGGCGGGCAGCCCCGTGCCCTCCCGGTAGAAGGTGTCGGTCTCGGAATCGAACCCGACGGAGTCGATGCGATTGCCTGCCGCAGTGTAGTTCGCCGTGTTCGAGGTGCGGATGAGGGCGATGCCGGAGTTGTCGGGGAAATCGCCGATGTAGAAATTGTCGGGCGAGGCGAAACTGGTCAGGCTGTATCCGCTGCCGTTGCCCGCAAGATAGTAGCCACGCGGCGCGATGATCGTCCCGCGCGGGATGATCGAGCGCACGGACGGCGCGAACGTCGTCGAAGAGGCGACAACCCAACCGGACGAGCCGTCGGGCGTGTTGACGACGAAAGTCGAATCCGTGTTGTTGTAAATTTCGACGAACTCGTCGCGCGCGCCGCTCTCGCCGCCCGCGGGGAACGGGCCGCGCAGGCGAAACTCGCTGATCAGCAGTTGCCCCGCTGCGGGCAGGACGGTGCGCGTGAAGGTGACGGTTTGATTCCCCTGAAACGCGGCGAAGGTGCGGCTGGCCGGATGGAAGGACGAGCCGGCCTGCACGGCGGCGACGGTGTAATTGCCGTTCGCCGTGAGTCCTTCAAAGAGGTACTGGCCGTTAGCGTCGGTCGTCGTCGAGGCCGTCGTCGAGCCGGTCAGGTTAATGGTCACGCCGGACAGGGGATTGCCCTCCGCGTCGATGGCCTGCCCGGCGAGTATGAGCGAGGAGGCCGTGACGCCGGTGCCGACGATCATCTGGCCGTTGCGCAAGCCGCCCGTGCGGCACTCGTACTGCGTGAACGACCCGGCCGTGCTGGCCGCGCCGCCGCGCTGGACGCCAACCGTCGCCTCGAAGCCGTTATTAGGCACAGCGCCGTAGATGATGTCGAAACGCCTCTGCCCTTCGTAGAGCCGGATTTCAAAATTGAGGCTGCCCGCGGGTTTGCCGAGGGTCGAGGCGCGCCATTCGATGTTGAAGATGCGGTTGGGCGCAACGCCCGAGACGGAGGTGAAGATGCCTTCGCCCGCGCCGCCGATGGTCAGGTCGGAGAAGTGCGGGACGATCGAATAGCCGAAGAGGTTGAGCGGGAAGCAGACTTCGTTCTGCCCGTAGTCCGCGCTCGCCGTCGCAAACTGGAGGTTGCCGTTGGAACTGACGACGGCCGACGTGTAGTTGTTTCCGTAGAAGCCGTAGGTGAAGGGCAAGGCGATGGTCGCCACGCAGTCGTCGCCTGCCGTCGCCACGCAATTGAAGCCCGTGACGGGCGTTGTGCCGGGCACGACGCTCGCGCCGGTCGTGGAAGTAAAGCGATACTGGTTTACGGTTTGCGCCTGTGCGGACTGCTGCTGCGCGGAGATGAACAGGCACAGCGCGAAGGACACGGCGGCCACGACGCGGGCGAGGGAACGCTGCAAGGGGAAACGCATTACTGACAACCTCCTGAAAATCCGTCGAATGTTGGTGTAAGTTTTTTAACAGGGAACGGTCAGACCATCGGGGCGGCCGACTAGAAACCGGTTACCCCGGTTTTGTGTCGGGGGGAGAATCAAAATTAGCACAGGGAGCGGGGAAAAGTGAAATGATGAAGTCGGAACGCGGAAGGATGAAGTAAAAGCAGGCCGCTTTTTGTATTCGGTTCATCATTCATCGTTCCGACTTCATTGTTTCCTCTTACGGTACTTCGATGGTCAGTTCGCGGGCGAAGATGAAGTTGGGACGCTTGCGGCCTTTCATGTACTTGGCGGCGGTTTGCGACAGGGAGGTGACGAGAATGGGGAGCGCGATGGTTGCGTCGCAGTTGACGTAGGCCGAGGTCGCGCCGCGCGCGAGTTTGCCGTAGATGAGCGACTCGTCGCCGACCGTGCCGGCCGAGCGACCGCCGGGGTGCGGCGCATCCGTCGCAATCTGAATCGCGTACTTGTGGCCGCGCGCGGGCGTCTTGACGATGTTGGTGGCGACCTCCATCTGGTGCAGGAAACTGCGGGAAGTGCCGCCGCCCAGATTGATCACGCCGGAGACGCGAGCGCGCGCCGCCACCTGCGTCAGATCGAGCACGTCCTGAATGAGATCAAACTGGAAGTTGTTCTTCTTCTCGAAGCGCGAGTTGGCGATGCCGATGCTGATCGAAGAGTCGGCGATGGTCGGGCAGAAGATGGGGACGCGCGCCTTGTAGGCAGAGGTGAGCACGCCGTCGTCCGTCGCGATCTCGGCGAGTTCGCGCCCGAGGAGGTGCAGGAACTCGCGCGTCGAGTAGGGGCGCGTCTGGTCGAGTTGATTGGTGAAACCGCCGACCCACTCCTCGGCCTCGCGGTACTCCTCCTCGCTGGCGATCACGTCGAGCATCCGGCTGATCTGCGAGGCTTCGAGTTCGGCGTCGGTCATCTGCGGGTGCGACTGGAAGTGCTGGCGGCCGAGCGTCTCGTGCAGATCGTGGAAGAGCAAATTGCCGGAGCAGACGAGCACGTCAACGAAGCGGTTCTTGATCACGTAGGCCAGCAGACGGCGCATCCCCGCCGGGATGAGCGCGCCGGAAGCGGCGACGAAGATCGTCGTGTTGTCGCCGAGCATGTCGAGCCAGATGCGGTGCGCTTCGGCCAACTGGCGCGCGCCGAAGCCCGTGCCCTCCATCTTCTCCAGCAGTCCGGCCACCGAGCGGTCGCGATCCACCTGCACCGGGCGCGTCGGAATGGTCAGATACTTCGAGGGTCTCGGTTTGCGTTGAGTTACCATAATTTTTTGAGGAATGGTTTCAAGTTTCAGGTTTCAAGTCTCAAGTCTGAAAGCAAGGGTTCGACTCGAAACTTGAAACCTGAAACTTGAAACTCACCCTTTCCTCTCTTTCCCGTTGACTGCGAGATAGGTGTACGCGCCGGCGCGGGATTCGTAAAACTCGACGAGTTCCGCGCCTTCGGCCTCGGTCAGTTCGCCCTGTTTGATGCGCTGCCTCACTTGGCGGCGAAAGCCGTCGTGCAGTTGCCCCGGCTCGTAGCGCGCGCTCTCGACCGCTTCGCCCACGGTCATGCCGCGCAGGACTTTTTTGATCAGGTAGCCGTCTTCGTCGATGTGGATGTGCGCCTCGTTCGGCGTGCCGAAGAGGTTGTGGTTGTTGCCCATCACTTCCTGATACGCGCCGACGAGCAGGAACGCCAGATAATACGGCTCGCCCTCGATGAGCGGGTGCAGTTCGAGCACCTGCTTCACGTCGTGCAGATCGACGAACTTGTCCACGACGCCGTCCGAGTCGCAGGTGATGTCGCAGAGCGTTGCGTAGGCGGTCGGCGTTTTGTTGAGCCGGTGGATCGGGACGATGGGGAACAACTGGTCGAGCGCCCAGTGATCGGGCGCGGAGCGGAAGACCGAGAAGTTCGTCAGGTACTTCGCCCGCGACAGCCTGCGCAGTTCGTCGAATTCTTCCGAGACGTATTCGGCCTGCTGCGCATACTTGTCGGCGCGCTCGCACACGTCCCAGAAAAGTACCTCGCCCTTCGCGCGGTCTTCGAGCGAGATGAGGCCGAGGTTGAAGAGCGTGAACATCGTGTCGCGGTGTTCGAGCGCGTCATGGTAATACTCGCGGTAATTCTTGATGCTGATGTTCTGGCGCAGGTCGCCGAGTTCGGTGACGACCTGCGGGTCGTCGGCGTCGATCTCGATGGGCGTGATGTCTTCGACCACCGTCTCGATCTCCTCCTGCACGTTGGTGACGAGGATCGCGTGGTAGGCGGAGAGGTAGCGGCCTGATTCCTGTATGACGGTCGGGTGCGGCACGTTCTCGTCGTCGCAGACCTGCTTGATCGTGTAGATCACGTCGTTGGCGAATTCCTGCGCGTTGTAGTTGGCGGAGGAATCGAAGGCGGTCTTCGAGCCGTCGTAATCGACGGCCATGCCGCCGCCCACGTCGAGCAACTCGATGGGAATCTTCATCTGGTAAATCTTGGCATAGACGCGCGCCGCCTCTTTCATCGCGTTCTTGATGCGCTTGATGTCGGTGAGTTGCGAGCCGATGTGGAAGTGGAGCAGGCGCAGCATCTCGATGCGTCCGGCCTCCTGCAAGCGGCGGATGACTTCGAGCAGTTCGGTCGTCGTCAGACCGAACTTCGACGCCTCGCCGCCCGACTTCTCCCAACGTCCCGACCCCTTCGAGTAGAGTTTGACGCGCAGGCCGACGAGCGGGAGGTCGCCTTCGTGTCCCTCCTCGAATTGGTCGGCGAAACGCAGGATGTGATCGAGTTCGCTCATCTTCTCGATGACGATCACGACGCGTTTACCGGCGCGCGCGCCGACGAAGGCCAGTTCGATGAACTCTTCATCCTTGAAGCCGTTCAGGACGAGCAGGCTGTCCGTCGCCTGTTCGAGCGCGATGGCGGCGTAGAGTTCGGCCTTCGACCCGGCTTCCAGCCCGAAGTCGTAGCGCGTGCCCTCGCGCAGATACTCTTCGACGACCGCCCGCTGCTGGTTGACCTTCATCGGGTAGACGCACATGTGCGAGCCTTGATATTCGAACTCGCGGATCGAATTGCGGAAGGCGCGCTGTAGTTTGCGCACCTGCGCGGTAACGAGTTGGGGGAAGCGTAGGAGGACGGGTGTGGAGATGCCGCGACGTTCGAGGTCGTCAATGATCTCTTTGAGGTCGGCGGAGGATTTGCTGTCCGTGTCCGAGGGGTGGACGATGAGATGTCCTTTGCGGTTGATGCCGAAGTAGCCGGCTCCCCAATTTTCGATGCCGTAGGTTTCGAGCGTCTGTTCAATGGCCGTGGTCAACTTCCGGTCTCCTGCCTCCCTTGTGTTCGTGTTGGGGCATCAAATGCGCGCTCTTGCCTGTCACGCGCTGTCTAGAGTGGGAACATTCATGGTTGGAAAACTTAAGGTCGCAGAGTAACAGAAAAACCGGAGGCGGACAATAACTATTTTTGGCGCGAAACCGGCGACCGACGCGCTTAAACGGTCGCCCCAGAAAGGTTTAGGAGACCGCTCCGGCCTTCGTCGAAGCGTGTGCCACAAAGTTTCTCGCGTGAAACCTTGACAGCGTTGGCGGCGGGTCTATAATGCGGACTTTTTTAAGCGTCGCAACGCATTAGCTAAATGACGCCCGCTTTGAAGCATTTGTTAAACTTCTCAACAGTCGCCCGCACATTCCGCACCGGCACGGCGGCCTGTTATCCCGACACTCCCTATACAACTCAGGAGATCACATGAACGCAAAAACGGCCTTGAAGTATGCCGAGGAGCAGGGAGCGAAATTTCTTTCGCTCCGATTCACAGACCTCGTCGGCGCCTGGCATCATTTATCCTATCCCATCCACGAACTCGGCGAAGGCTCGTTCGAGGACGGCTTCGGCTTCGACGCATCGAGTTTGCGCGGCTGGGCTTCGATCCACGAGTCGGACATGCTGCTCGTGCCTGACGCGGCGCGGATGTGGATGGACCCGTTCGCAGAGGAGCCGACGCTCACGCTCATCGCCAATGCCGTTGACCCCATCACGAAAGAGGGCTACGGGTTAGACCCGCGCTCCGTCGCCCAGCGCGCCGAAAGCTACCTGCGCTTCACGGGGCTGGCCGACACGGTTTACTTCGGCCCCGAAGCCGAGTTCTTCGTCTTCGACGGCGTGCGCTACAACAACGACCAGTTCTCCGCCGGTTACACCATCGAATCCGACGAAGGCCACTGGGCTTCGGGGCGCGCGACGGACGCGAGCGGCCCGAATCAGGGCTACCGCATCCGCCCCAAAGAGGGCTACGTGCCCGTCCCGCCCACCGACACCCTGAGCGATCTGCGTGCCGAGATGAGCCTCACTCTGGAACGCTGCGGCATCACGGTCGAGTGTCATCACCACGAAGTCGCCACGGCCGGCCAGTGCGAGATCGACATTCGCTACGCGACGATGCTCGGCACGGCCGACAACCTCCAACTCTTCAAGTACGTCGTGCGCAACACCGCTTACCAGTACGGCAAGACCGCCACCTTCATGCCGAAGCCGCTCTTCGGCGACAACGGCAGTGGGATGCACTGCCACCAGTCGCTCTGGAAGGGCGAGCAGCCGCTCTTTGCGGGCGACGGCTACGCCGGTCTCTCCGAGATGGCGCGCTTCTACATCGGCGGCCTGCTCAGACACGCCGCGGCGGTGGTCGCCTTCGCCGCGCCGACGACGAACAGCTACAAGCGACTCGTCCCCGGCTTTGAAGCCCCGGTCAACCTCGCCTACTCGGCGCGCAATCGCTCGGCGGCCATACGCATCCCGATGTTCTCGACCAACCCGAAGTTGAAGCGTCTGGAGTTTCGTCCGCCCGACCCTTCGTGCAACCCTTATCTGGCCTTCTCGGCGATGCTGCTCGCCGGTCTGGACGGCATCCAGAATCGCATCGATCCGGGCGAACCGCTCGACAAAGACATCTACGATCTTTCGCCCGAACAACTCAAAGACGTGCCGAGTCTGCCCGGCTCGCTCGACGAATCGCTCAGCGCGCTCGAAGCCGACCACGACTTCCTGCTCAAGGGCGACGTGTTCACGCCGCAACTCATCGACCGCTGGATCACCTACAAACGCGAGAACGAGATCGCGCGCCTGCGCATGCGGCCGCACCCGCTCGAATTCTCGATGTACTTCGACATCTAAAGCGAACATCGAAGACGAAACGATAAAGCAGGAGACAGAAAACAGAATTCACGAGTCAGGAGGAAGGCCGATTCACGCGCTTTATTCTGACTTCCGAATTCTGTTTTCTGTCTCCTGCTTTTCATTCCGCGTTCATCTTTTACAGGCGACATCTGATACTGTGCCCTAGTTCGAGTATTCCGTGAACACGATGGACGGCAGTTTGCGGACGACCATGTGAAGGAGAAGTTGATATGAGCGAAGAAGTAGAGAGAGAAAGAGTGGAAATCAAACCGGCGAGATCGAGTAACCTGATGGGCCGCGTCGGCCTCTATGCCGCGCTGATGCTCATCGCCTTCCTCGCGGGCTTCGTGCCGATGTGGCTCAAGGCGCGCGAGAGCGGCAACAATCTCGTGGCGGCGGAGCGCACGCTCAGTCTCACACGCTTGCAGAACTCTATCGCCTCGGCCGCGCTCGATGCGCGCAGGGGCGATTACGAACCGGCGCGACAGGCGGCCAGCCAGTTCTATACTTCCCTGCAAGCAGACATCGACAAGGGCGACGACTCGACCCTCACGCCCGCGCAGAGAGAGGCCGCGAAAGGGTTGTTTGCCGGGCGCGATCAGATCGTCACCTGGCTTGCACGGGGCGACCCGGCCGCCGCCGATAGCCTGTCTGACGTGTACGCGTCGTTTCGCAAGATCGTAAGCGGCTGACATCAATGCTCGACCGGCGCGCCGCCCGATCCGTTTGAGGAATTGATGCCTCAGCCAACTCGATAAACGGCTCAATTCCCGACGGCGAACAGGTGGTGTTGCGTCCGCACGAACATCATCCCGTCGGAGATCGCCGGGGTTGCCATCAGGAGTTCGCCCATCGGGTTGCGCGCCAGCAACTCGAACTTCGCCCCCGCCCCGACGACGAACATCTCGCCGTCCTCGCTCGGCAGGTAAATCCGCCCGTCCGAGGCCACCGGCGACGCGCTGAAACCCCCGCCCTGATGCGGCAGCCTCTCGCGGTAAACTTCCGCGCCCGTCCGCAAATCGTAGCAATCGAGCACGCCCTGATTCGACAGCACGTAGAGATGGCCGCGATAGATGAGCGGCGTCGGCATGTAAGAGCCGCGCCCCTGTCTGCTCCACGCAACGGACTTGTTCGACGATTCACCCTTCGCCAGCGTGATGTCGCCCGACGCGCCCGCGCGGATGACGAAGATCGGGGCTTCCGGTCGCCGCCCGCTCGCGACGACGATCAGGTCGCCGGAGAAGATCGGCGTGGGCGCTGTGATCTTCGAACTGCCGCCCAGACGCCACAACTCACTGCCCGTCCGGGGGTCGTAGCCGCGTATGAAGTTGGAAGCGTTGGTGATGATCTCCGTCCGGCGCGCGCCCGTGTAGACGGTCGGCGTACCCCACGAGGGGAGTTCTTCGCGTGCGGTCTTCCAGAGCGTCCGGCCGGTTTTGATGTCGGACGCCAGCAGAAACGATCCCGTCTGCGTGTCGCATTGCACGATGACTGCGTCCTTGTAAATGATGGGCGAACTGGCCGTCCCCCATTCGTAATCGGGTATGTCATACGCGCCCGCGTTCAGGATGCCGAGGTCTTTCTTCCACAACTGCCGCCCGCGCATGTCGAAGGCATACAAGCCCTGCGAGCCGAAGAAGGCGACCACGTAACGTCCGTCGGTCGCCGGGGTCGCGTTGGCGTAAGTGGCCTTGACGTGCCGACGCTCGCGCGGCACGCCCTCGTAAGCCGTCCGCTCCCACAGGATTTTGCCTGTCTTCTGATCTATCGCATAGAGCTTCCACTGTTGGCTCGATCTATCGTCGGAAGCGTCGCCGTCGCCATAGAGGCCGTGGCGAAAAGTGCCGTCGCCGCGCGCGCTGCTGATGGCGGTCGTGACGAAGACTCGTCCGCCCCAGACGATGGGACTCGAATGCGCCAGCCCCGGAATCCTCGTCTTCCATTTAATGTTCTCGCCTTTACCCGCGTCCCAACTGCGAGGCAAATTCTGGCCGTCGGCGACGCCGGATGCATCCCGGCCACGGAAGGAAGGCCAGTCGCCGCCGGGGCGAGGCTTGGCCGGGAGATTCGCCGCACACGTCACACACAGGAGCAGCGCGAGCAGACACGGGGTTGAGTTCGACTTCATGAGCGGTTCTCCTCAAACTCCGGACAGGGTGAGTTAAAGTTAGCTGCGAGGAACGGCGGTTGCCCGCCGGTTCAAATAATAGTTCCACAACAGCCGCGCGCCAACCGCGCGCCACGGACGCCATGCTTCGGCGATGGCCGCGAGTTCGGCGGGGGCGGGGCGTGCGGGTAGGCGTTTGACCTCTCGCATCGCCACGGCGAGAGCGAGGTCTCCGGCAGGCCACGCGTCCGGCCTGCGCAGCGACATCAAAAGGTAGATGTCCGCCGTCCACGCGCCGATCCCTTTCACCTTCGTGAGTTCGGCCTTCACCGCCGCGTCCTCCATCTCGCCGAACGCTTCGAGGTTCAGTTCGCCGTCGGCTACAGCCCGAGCCAGGTGGCGTCCGTAGAGAATCTTCTGGCGGCTAAAGCCCGCGCCCTTGAGTGCGGCGTCGTCGAGCGCGAGGAAACGACGGGGCGTGAGCGGCGAGGCGAGCGCGAGGAGTCGCGTGAAGGCGACTCTGGCCGAGGCGAGCGACACCTGCTGCTCCAGTATGATGTGAACGAGCGTCGCGAAA
>DATCWB010000150.1:0-6087 GCA_036566625.1 Pyrinomonadaceae bacterium
CAGCGGCGCCTTCATCCGCCTGCGCCGTTGCCGCGCTCGCATCCTGCGCTTCTCCGCCATCTTCCCCGTCGCCGCCGTCGTCACCGCCGGCACCGGCCGCCGGTGTCGCTCCGGTGCTTGCGTCCGTCTCTTCGTCGCTCACCTCGCCGACCTGCTTGCTGCGCTCGCGCGCCGCGACGACGCGTTGCGCCGAATCGAGAATGGCCTGCGCTTCGTCGAGCGAGATGTCGAGGTATTCGGTCAGGTCGTCGAGCGAAGTTCCGGCCAGCGTGTCTATGTCTTCGATGCCGCGTTCGGCAAGCGCGGCGGTCGTGGCCGCGTTCACGCCTTCGAGCGCGGTCAGGGGAACTGCGCCGCCCGAGGCGATGAGCGCGCCCATCTGCTCTGCGACCTCTTTCTTGAGTTCCTCTTCGCTGCGGATGTCTATGTTCCACCCGACGAGTTTCGTCGCCAGCCTGACGTTCTGCCCGCGCTTGCCGATGGCGAGGCTCAACTGATCCTCGTTGACGATCACTTCCATCTGCCTGCGCTCGATGTCGGTGATGCGCACCTGGTTGACTTTGGCGGGCGACAAAGCGTTCGCCGCGAACACCGATGGCTCGTCCGACCACTCGATGATGTCGATCTTCTCGCCGCGCAACTCCCTGATGATGGCCTGCACGCGCGACCCCTTCATGCCGACGCACGCGCCCACCGGGTCAACGTCGCGCTCGTTGGAGGCGACGGCGATTTTCGCGCGTTCGCCCGGCTCGCGCACGGCCGACTTGATGATCACCGTCTCGTCGTAAATCTCCGGCACTTCCATCTCGAACAGGCGGCGCAATAGTTCGGGCGAGGTGCGCGAGACTTCCACCTGCGGGCCTTTCGCCTCCTTCGCCACATCGTTGATCACGACGCGGATGCGCTCGCCCTGTCCCCACTGCTCGCCGCGCGACTGCTCTTTGCGGTAGAGGATCGCCTCGACCGTGCCGAGGTCAACGATGATGTCGCCGCGCTCGAACCGTTTGACGTAGCCGTTGACGAGGTCACCGACCTTGTCTATGTATTGCTCGTAGACGTTGGCACGGACGGCGTCGCGCACCTTCTGGAAGAGAATCTGTTTGGCCGTCTGCGCCGCGATGCGCCCCATTTCTTCCATCGGCAGGGGAAGCTGCAACTCGTCGCCCACGTCCACCTCGTCGCCCGCCATCTCGCGCGCCTCCGCGAGCGACAACTCCCTGGCCTCGTTGGTCACATCCTCGACCACCACCTTCGAGGCGAACAACTCGATGCCCGTTTCCGAACTCCACTCGACGTAGATTTCCTCGCCCGACTTGAACTGTTTACGCGCCGCCGCGCGCACGGCCTCCTTCATCGCCTCGATAACGAGTTCGCGGTCGATGCCGTGTTCTTTGCACAGCGCGTCAATGCTCTGCCCGATGGATGCACTCATAATTTTAGTAGCCGGGTATTAGATGCCTCGTCCGTCTCCTCGCGTGCGACCCGCGACGGGCACTGTCACACCCCGCATCTCTTCCTATTCAGTTGTTATTCAGTTGTACTAACTGCCGCCGTTTTGCTTGGCGGCTTTCTCGCGTTCGGCCGCGATGCGAAATTCTTCTTCCACGTCGATCTCAAGGTTGGCTTTGACGACGCTCTCGACCGGCACTTTGACGCGCCCGTTCGTGTTGTCTTCGAACACCACCTTGTCGCCTTCGACGCCGACGATGCGACCTTTGAAGTTGCGCTGGCCGTTGATGGCCTCGCGCGATTTCATCTTGGCGAGACGGCCGGCGAAGCGTTCGTAGTCGGCGCGCTTGTAGAGTCCGCGTTCCAGGCCGGGCGAGGATACTTCCAGCGTATAGGCCGAATTGACCCAGTCTTCCACCTCCAGCACCGTCCCGACGTGATGGCTGACGGTGGCGCAATCCTCGTGCGTCACGCCTTCGGGCTTGTCGATGAAGATGCGTACCGCCGCGTTTCGCCCGAGCACCCCGATTTCCGTATGCACATGTTCCAGCCCGTGTTCGGCCGTCACGCGCTCGACAATTTCGCGAATCCGCCCCTCGATTTCCGCAGCTTCCATCGTTCACCCGCCCCTTGATGTCAAAAATTGCTTGCTCCCAAAATAAAAAGTGGGCGTGAACCCACTGGACAACGCCACCGCGCTCCGAGCAAGAGACGGATTATAAGGGGAAACGCGAAAAAGGGCAAAAGCGGAACGAAGCAAATGCCGGGTAAAGGGGCAAAGGGTAAACGGTAATAAGGGGCAAAGGGTGAACGGTAAAGCGGGTAAATTCCCCCCAAACTTCGCCATTCTGCGCTTCGAGCGGGTTTTAACCTTTCGCCCTTAACCCCTCTACCCTAATTTCGCCTTGACGATCTCGCTCACCACGCGCCCGTCCGCCGCGCGCCCGGCGAGACGCGCCTGCGCAGCCTTCATCACCGCACCCATCTCCTTCATCGAAGACGCACCCGTCTCCTCGATAGCGGCGGCCACAGCCCCCTCGATCTCCTCGCGCGTCGCGGCCTGCGGCAGATACGCCTCGATCACCTCAATCTCCGCGCTCTCCTTCGCCGCCAACTCGGCGCGCCCACCGCGCTCGTACTGTTCGACCGAATCCCTACGCTGTTTGACGAGCGACTGCAACATCTTCGCCAGTTCCTCGTCGGTCAACTCGCCGCCCTTGTCGATCTGGCGGTTCATCATCGCGGCCTTCACCATGCGCAGCGTCGAGAGCCGCAACGCGTCCTTGGCGCGCATTGCCTCGATCATGTCGTCAATAATTCGTTGTTTCAGACTCATCCTGAATGCCATCCCTTCGCTATTCTTTTCCGTTGGCGGCGGCGTGGCCGTTGGCGCGCGCGAGGTGTGCTTTGAGGAAACGACCCGTGTGCGATTCCTTGACTCGCATGATCTCGGCGGGCGTGCCGGTGGCGACGACCCGGCCGCCCGCGTCGCCGCCTTCGGGGCCGAGGTCGATGATGTAGTCGGCCGTCTTGATCACGTCGAGGTTGTGCTCGATGACGAGGAGCGAGCCGCCCGCTTCGACGAGCGTGCGAAAGGCGGCGAGCAGTTTGTTGATGTCGTCGAAGTGGAGGCCGGTCGTCGGCTCGTCGAAGATGTAGAGCGTGCGCGCGCCCGTGCGTTTCGAGAGGAAGGAGGCGAGCTTGATGCGCTGCGCCTCGCCGCCCGACAGAGTAGTCGCCGATTGGCCGAGGCGCAGGTAGCCGAGTCCCACTTCGTCGAGCACGCGCAGCTTGTTCGCGATCTTGTTCACGTCGCGGAAGAAGGTCAGAGCTTCGCGCACGGTCATGTTGAGCACGTCGTGGATGCCCTTGCCGCGATAGCGCACGTCGAGGACGTTTGACTTGAAGCGCGTGCCCTTGCACTCTTCGCAGACCAACTCCACGTCGGCCAGAAACTGCATCTCGACCGTCACCGTGCCGTCGCCCTCGCACACGTCGCAACGCCCGCCCGGAACGTTGAAGGAAAAGTAAGAGGCGTCGAACCCTTTGGCCTGCGCGTCGCGCGTGGCGGCGAAGACCTCGCGGATGCCGTCGTAGACTTTGATGTAGGTGACGGGGTTCGAGCGCGGCGTGCGTCCGATGGGCGACTGATCGACGAGCACCACGTCGTCCACGCCCCCGCCGCCTTCGAGTTTTTGAAACGCGCCGACGTGCCCCTGCCATTCGCCGCGCTGCTTTTTCAAACCGGCGAAGAGAACTTCGTGGACGAGCGTGGACTTGCCGGAACCCGATACGCCCGTGATGCAGACGAACATTTCGAGCGGGATATCCACATCCACACCCTGCAAATTATGTTCGCTCGCGCCGCGCACGGAGAGCCTCTTTTTCTTCGCCGTGCGCCGCTGCTTCGGCTCTTTGATCTCGGCCTCGCCGCGCAGGTATTTGCCCGTCAGCGTCGCCGAATCCTTCAACAGACCGGCGAAGTCGCCCTCGAAGACGATGCGCCCGCCGAGTTCGCCCGCCGCCGGGCCCACGTCCAGAATGTGATCGGCGGCGCGCATCATGTCGGGGTCGTGTTCGACGACGAGGACGGTGTTGCCGATGTCGCGCAAATTGTGCAGCAACTTGATCAGGCGTTCGCTGTCGCGCGGGTGGAGACCGATTGAAGGTTCGTCCAGCACGTAGAGCGCGCCGACGAGAGCCGAGCCGAGGTTGGTGGCGAGTTGGATGCGCTGCGCTTCGCCGCCGGAGAGCGTCGAGGCGAGGCGGTCGAGCGTCAGGTAATCGAGGCCGACATCCACGAGGAAGCGCAGGCGTCGGCGCACTTCAAAGAGCACCTTGTCGGCGATGGCCGCTTGCTCGTTTGAGAGTTGGAGCGTGTCGAAGAAGACGGCGGTCTCTTTGATGGGCAGCGCGCAGACGGCCGGGAGCGTCTGCCCGCCGACGAGCACGTCGCGCGCCTCCTGCCTGAGACGCCCGCCATCGCATTCGGGGCAGCGCGTGTAGCCGCGATACTTGGCGAGGAAGACGCGCACGTGCAGTTTATATTTCTTCGTCTCCAGCCACGCGAAGAAGCCGTGGACGCCGCCCCAGTGTCCCTTGCCTTCGACGATGGCGCGCTGCTGCGCGCGCGTGAGTTCGGCGAAAGCGACATCGGTCGGGATGCCTTCGGAGCGCGCGAAGCGTTTGAGTTCCGTGCGCGCCCACTCGTGCTGCGGCTTTGTCCAGGGTTCAATCGCGCCCTCGTCAATCGAGAGCAGGGGATTGGGGATGACGAGATCGATGTCGAGGCCGATGGTGTTGCCGAAGCCCTGACATGTGGGGCACGCGCCGAACGGGTTGTTGAAACTGAAGAGACGCGGTTCGGGTTGGGCGTAGACCGTGCCGTCGTAGCGGCACTCGAAACGCTCGGAGAATTTCAGCGTGCGCGGCTCGGCTTCCGCCGTCTGGACGAGCGCCGTGCCGTGCCCTTCGACGAAGCAGGTCTGGAGCGAATCGGTGAGGCGGCTGCGTACGTCCTCGCGCGCGACGAGGCGATCAACGAGCACGTACACTTCGCGGAAGTCGGCGCGCCGGTAGTCGTCGGGCGAACGCAGTTCGATGGTCTCGCCGTCCGCGTAGAGCCGCGTGAAGCCGCGCTGCATGAGGCTCATGACGTGCGCCGTCACCATCTGACGACTGAGCGCGCCCGCCGTGTCCTCGCCGCCCGCCTTGCTTTTCTTCGCGCGCGCCTTCGCGCCGCCCTTCTTCGTCGCGCCGTTACTGTCGGCCGATTCGACTCTGAGACCCGCTTCGGCCGGAAAGAGGACGTAAAAGCGCGTGCCTTCGGCGAGCGCGCCGAGGGTTTCGGCGGCGGCCGAATCCGGCGAGTCTTTGTGTACTTCGCGCCCGCAGACGCGGCAGATGGTCGTTCCGACGCGCGCGTACAGGAGGCGCAGGTAGTCGTAAACTTCTGTCTGCGTGCCAACGGTCGAGCGCGGGTTGCGCGTGGAGTTCTTCTGCCGGATGGCGATGGCGGGCGGGATGCCGCGCACCTCGTCCACGTCCGGCTTGTCCATGCGTTCGAGAAACTGCCGCGCGTAGGACGACAGCGACTCGACGTAGCGACGCTGCCCCTCGGCGTAAATCGTGTCGAAAGCGAGCGAGGATTTGCCCGAACCGGAAACGCCCGTCACGACCGTCAGGCGTTCGATGGGGATGGTGAAATCTACGTTCTTTAAGTTGTTGACGCGCGCGCCGCGCACTGTGATGGCTTCTTCTGTCATGTTTCACTTCGACGCCGGGGCGCACAGTCGGGAGTCTGGCGCACTAGCGAAACACACATAATAACCCGTTTCGGCGTGGAGGCGAAACGGCGACGCGCGGAAAGCAGGGAAGACTCACGCAAAGGCGCAAAGCGGCCGGGCAGAAGGCGCAAAGAAGGCGGATGCAGGCTTTCTTTGCGCCTTACAGGTGTTATCTTTGCGCCTTTTGCGCGACCCTTCTTGCTTTTAGTAAGAATCCATCACCAGCGCACGTCATAGCGCGCCAGCCCCGTGCGCCAGCAGGAAGGCTTGCCCGCGTCGAGCAGCGGGATCGAGCCTTCGAAAGTGAGCGCGGCATCGGGCGGTCGGCTCATGCGGTAGGTGCGGCCCGTGG
>DATCWB010000151.1:0-7557 GCA_036566625.1 Pyrinomonadaceae bacterium
GCCGGGGGCGGCATGCGCGAGGTCATCGTCTCGGGCGGCGACGGCACGATCAACGAGGCGTTGCAGGGTTTGGTGGGAACCGGCGTGCGGCTCGGCATCTGGCCTGCGGGCACTGCGAACGTGCTGGCGCGAGAACTCCAATTGCCGTTCGACGCCGCCGGGGCGGCCGACGTGATCGCGCGCGGCGAGACGCGCCGCATCTACGCGGGCTGCGCGACGGGAGACGCGAGCGGCGAGCGTCGTTATTTTTTTCTGATGGCGGGCATCGGGCTGGATGCCTCGGTCGTGGAGCGCGTGCGCCCGCGTCTCAAGCGGCGCGTGGGCGAGGGCGCGTTCTGGGTGTCGGGACTCGGCCACCTGGCGCGCTGGCGACCCATCGCCTTCAGCGTGGAGGTCGAGGGGCAGACCTATCCGGCCACCTTCGCCGCCTTTGGCCGCGCCGCGCACTATGGCGGCGACATCAGCGTCACGCCCGGCGCGCGGCTCGACGAACCGGAGTTTGAAATCTGCATCGTCAACTCGCACAGCCGCCTGCGCTTTCTTCAACTGCTCGCGCACGGCTTGCGGCGCGGCGGCATCCGCAGCGAGATTCCGGGCGTCAGCTACGTGCGTGCGACGCGTGCGCACGCGACGGGCGAGGCGCTCATGCAGATTGACGGCGAGTTGACCGGGCGACTGCCCGTGACCTTCGAGATCGCGCCCGTTCCCGTCGAAGTCATCGCGCCGCGCCCGGCAGAGGGCGCAGAGGGCGGGGCAGGCGCAGCGAGCAATGCGCGGCGCGGTTATCAACGTCCCGGATAAAGTTTCATCCCTTCACCTCTTCATCCCTGTCAGCCATGCGGCGCGCAGGGCGCGCGCTCCGGGCGGGGCGTCTCTGATCTCTTCGAGGCGGTAGTTTTGACGCGGCGTCGTTTGCGCCGCGTTGGGCGTCTTCTGTGACGCGTCGGCGGGAGTCTTGACTAGCCTGAGGCCGACGTGGGCGAAGGCTTCTTCGTAAGGCAGCGGTTCCGTGCCGCGCACATGGCGCGTGAAAAAGTCGGACATGTCCGCGCCCGCCACCTGCGAGACGGTGCGCTCGAAATCCGCGCCCGTGTAACCGCGCCCGCGCGAATAGTAAGTCGCCGCCGGACTCCTCACGTAAAACTCCTCATACATGCGCCGCATCACGTCGTCGAGCGAGGCGCGCCCCTGCGTTTTGCCGCGAATCAACAGGTCGAGCGTGATGCCGATCACTTCGCCCTTGCTGTAGTAGCTGACGGTCGTCTCGGCGAGGTTCGTGCGTTGATAGTGCGGCGTGCGGTCTATGAACGAGGCGATGAGCGACGCTTCTTCCGCGCTGATCAGGCGATTGCCGGGCGCGTTCTCGACCGAGCCGATAGCCCCTGCGAGAAATCGAAAGTATCGCTCGTCGTTCAGCACGCCGGCGCGTCGCTGCATCAAACCGCCGTAGTAGTTCGTCAATCCTTCGGCGATCCACAGGCTGCGCGTGCTGACGGGGCGCGTGAAATCCCACGGCCCGAGTTCGACGGGGCGCAGGCGTTTGACGTTCCAGACGTGGAAGAACTCGTGCGCCGCCGTGTCGAGCGCGTCTTCGGCCGCGCCCTTATCGCCGAGCGCGCGCGTCGAGATGATCTGCGTGGAGGCGAGGTGTTCCATGCCGTCGCCGCGCGGCGCGGTCGGGTCGAAGTGCATCATGAAGAGGTAGCCATCGTAATCGGGCGTGCCCATCAGCGCGATTTGGGCGCGCACGACCCGCTCGATGTCGCGCACGAGCGCGGGGCGCTGTCCCTTTTCTTCGCCGAACGAATGCACCATCACGCGATGCGTCTTGCCCTCGACTTTAAACTCCTCGACGGTGAAGTTGGGCGCGATCTCGGTCGGCGTGTCGATCAGGATGTCGTAGTTCGGGAACTGCCACTCGCGCTGGTCAGGGCGCTCGGACGCGGCGTTGATGATGCGCCAGTTCGCGGGCGCGTTGATGGTTAGGCGCACGGGGTCTTGTTTGTGCCCGACGACGTACATGAAGATCGAGCCGCCGTTGAAGTTCGCGTGCCGCGCGTCGAGTTGCGAGAACGTGCCCGACAGATCGTTGGCGAAGACTTTATAACTGAAGGTCACGCCCTTTGAGATCGCGCCCTGCGGGAAGACGCGCCACGTCTGCGTGTCCAACCTCGTGACGGGGAGCACGGAGCCTTGCGGGCAAGTGCCCGCCGGCGGGCACGACGTTTCGGCGCGCACCTCCTGCACGTTCTTCGCGAAATCGAAGACGGCGTAGCGACCCGGCGACCAGCGCGGCATCTGAAAATCGACTGCCTCCGCGCCCTTCGGCGGCTCGACCGTCAACGCCACTTCGAACAGGTGCGAGGCCGGGTTCGAAATCGAGAGTTGATAACTGATGTCGTATCGTTCGTCCTCCTGCGCCGAGGCCGTCATCGTGGCGCTGAACAGCAGGATGAGCAACGAGAAGACGAAGGCGGCGCGCCGCCGCGCGCGAAGTTTCAAGCAAGCGATCATTATGTGCTCCCGGAAAGTATGTGTCCGAACTCGAATGGCGTTATGGGTGACGGGCGATTATCCGCGCTCAGGCGAACCCGTGTCAAAAGCCTCCATGCCGGACGCCGCGCTTGACGCACGGCGCGAGGCTCGGCTAGTTTCAGCCACACGAGTTTCAATTCTGTCCGGCAGCTCGCAAGTGCTTCCGTCAAGACGATGACCGAACGACTCTACTATCAGGATTCGCATCTCACAGAGTTTGACGCGCGCGTCCTCGACGTGGCCGACGTGGAGGCGGGGCGCGTCGCCGTTACGCTCGACCGCACCGCGTTCTACCCGACGGGCGGCGGCCAACCGAGCGACACCGGCACGCTCGACGGCGCGCGGGTTATAGAATGTTTCGACCGCGCGGAGGCCGGCGTGCTGCACATCATCGAAGGTGCGCCGCCCGTCGTGGGCGCACGGGTGGCGGGGCGCGTTGACTGGGCGCGTCGCCTCGATCACTTGCAGCAGCACACCGGGCAGCACATCCTTTCGCAAGCCCTCGTCCGCCTCTTCGACGCGCCGACGCGCGCCTTCCGCATGCTCGAACGCGCCTGCGAGATCGACGTTGACCTCAGCGAACCATCGGACGAACGCATCGAACAGGCCGTCGCGCTCGCCAACGGAATCATCTGGGAGGATCGCCCCGTGAGCGTGCGTCAGGTCTCGCCGCAAGAGGCCGCCGCGCTCCCGCTGCGCAAAGATTCCGCGCGCGAAGGCGATCTGCGCATCATCGAGATCGAAGACTTCGACCTGAGTCCGTGTGGCGGCACGCACGCCGCGCGCACGGGCGAAGTCGGCATCATCGCCGTGCGCTCCTGGGAGCGCGCCAAAGGCTTAACGCGCGTCGAGTTTCTCGCCGGCGGTCGCGTTCACGCCGACTACCGCCGCGCGAATCACACGGCGCGCGCCGTCGCCGCACTCTTCAGCGCCGGGCGCGATGACGCCCCCGAACACGCCGCGCGCCTCGTCGAAGAAAACAAGAGTTTACTGCGTCGCGTGCGCGCGCTCGAAGAGATCGCCGCCCGCGTCGAAGCCGAGGAACTAATTCAAACCGCCGCGTCCGCTCTCGCAGCCGACCCGCACACGCGCATCGTCACGCACGCCTTCGCCGAGCGCGACGCGGAATCCCTCAAAAGGCTTGCCCTCTCAATCATCTCACGCCCCGGCCACATCGCCCTGCTCGGCTCGCACGACGCCGACGGGCACACCGCGCGACTCGTCTTCGCCCGCGCACCGGACGCGCGCGGCGACATGAACACGCTCATGCGCGAAGCCTGCGCCACGCTCGGAGGGCGCGGCGGCGGTCGCCCCGACCTCGCACAGGGCGGCGGCATAAACGTCGAACGACTACCCGACGCGCTCCGCACCGCCGCCAACCGCCTCGCCGCGACAGAATAGCCAGCCTCGCCCTCGCGAGACGCATTCGCCCCGACACCCCGGCCACCAACGCTTGACACCACCCGCCCCGCTCTCTAATATTTCCCTCGACCCGTGGGGCAGTAGCTCAGTTTGGCAGAGCGCCGCGTTCGCAATGCGGAGGTCAGGAGTTCGACCCTCCTCTGCTCCACCAATAATTTTCAACTGTTTACGGCCGCCAGCTTTGGTGGCCGTTTTCCTTTTGGGGCATATTTGGGCAGTGGTGCAGTGTCCTAAGTTGAAAGCCCGTTTCCGTAGTAATGTTGCTGTGCCGCTGGATATTGTCTCCTGTCCTGAACGGTGATATAAACCCTCTCGCTCATTACCTCGCATTTACTCAACCCCAACTACGGAGACTCACAACATGGCGAATAATTCAAAAGCAAGCATCCCTTCCCCTTCCGCGCCAATCTGGAAGAACTGGAGTGGAAACTTAGTCCATAACCCCGCGTCCGATGGCACGAACTACTACTTCATGCCAACCAGCCTGAACGAATTGAAGCAGGTGCTCGCCGATGTCGCGAAGATACACGGCGCGACAATTCGAGTCTCCGGCCAGCGACATTCGCAGCCGCCGCTCGTCACCGCTGACAACCGTAGCGGCGTGCCGCAAACGACTACGGAGTATCTTGTGGATATGTCGTGTTATGCCGATCTGGGGTCTGCCAATGATCAGCGACTTGTGGTGGGGCCGGGAACGAATCAGGTCACTGTGAACGCGGGCGTTCGCGAGGATGAACTTGACGCCTTCCTGACCAGTAACAACCTCATGATGAAAACCGTTACGGCCGGCGGCTTTTTCAGTCTCGGCGGCATGACGGCAGTCGACGTGCATGGCGGCACGATGAACGCGCCGATCTTCGCGGAAACCGTGGCGGCCTTCAACATCCTGCTGGCCGACGGGACGGTAACGACGATTGACGCGCAGTCGCCGAAGAACGCCGGCTGGTCGCCTTTGCAGTTCGCCCGTGTGTCTTTGGGCGGTCTGGGGATCGTCACGTCGATTGTCCTCGATGTGTTGAGCCGCCCGTATGCGACGACGCTCCAGGGCGGCTCGCAGCGTTTAGGACTCGCCGACAAGTCGGCCTTCGTGCAGACATTCAAGACGCTCGTGGAAAACCACTCGCGGTTGGAAACGTTCTTCACCCCTTACGCCACCGCTACGGTAGGGTTCCCTTTGTACTCCAAGAACTTCCTCGCGCTGCATTGGGACGTGAAAGATAATCCGTCTCCGCCGACTCCGAACCAGCCGCCGAACCCTGAGCCCCCGAGTTCGTGTGCTCTTGCCGGCCAACAACCACCCGTCTACGGCGCGACTTATCTGAGCGGGTTTGCTCAATACGGCGCCGACGCAGCCCAACAGGCGCAATACGTAAGCAGCCCGGGCAATACCCCGGAGGGTTTTATTAAGGATGGCTTCTACAATCCCTCTATTATCGCGGCCATCACCTTCGATGTGGTCGAGCCGGAAGTCGCCACGGCCAACAAGGCTTTTTCGGAGATGTGGCTGATGGGGGCGGTGCGGGTCATTTTCATGTCTTATTACATCCCGCTGCCCAACCTCGACGACGCGGGACTCGGCAAAGTTTGGGACGGCCTGGATGTCGTCTCCCAGATCGTCCTGCAAGACAACAACTTCCACATCGCCGCGCCGATGGAATTCCGCTTCGTCAAGGGCGGCGACACGGCCATGGCGGCGACCTACACCGAAGACCCCGATAACACCTGGTTCATCAATCTTGACCTGATCGGTTTCGTGCAGTATGACCCGACGAAGCCCACACAGTACACGCCCCAGTTGATGCAGTTTTTCGCCGACGTGGAGAGGCAATGGGTCGCGATGGGCGGCTTCACGCATAACGGCAAAATGTACGGCTTCTACGACCCGACTGCCGCCCCCGGCACGTATTCCGCGACCGGCCCTTTCAACAAGAACTTTCTGGCCGACCTGCGGCAACGCCGTGGCGCACGCCTCGAAGCCTTCAACGCTTACCGCAAGCAACTCGATCCGAACGGCCTCTTCTACAACGGCTTTCTGCGCCAGTTGCTCGAACCGTAAGGAGAACCGGAGAGTGGAATGTTGACCACCCCGGTCTCAAAAATTGCTCGCCTCCTGCGGGACGTCCAAAGCGCGTCCCCTGAAACCCATGCAAACAACAAAACGAAGAGAGCCGGAAGTCTGAAACTTCCGGCTCTCTCTGAAACTTGGAAAAACACCCGCAGGTGTAAGGAAGATAAAAACTAACCGGGCGAAGCGCCGAAGGCTGAGAGTCGCGCCGGTTTTCCGTCGATCTGTTCTCTATTGATCGCGGTTCATCTTGTCGGGCGACTTGCCGAGCGCGGGAGCAGGTCTGAATACGGGAGATTCCTTCGACGGATACGACCGATGCTCGCGCGCGCTCCTATTTCTACCACCACCGCCACCATTATTAGGGCCGTTATTGGTAATCGCGCCGCCCCAGTCGCGCGAGTCGAGCAAGAGCGAGTTACACCTGTTACAGATGCGCCCCGGCCCGAAGAAATTGTGGTTGTAGTAAAAACCGTAGGGCGACGACCAGCCGTAACCGCCGGGAATGAAGACGTAGCATCCGAGACCTGCGTCTAAATACCAGACGCCGGAGGAGAAACCCGACCAGTAGTTATTATTCACGCTCGCCAGCACGGCGTTGACGTTCCGGCTCGACAGTTTGCCGTTGGCTTTTGCGAGCAGTTGGGCGCGCTCGCGGCTCCAGAGATCGAAAGCGTCCTTCTCCTTCTTATCGAGTTTGGCGACTTCCACGCCGACACCGACGATGCGTGCGGTTCGTCCGCCCTTCAGGGTCAAAGCGGGTTCTCTCCCGACGAGCGCGCGCCCCTTGTGGACGGCCACTTCGGTCGAGTTCGGCTGCCGCACATTGATGCGGTAGATGCCGCTTCGCACGATCTCAACTCTGGTTTGGGGCGTGTCAACCAGAATCGAGACGCGGAGTTCGCTGAACCCGGTCGCCTCGATGATGCCGCTGCCTTTCGTCAAACTCAGCCGCAGTTTGTCGAGCGAATCGTCAACCAGCATAAACTCGGAGTTCGCGCCGAGACGAAAATACGAGCCGGGGTTGAGCAGCACTTCGACCTGGGCGTCCGCCCCGGTCATGACCGCGTCGCCGGAGGCCAGCGTTTTTTTGTTGGTCAGCGTCTCCCACCCGCTCCCGTCGCGTAACCTGACGCGCACATCGCCGGAGACGAAATTCACTCCCCCCGCCCGCGCCGAAATGACGCGCACGTCGCGCATGGCCTGTCCTTGAATCGCGACGGCCGCGCAGCACATGAAGACGACGAGAGGAAGGCTGTTGTTGAGTGGCTTGAAGATACTTCTCATGTCTGGCCTTTCGATCCGTGAGACCCACCGGGGAATATTCTCAGAAGAATTTCCGGAAATTTCCGTTGCGCTCACAATACTCCGCCCTCATCGATTCCGCAATATGAAGGCACGCTGCGGTGATCGGCCGACTCGCATGCTTCTCAAGATCGTGCATTGGATCGAGCAATCGCCCCCCTTCGAGAAGATCGGATGCGGCTGACACGTTCGATGCCGCTCGTCAGGGCGCTTTTTTCGGCTCGGCAAGT
>DATCWB010000152.1:0-2349 GCA_036566625.1 Pyrinomonadaceae bacterium
GCGCCGCGCTCGTACCAGTACTGCGTGACGTTCGCGCCGGGCGCACGATAGAAGAAGTCGCGCACTTCGGCCGAGTCGTCACGGAAGACGGGCAGGCTGCCGAAGCCGAACCATGCTTCGTAATCGCCGAAGGAGCAGGGAGCATTCGAGTTGAAGAAGTTGAACCAGCCCCGATATGGCGAGGACGCGCTCTCGCACCCGCCGTCGGTCTGTGCGTAGCGTCGATAGAGGTCGAAGTAGACGCTGTCGGAAGACGAGTGATTGAAAACGCCGTCGAGGATGAGGCGCATGCCCCGCCGTTCCATCTCGGTCTTGAGCGAGGCGAGGGCAGCGTCTCCTCCGAGCGCGGGGTCAACTTCAAGGAAGTTGTCCGTATCGTAGCGATGGTTGGAGACGGCTTTGAAAATGGGATTGAGGTAGAGCGTGTCCACGCCGATTGATTGCAGGTAGTCGAGTTGCTGCTCGATGCCTTTGAGGTCGCCGCCGTAGAACTGCGTGCCGTACTCGTTCTGGAACTGACCGGCCGCGCGCGGGTCGCCGATGCTCGCGTTCCAGGTCTCGCGGAGCAGCGGCGTCTGGTCGCCGTAGAACGTGGGGCAGCCGGCGGTCGAGCCGGGGCGGCAGTAGTCGTTCGACGTGTCGCCGTTGCGGAAGCGGTCGGGGAAGATTTGGTAGACGTTGGCATGGTGGAGCCATGCGGGCGTCAGGAAGTTCGGGTCGTAGACCGTTATCTGGAAGGCCGGAAACGGCTCGCCGTCAGCGGCTGCGCCCGCGCCGCCCTGATTGAGGTTGTCGTGATCGTCCGTGTAGGAATCGCTGTAGAAATCCTCGTCCGTCCCGTCCGTCACGCGGAACTTGTAGTAGAGAATGGCGGGCGAAGACGGCGTGGATAGCGTGTGCGTCCAGATGTCGAACTCCGTGCCGCCTTCGGTTCGGTTCTCAAGGAAGGACATCGGGTGATCGACGGGGCCGCTGGTCGCGCCGGTTGCGGGGTCGAAGGTGTAGACGCGGACGTAAACGCCGTCTACATCGAAATGCGCGGTGCGGAAACGCAGCGTCACGCCGGTTCCGGCGGGCACTGCGCCGAAGGGGCTGCGGTAGTAACCGTCGAACGTGTCATGGCGCAAGCCATCCCACTCGACGTTGCCCGAAGGCGGCGGAGTGTTGGCCGTCTCGATTGTCAGGATGTGCGTCGCGGCGTTGTAGCTGAAAGTGACCTGCGCGTTGTTGGACGGCACGTTAAACGAGATGTTCGCCCCGTTCTGCGCCCCGCCCGCGCCGTAGTTCTCGTCCCAGCTTTCGTTGATGGCTACCTTGCTCTCGTAATTTCCGGCGGGCAGCGCCGTGGTTTGAAAGGTGTACGTGCCGTCGCCGTCCGTGTCTTGCAGCCAGGAGCGGAGACAGGACGCATCCCAGTCGCCGGAGCAGCCGAGTTCCGACTGGAAATTGCCCGGCGCGACGGCGATGACGGAATTGCGGTTGCTGGTAATCCAGTGCGACTTATGGTCGTAATAAAACTTGACGTTCTGACCCGAGCCGAGCGAGAGCGGGATGTTCGCGCCGTTCCGCTCTGCGCGCGCGCCGTAGTTCTCGCTCCAGTTGTCGTTCAGCGGAGCTTTGTATTCCCAATTACCGGCGGGAACGAAGAACGTGCCCTGCCACACGTCGTCGCCCGCATCGTGGCTCAAATGCGTCGCGCCGCATTCGGGTTGCCAATCGCCGGGGCAACCCAGTTCGCTCTGGAGGCTTCCGGCGACGGTGACGCTCGCCGGGTTGGGCGTGTGCGACGCTGTGGCCGTGGGAAAACCGTAGGGGAGCAGCAGCAGGGCGCAGGCCGCGAGACCGAAAACCACGAGCGACGCACGCAGGCGCAGAGATTTGGGGAATGACATAGCGAGCTCCTTGGGGTAGACCGAGGCCGCCCGTCAGGCGACCGAAGTCCTGGGCTAAGATACGTTCTTTAGTTTTTAAAAGGCTGGGCGAGGCTGGAAGATCACGGGCAAATGCAGACTTTAGCAGCCGGCCTGACTTTGTTCGACGCGGCAACATACTTTAATCGCCGCAGGAAATCAAGTTTTAAGGCTGGGTCACGGATGGTGAAGCTTCTACCTACGAGATATTGAGTCGGAAAGGAATTTTTGCGACACCACGACTTCATTAACAGGAATCGCGGCGGAGACCCTTTTGATTGCCCGGCCTCGTAGCAGGCCGAGGTCTCAGGTACGCAAGCTGTACGAATGTGTTGACGAAAGCTTCCTCAAACGGATTTGTCACCTTCATATCTGATTGAGCGTCCTTGCAACGTATGTCCTATTGCATGCCAAGTAATCGAAACGGCGGGCTGCATTT
>DATCWB010000153.1:0-16377 GCA_036566625.1 Pyrinomonadaceae bacterium
GCGCGTTCGAACGCGCGCCACCGTTCACCTGGCCGCCGTTCGCCTTGCCGCTCGCGTCAAGGGGGCGGTGCGTGTCCTGCTCATCGCGCTCTTCGGGCATGTCGGCGCGCGTCGGGCCGCCGGCCGTGTCGCGGTCGTCCGCGTCGTCCTTACCCTGTTCGCTGTCCTGCTCCGAGCCGCGATCAATGCGCCGCTGCATCTCGGTCTCGTCTTCGTAGATCGAGGCGCGCCCGAGTTCGTCGGGCGTGGGCGTATTATTGTCGTCGTCCGCCGCGTCGGGCGCGGCGTGGTGATCGGCGTCGCCCTCTTCATCTACAAAGCGGACGGGGATGCGCTTGGGAGCCGGCCTGTTTTCGTTAATCATTTCCATTAGACCCTGATGATCCTCTGCTGGCGTGGAAGCCGGAGCGACGCGACCCGCTCCACCTTCGTGTTTAGACATGCGCGCTGTCTTCGCGCATTATACGTTCAATCAATTGCGACACGTAACCGACGACTGCCATCATGCGTTCGTACTCGATGCGCATCGGGCCGACGACGCCGACCGTGCCCGCCACGCCTCCCGACCCGATGCGGTAAGGGGCGGTGATGAGGGCGCAGTTTTGCATTGAAGGCGTCGTTAGTTCGCGCCCGATCTGGACGCGCACGTCGCCGAAGGCGCGCTCGCGCGTGATGCACTCGCTCAAAATCTTCACGAGCCGCGTCTTCTCTTCCAGCGTGCGGAACAACTGGCGCAGCCGCTCGATGTCCGTGAAGTCCGGCTTGATCAGAATGTTCGACGCGCCGTCAACGTAAACGTCGCCGGTCGCAGCTTCCTCGCCTTCCAGACTCAACTCGCACAGGAGCATGGCGTTTTGCAGCAGCCGGTCGTAGAGAGCCTTTTCGGCGCGCATGAGTTGGAGAATTTCCGCGCGAATCGTCTGCAAGTTCTTGCCGCTGAACTCCGCGTTCAGATAACGCGCCGTGCGTTCAAGATCATCCTGAGTGAGCGGTTCGTCAATGCGGATGATCTTGTTCTGGATGATGTTCGGCGCGAAGACGAGCACGACGAGGATGCGCCCGTCCGTCAGTTGCACAAACTCGATGTGCTGCAAGCGATTGTCGGCCATCGGCGGCGAGATGACGATGCCGACGTTCTCCGAGAGTTCCGACAAAAGGTGAGAGACCTTTTCCATCAGGCGGTTCGGGGCGGTTATGTTCCCCTCGCCCTGCCGTATGCCGAGCAGGCTGTCAATCGCCGCCGTGTCGGCTCGCGACAGACGCGCGTCGCCGAGCATATTGTCCACGTAATAACGATAGCCGAGGTCGGTCGGGACGCGACCGGCCGACGTGTGCGGCTGCTCGACGAGTCCGGCGTCTTCGAGTTCCGCCATCACGTTGCGGATCGTGGCCGCGCTCCCCCCGGCCGCGCCCGCCAGCCGTTCCGACACGGTGCGCGAACCGACTGGCTCGCCCGTGTTCAGATGCTCTTTGATAATGGCAGACAACACGAACCGGGCGCGTGCGTCGGGCAATCGCTCGGAGGTCGTCGCTGATGTGGAACTACGATTTGCCATCTGCTGCTTGAACGGGGCGCGGGGCGGTGCAGGTCAGTCCGAGGCGGGCGACCGAAAACCCGCCGGGTTATCCTGTCCATCATTACTGCCGCGCCCAAAGCCTGTCAAGGTTCAATTTTACGGGTCTGACACAGGTCTGCCGCCCGAAGTATAACGGATGTGGGAAACGGGGCGCAATCACGTGCCGCCGACAGCACATTTGGGTCGCGCCGCGCCCGTCACATAACTCAATTTGTAGATTTCACAAGAGTTAGCGTCGCGAACGGGCGGGCGTTTCTCTACGAACGGTTAACCTGCTGTTCACAATAGACTTAACCCCTGCCCTGCGCGGGTCTGCGGTTGCCCGTCAATCACTCTATGCTCACAATTGATGCTTTAAAAAGGCTTAGGGGCGGGCACTGAGAGCATCGTTGACGCCCCGCCGCTACGCTCGTAATATAGGGCTGCGTTCAGCGTTTATCGTCTCCTCGGTCAGGGGCTTCGGATTGAAGTTTTTTCTCGAAGTCTCGCGCTGGTTCTCCGGTCGCATTTTTTCGCCGTCAACTCGTCCAACGTCAGCGCAGAACTTAATTTTCCCATGTCAGCCGCGCAGACACATCTCAGCCCCTTTTTCATGGATGCCTTCCGGCAGCTTGAGCGTCAGCACCCGACGCCGGAAATAGAGGTTCGCTTCTACCCCTACGCCGGGTTGAATCACACCATCCGCTCGCGCGCGGGGCGCATTCACGTACGCATCTCAGACATCTTTCGCGACGCTCCGCCCAACGTGCAACGCGCGCTCGCCTTTATTCTGGTCGCCAAACTGCTGCGACGCCCGACGCCGCAGGTTCACGAACGCGTCTACCGCGACTACGCTATTTCGCCGCAGGTGCAGCGCGCCTCCGACATCGCGCGCCGCCGCCGCAGCCGCCGGACGGTCTCCACCTCGCGTGGCAGCTATCATAATCTCGACCGCCTGTTCGCGCGTCTCAACCGTCGCTACTTCGACGACGAAATGGAGAAGCCCACGCTCGCCTGGTCGCAACGGCGCACGCGCCGCATTCTCGGTCATCACGACCCCGCCGACAACACCATCGTCATCAGCAAAACGCTCGACGCGCCCGACGTGCCCGAGTGGTTTGTCGAGTACATCCTCTACCACGAGATGCTGCACATCAAGCATCCGGCGCGCGTCGTTAAAGGCCGTCGCTTCTCGCACACGAAAGCTTTCCTCGCCGAAGAAGAACGCTATCCCCTCTTTGAAGAAGCGCAGGAGTGGCTCGATCATGTCGCACGCCAACGCCGTATTGAAGCCCCTCCGGCCCGCGCCGCCTGAAAGCCAACACCGCATCCGATTTTTTTGAAACTTTCTCTTCCCCGCGTCGTTATTACGGGCAGGAAGGTGGGCTCCTCCGAAGAGAACGGGCGAGCGACAGTCACGCGTTATCAACCGGTAACGTTTGCATGTTGCTCGCCCGTTCTTAATTTTATTCGTCCGTAGTTAACAGCACGGCACGGTGGCGGCTTGATTGGTTGACAGGCGTCTAAATCTCAAACGGCCGTCGCTCTTCCGCTCACGCGCACCTGGCGCGGGCTGCGTGGTTAGCCAGGGTGAGCGGGTAATCGTTCGGCGTGTTGAGGGTATTAATGTTCCAATCGGGTTTCCTTGCGAGGAGCGCCTCGGCAGCCCCGGCCTCGACGGGCTTCGAGAATAAATACCCTTGCCCGTACTCGCATTTCAGTTCCATCAGTTGGTTCAACTGACCGAGCGTTTCGATTCCTTCAGCGACTACCTCCATCCCCATATTGCCGGCGAGCGTTCTGATCGTGCGCACGATTTCGGAGTTTTCCGCGCCCTCATTCATCAGATTGACGAAAGAGCGATCAATCTTCAGAGTGTCTATCGGGAAACGGTGCAGATAGCTGAGGCTGGAATACCCCGTGCCGAAGTCATCAATGCTCAGTTGCACCCCGAGCGTCTTCAAACGGGCGAGCATGGCGATGGCCGACTCGGCGTTTTCCATGACCACGCTTTCCGTGATCTCCAGTTTCAGGCGTCGCGGGTCGAGTCCGGTTTCATCCAGAATCTGTTCGATCCGTTCGACCAGATCAGGCTGTGAGAACTGCTTGCCGGAGAGGTTGACGCTCAGCGTGAGCAACTTGTTGGCGGGCGACTGCCAATGCCAGCGCGCCATCTGGAGACAAGCTTCATGGAGCACGCGTAAGCCGAGCGGGATAATCAGATTCGTATCTTCGGCGACCGAAATGAACTCGGCCGGGGAGATGAAACCGCGCTCCGGGTGCTGCCAGCGCACCAACGCCTCGAAACCCGCGATGTGCCCCGTTTCGAGTGCGACGATGGGCTGGTAGTAGACGCGAAACTCCTGTCGCTCAAGTGCGCGCCGCAGATCGTTCTCCAGCCTCAGCAGGTTCAACGCGCGGGCGTGCATGGAAGTGTCGAACACTTCAAAGCGTGCTTTACCGCTTTCTTTGGCGCGGTACATCGCCGTGTCGGCGTCGCGCAGGATGTCTTCGGGGTGTTCGTATCCCGTCTCGCCGAACGCGACGCCGATGCTCGCCGTGGTGAACACCTCGTGGCCGCTCAGCGTGAAGGGCGAAGCCAATTCCTTCTGCACTCGCTCGGCCATGTAGGTCGCATCATTCGAGGTTTTAATGCCTTCGAGCAGGATGGCGAACTCGTCGCCGCCGAGGCGCGCCACCGTATCCACGTCGCGGACGGAGTTTTCCAGACGGCGTGCGAGCGTGACGAGCAGTTGATCGCCGATGGTGTGACCCAGACTGTCGTTGATGTTTTTAAAGCGGTCGAGATCGAGAAAGAGGACGGCGAATTGATGACCCTCGCGGGCGCGCCCGATGGCCGACTTTAGTCTCTCGTTCAACAGCGAACGATTCGGCAGGCTCGTCAGCGCGTCGTGAAAGGCCGCGTGGCGGAAGTGCTCCTTGCTCTCCTGCAATTCTTTGCCGGTTCTTTCCAACTCGGCGACGTAGTGGCTGAGTTCCTCGACGTGGTGCTCGGCCTGTTCGGCGCGCTCTCGCTGCGCCCGCTCGATCAGGTTGAGTTGTTCCTGTAGGCTGTCGCGATAGCGGCGGTGCCCGAAATGGATGGCGAGCAGGATCGGCGCGCCGAGCACGATCATGGTCAGGGCGTTATATTGAAGCGCGACGTGCATCAAACTCGCCGCCGCGCTCGTCGGTAGAAACATCGGCGCGGCCAGCAGAAAGTTCTCACGCCAACTAGGCAGCAGGGGTGCGCCGAGGCGCGCGCCGAAGAGCACGGCCACCAGCCCCGTGTTGACGCTGATGTGGACGAGGCTGGCCGCGAGCATCGCCACGGCGGTTGCCTGAAATGCCTGACTCGTGCCGGGGGCTTCACCGAAGCCATAGCGCATCACGGCGGCGAGGCTCGTGGCGGCGGCGGCGGCGGCAAGCGACATCATGCCGAACGAATAAAAATTGCTGGAGAGCCGCCGGACGGCGCGGCGCGACGAGGTGAGACCTTCGATGCCCGCGACGAAGACGCAGGCTGCTACGCCGTACCGGCAGGCGATCAGCAGAACGAGCGCGTCGGAGAGCGTGAAGGTCATTTTCTCCTGCGACCGCTTGAGACCCGACGGTAACGGTATCGTGTTCGGGAACATGCCCGTGACGACGACTAAAGGCAACAGCGCAAGCACCATCAACTGATCATGCCACGCATGTCCGAGGGCAAAGTTACCCGCCGCCGCGAGCCATAACACGATCCCAGCGACGGTGATCGCTGCCGGGTTGAGTTGTAGCTTTGCTCCTGTACTATCCTGCGCCATATTTCCCGCACTCCCATGTTCAAAGCGGCGAGGCCATCCGGCTTCCCCGCTTCTCATTTATTTATTGGCGCGGGTAGAGCGCGCTTGAAAAGGGCAAACGCCCTACGCCGACCGGTATCGCGTCTTCACCCTGCAAGACAACCTCTTCGGGGCGTATGTCCACCGTGCCCGGATCGACCAGATTTGATGCCCATATCGATTCGTTAGCGAAACACAAGCCGTTCATCCCGCCGGAGGAGAATTGCCCGTCGGCTTGAACATAATTGCTCCCGATGACGATGCCGCTGCCAATCACAATTCCACTGCCGATAACGATGCCGCTCCCTATCACGATCCCACTGCCGATGACGATCCCGCTGCCGATGACGATGCCATTGGCGAACACATAACTGCCGTCGGCGGACATGTAACCGTCGGCGACGGCGAAGCCGCTCGAAATAGTTTGCCCGTCGGCCAGCCGATAGCCGTTAGTCATTTGCAGGCGGCTGTTGAAGGCAACTCCGTCAACCCAGACGATGCCGTTGTTGAGGGGGATGGCCTCGCCGCCGATTGTCGAAGTGATGCCGGGGACGGTGGCATAAGTGATCTTGCTGTTCGTGATCAAATTCTCACCCGGTTTGGCGAGGTTGGCGTCCTTGCGGACGGCGCGTGCGAGCGCGACGGCGGCGTTGGCGTTTAACTCGCCCGCGCCTTCCGTGATGATGCGCTCAAAGGAGGACATCTGCCCGGTCATCACGCTTGTTTCGTAGGTGCGCAGGCGTTGAGCCGTGCGCATGAGAAGGGCTTTGACGATGCGGGGCGTGAGCGACGGATTCGCTTCGAGCATGAGGGCAATCGTGCCGGAGACGGCGGGGGCGGCGAAAGACGTGCCGCTCCAAATGCGGTACGTGCCCGTCGCGTTCGGGGTCGTGGTGCTGGAATTGCCGAGCAGTGTATCGCCGAGGCCGCCGAGAAGGCCGCCGCCATCGGTCGAGTAAGAGTTGCTCGCCGTGGGAGAGGTGACGGATGATTCGGCCGCGCCGATGCGATTGCCGGGCGCGACCAGATCGGGCTTGACGAGGCCGTCAACGAGAGTCGGGCCGCGCGACGAGTAAGTCGTCACCGTGTCGTCCGAGCGTTGGATGCTCTGCTGTGTGTTGGTCGCGCCGACCGTAATCACTTTGGGCGAATTGGCCGGCGAGAGGATGCCGCCGTAGATGGTGCGTCCGGCGGAATCTTTGCCGAGGTTGCCCGCCGCGACCACCACGACGATGCCCGCATCAACCGCACGCCCTACCGCCAGGCACAGTGGGTCGGTCTTATAACTTTGCGTGACGGACGTGCCGAGCGACAGATTCATCACGCGTATTTTGTAGGTGGTTCTGTTCCTGATAACCCAGTCTATCCCGGCGATCACGCCCGAGACCGTGCCGACGCCCTGCGAATCGAGAACGCGTACGCTGACGAGGTTCGCCATCGGGGCGATGCCGCCGTAGGTGGGCGCGCCCGCGTGCGCGGCGGCATAGTCTTCGCTGGCCTGACCCGTGCCCGCTGCGACGCCGGCGGCGTGTGTGCCGTGCCCGTAATTGTCGAGTTTCGTCCCCTCGCCGGTGAAATCCACTTCCTGAATGATACGGTTAAAGGGCGTCAGCGTCGGGGAAGAGATGAGTCCTGTGCCGAGCAGCCCGCCGCCCCCAAGCAGCCCGCCGCTGGATTCGTATTTGTAACCGGCGAACTCGGCCGCATCCGGGCGGCTGATGCCGCTGTCGAGTATGGCGATGCCGACCCCGTTGCCCGCTCCGCCCGCCGTCACATCCGTCGGCAAGACTTTGCTCGCGCCGGTGGTCATCTCGATGTGGCTCGTATTGTCGGTGGATGTGGCCTGCGAACGCACCTCCTGATCAGGCGACATCCAGGAGACTTCATCGCCTTCTGCCACCTGCTCCAACATACCGACCGGCACGTCTGCGACGACGGAATCTAACGTCTCAAGCTGGCCGAGCACCTCCGCACCCAGACCTTGCAGCTTAGAGCGCATCCTGTCGGCCGCCGCCTTGTTCGTCAGGTTAAGGATCACGCGTTTGCGCGCCACGCTGCCGGGGTTGCTCCGCCGCGCGTGTGCCAACAGTTCATCGGGCATTTTGGCGCGCGCGCGAACCGCAGTGCGCGCCTGACCCCGCGCGAGCGGCACCGGGTCGAGGAATCCGAAGAATGACGAGAGCAGAGTGATAAGTAGTAGTAACGAGACAAGGGGGGAAGTTCTGTGCATTCAGATTAAGCTCCGGAAAATGTGCGACCAAAGGGGATTTGGAATTGCGGCAAAGTCAAATCAAGACGCTTGCGCAATTACAGCTAACAACCGGCGTGCCGCTGAACGCGATGTGCTTATTCCCGGCAAAATAGAGAGGAAATTAAATTTTCAGGCGGGTGTGTCATCTTTCTGACCGGAGTGTGACAAAAGTGTGTCTGAAATATTGGTCAAAAAGATGTGTCGTCTTGCAGAAGATTTTCCGGCGGCACTAAGTTGTATTTAGTACCGGACTATCGACCAGAGATACCGTGGCTGAAATCGTGTGGAGCGATCCGCGTGCGTGCCTTCAACGCGTCAAAGCCAACACCGCAGCGTAAACTCCCTGCACGACCATCGCCATTCGCCGGTAGTCGAGCGTTTCGGGTGTGTCGTCAAGCGTATGATAATTGGGATTCCGGTAGAAAGCCGTGTCGGTGATCATGACCGCGTTATAACCCGCATTCCAGTAGTTCAGGTGATCGGAGAAGTCGATGCCGGGGATCGCGCGCGGGGCGTTGATTGAGTAGACCGGAAGCGTCGAAGCGCCGATCATCGCCTTCTTCACGCGTCGGAGCACCCGGCCTTGATCCAGCTTCCCCACCACCGTAATAAAATTCCCCCTCGAAGGGTAGAAAGCTTTCAGAATGGAGACGGGGTAATGTTGACTATCGGCCTGATCGTTGAAGTAGCCGATCATCTCCAGCGAGATCATCGCGCGGACGGCGAAGCCCTGCTCTTTGAGTGAAGAGGCGTGGACGGCGCTCCCCATCAGCGAAGAACGAAAGTAGGGTGGCTCTTCCAGGGCGAAGGCGACCAACTCTACGCGCATCGGAGGGGGTGTTCTGCCGAGCAGGTAAGCCAATTCGATCAGCCCGGCGACACCGCTCGCGTTATCGTCAGCGCCGGGAAGCGGACCGGCCGCGTCGTAATGCGCGCCGACAACGATCAGTTCCTTTGTCCGGGGGCCGAAGGAGGCGATCACATTGCGGTAAGTTCTCCCGCGCGCCTGAAAGGGTTGCTCCGCCACCTCGGCGGCCTGTGCCTGCCCGAACTCCTTTCGCAGATAGGCGGCGGCGCGATCAAGGTTTTCCGGATGCCCTTCGTCGCGCGGGCTGAAAGTTTCAGACAGCATACGCACATGCGCTTCGAGCCGCGCGGCATCTACCGGCGCGCTGTCAACACCCGCCGACGCCCCGCCGAATATGACAGGCTGCGTGATCGCGAACCATGCCGCCGCCAAAAGCCCGACCAATCCCAGCGTGACCAGCAACAGCACGGTGAAGCGTTTGCGCCTTTCAAATTTATTTCGCGAAGTCGGAACAGACGTGCCTGTCATAAATCGTGAACACGTTTCTACTGCGCCCCGGATACCCGATCCCTTAAGCCCAACGGAAGAGGGTAAGCTGCTGCAATCCTCTACTCACTCCGCATTAAGCGACTAATCGGATTTGCGCATGATGACGCTGATGTCGCCGTTGCGTTCAAGGTGCGCCAATGCCACTTTGCTCGTGTCGGGCTGCTCGCCGTCGTTGCGCATCGCCTCTTGCAGATCGTGCTCGGTGAGGTGCGCTTTCTTCATCGCCTCTCGCTGAATCTCGCCGTCGCGGACGACGACGCTGTCGTGCCCTTTGACCAGCGTGCCGAACCAACTGGAGCGGAAAGCGATGGCGGATAACACCCAGTGCAGCAGCACGAGGACAAAGCTGGCGACGAGGGTCGGGAGGAAAGGGGCGTTGCCGGTGATGGCGCGGCTGACCATCGAGCCGAAGACGATGCCGAGCAGCACGTCGAGGGCGGCGTTCTTCCCCATGAATCGCTTGTTGCCGATGCGGATCATCGCTATCGCCAGCATGAAGACGACGAACGCCCGCAGAGACATCTGACCGACGTTGATGTCCTTATTTTCTAAGCCGAGCCCCAACGCCCGATCCAGTAATAACTGTATTTGCTGAAACATAATCTCCTGCATCGGCCGCGAATAAGGTCAACCAATCCCGGCCTCTTGGTTCCATGTGAAAATTTTGCCCCGTGCCGGCAGCATGACAGAAGGGGCGTAATTATTCTGTCCGACAACGAACAGTAAGGGATCGAAGACTCAATCAACGCTTCCAATTTGCCGGTCGCCTCAAGAGGCGGGCGTAAAATCTGCCATGGAGCGGGTTCAACGAATTACAAACTTTCAGCATCCCGGTATCGCCGGCGAAGTCGGGCTCTGGAGGTTGCCACCGTCGAAGTTGTTTTCATTTGAGCGGTTCGACCGCACTCGTCACATCCAGGTGGATGACGGCGTCGAACTGCTTCGACAGGCGCGCTTCGAAGTAGTGGCTGCGTCGCTCAGAGCCGGGTAGGTAAACGACCCCGATGGCACGCTCAAGTCGCCGCTCTGCGAGCGCGTCGGACACCGCCCCGCCTTCGCGCAGTATTAACAAGAAGTTCGGCACCCCCGTTTCGTGAAACAGCCCGGAATAGCTTTCCGGCACGGCCGGGCGCACCTTCATCTTCCGTCCCTCCGCACCCCACGCGGAGGCCGCCCGAAGTTCCCCCGTATATGTGGTGAAGCCTACGAGCACAGATGCCCCGTCGTGGAATTGCCGCATCAGGTGTCCTACGTTCAACTCTCCGCGCTCTCCCATTTCGGTCATCCGCGCGTCGCCCTGATGCGTGTTATGCGCCCAGACGACAACCTTTGCTTTCTCGCCCCTGACGGCGTCTTCGTATTTGACGATCTCTTGCAGCGTCTCGGCCATGTGGCTGTCGCGCAAGTTCCACGTGTTGAATCCGCCCTGATAAATCAGCCGGTAGTAAGCCTCGCCATTCTTCACCGCCCTTGCATTTTGGTAGGCCGAGAACAGGTCGTCGTTACGCTCCGGCCACGGACGACTACGCCAGGCCGCCAGGCGTTGTTGCATCTCCTGCAACTGCGCCGCGGCCTCCTTCTCGCACGAACTTCTAACACCTGCGGCCACATCAGAACCATACTGCTCCGGCCGGTCGCGGTAAGAGCGGAAGCAGGCATACCGTTTGCGCGCCGTCTCACCGGCACTCGGGTCAACGCGCCTTAAATACTGGATCACGACATCGGCCGAATTCGTAAGGCTATACAGGTCCATCCCGTAGATGCCGACTCTCCCGGCGGCGGCCGTGCGCGTGTCGTTGTAAGCGCGCGTCCAGGCGGCGAGATCACGGAAGTCTGTGTTGCGCCACATCCAGAGTGGGAAACGGGTGAAACCCGAAAGCGCCTTCTCGGCGTTCGCATCATTGCCCCGCCCGTGGACGTACTCGTTCACGCGGTAGGCGTCCGGCCAGTCGGCCTCCAGCACGACTGCGTCGAAACCCTTCTCTTCGACGAGGCGGCGCGTGATCCGCGCTCGCTCGCGGTAGAACTCGTGCGTGCCGTGGGTGGCTTCACCGAGCAGGACGAAACGGGCGTCTCCGACCAACTTCATCAATGCGTCGTAGTCGCCCGCGCCGCCGGAAAGCGGGATGGCCGACTTGCTTACCAGAGAGGGCAATGAGGCCGGGCTTTCGCGGGAACCGCCCACCTCTTGCGCCCCGGCGCGCCCTTGTTGGTCTTTAGCAACCGATATGCACTGAACCGTCAGACAGATGACCAACATCTGCCGTAGCAAAGCGAAAAGAGTGTGCCGGCACATGAACCCTCCGTGGCATTTGACTCCGAGCGAAATGCGGGCGAGCGGTCTGGCTTCCCGGCCACACAACAGCCACCCTTAAGCGTTCCGTCGGATGAAATTGTTAGGGGAGGATAAATATATTAGATGGGAGGAAACTGATCTGTACTAAGCCGTACCTTGCCGTTTCACACCAGACATTAGGCGGCGGCCGACGCCTATTGCCGCACCCGTCTCGCAAGTTGCTTCCCCTAACCCGAACCGGAAGGGGCGGAGCCGCCCCTTCCTATTGCCTTGCCATACGGGGCGTGATATGCTCCTATGCCATTCCAATAGGAGGCTCTCTCGATGGGCGGTAAATCGGATGTCTGGCAGGGCACGCTGGCCTTAATGGTGTTGAAGACTCTGGAAGCGATGGGGCCGCAGCACGGTTACGGCATCGCGCGCCGGATCGAGCAGACCAGCGGCGACCTGCTCTCCATTAACTACGGAACACTCTACCCCGCGCTGCTCAAGCTCGAACAGGAGGGTTACGTCTCGTCAGACTGGGGCGTTTCCGACAACAATCGCAGGGCTAAATATTACAAATTGACCCGCGCAGGTCACAAACAGCTTGCCAAAGAAGCCCGCGAATGGGAGCAGACCACCGCTATTCTGGCGAGGTTCTTCGCCCCGGCTGAGGAGTCCTGATGCACATACGACAACTGCGCGCCTGGCTGGCACGCCTGCTCGGTATCTTCGGCCGGGATGGACGCGACCGTGAATTGGCGGAAGAGTTGGAGAGCCATCTCCAAATGCACGTCGAGGACAACATCAGGGCCGGGCTATCGCCGGGCGAGGCGCGGCGGCAGGCGCTCGTCAAACTGGGCGGCGTCGAACAGACGAAAGAAAAATATCGCAGACAGAGAGGAGTGCCCGTGCTCGGCGACTTGTGGCAAGACCTGCGCTTCGGCGCGCGCGTGCTGGTCAAGCAACCTCTGTTTACGCTCGTCGCCGTGCTGACGCTCGCGCTTGGCATCGGCGCAAACACGGCTCTCTTCTCCGTGATCAATGCGGTGCTCCTCAGACCCCTGCCCTTCCCCGAGTCAGACCGCATCGTCGCACTCTACGAGACCTTCAAGCCCTCCGGCGAGAGCGCCGTCTCCGTCCCGAACCTGCGCGACTGGCAGCGGCAGAACACAGTCTTCGAGGGAATCGCCGCTTATGTGGACGGAGTCTTTAACTTGCAGGCGAGCGACAGCCCGCAGCGGCTGCAAGGGTTGAGCGTCGAGGCCAACTACTTCGACGTGCTCGGCATCAAGCCGCAAATCGGCCGGGCGTTTCTAAAGGGCGAGGACGAGGCGGGCAACGAGCGCGTCGTCGTCTTGAGCGACGCCCTCTGGCGCAACAGCTTCGGCGCAGACCCCGGTATCGTCAACCGTACGATCCCGCTCAACGGGCAGAAATACACGGTCGTCGGCGTGATGCCGCCGGAGTTAAGCGCGCTCTCAGGCACCCAACTCTGGGCGCCGCTCGTCTTCCCGGAGGACGAGAAGACGGCGCGCGGCAGCCACAACTATTACGTCATCGGGCGGCTCAAGCGGGGCGTGACGCCGGAGCAGGCGGGCGAGCAGATGAGCGTCATCGCGGCGCGGCTGGAGCAGCAGTACCGGGAAGCGCAGGCGGGGCGAGGCGCGCGTCTGCGCGGGTACGAGGAACAGCTCGTGGGCGACGTGCGCCAGTCGCTGTTCATGTTAATGGGTGCGGTCGGCTTCGTGCTGCTGATCGCCTGCACAAACGTGGCGAACCTGCTTTTGGCGCGGGCTGCCGGACGCTACCGCGAGATAGCCGTGCGCGTCGCGCTCGGGGCAGGCCGCTGGCGGCTCGTCCGCCAGTTCGTGACCGAAGGCGTGCTGCTCTCCATCGCCGGCGGTGCGGTCGGCGTCACGACCGCGTGGCTCACGCTCGACTTGCTCGGCAAGCTGGCCTTCGCCTTCCTCCCGCGTTCGAGCGAGATCAAACTCGATCTGCGCGTGCTCGGCTTCACGCTGCTCGTCTCCATCCTCACGGGCATCATCTTCGGCATCGCCCCGGCCGCGCAGGCGCTCAAGACCAATGTGCAGGAAGCGCTCAAGGACGGCGGCCAAGGCTCGGCCGTAGGCTTCGGCGGCAACCGGACACGCAGCGCGCTCGTTGTCACGGAGATCGCCGCCGCCTTCGTCCTGCTCATCGGCGCGGGGTTGCTGATCAAGAGTTTCGTGAAATTGCAGTCGGTTGATCCGGGACTCAGGCCGGAGAACGTTTTGACGGCCAAGCTGTCGTTAGCGGCCGAGAAGTACCGGGACGGCGACGCGCTCAGTCGCTTCCACCAACAGGTGCTCGAACGCGTTACGGCGTTGCCGGGGGTCGAGGCCGCCGGGCTGACCTCGCATCTCTCCGTCGAGCAGTACGGGACGAACGGCTACGTGGCGGTCGAGGGCAAGACCTATGCGCCGACTCAGGAGCCGCTCGTCGAGTTTCGCGTCGTCAGCCCCGACTACTTCCGCGCGATGGGGGTGAAGCTGGTGCGCGGACGCACGTTCGACGAGCGCGATACGAAGGACGCGCCGCTCGGCGTCATGATCAATGAAACGATGGCGCGCGCCATCTGGCCTGGCGAAGACCCCGTCGGCAAGCGCGTTTCCGGCCGGCCTATCAGCCCCGACTGGGTGCCCGTCATAGGGATTGTGGCCGACGTGAAGAATATGGGTCTGACGCAACCGCCGACCCCTGAGTTTTACTTCAACTACACGCAGGGCGGCGAAGGCATGCTGCGCAACATGACGCTGGCCGTGCGCTCGCGGCTCGACCCGGCCTCTCTGGCGACGGCCGTGCGGCGCGAGACGCAAGCGGTTGATCCGGGGCAGCCCCTTTTCGAGGTTCAGACGATGCAGGCCGTTCTCGAAGGCGTCGTCTCGGATCGTCGCCTCAACATGACGCTGCTCAGCCTCCTGGCGGCCTCCTCACTCGTCCTCGCCCTCGTCGGCATCTACGGGGTGATGTCCTACAACGTCACGCAGCACACGCGCGAGATCGGCATTCGCATGGCGCTCGGCGCGCAGAAGACGGACATCCTCAAGCTCGTCGTCGGGCGCGGCGCGACACTGGCGCTGGCGGGGGTCTTGCTTGGACTGGTAGCTTCCTTCGGACTGACGCGCCTGATGTCGGGGCTGCTCTTCGGCGTGAGCGCCACAGACCCGATCACCTTCGGCGGCATCGGCGCGCTCCTCTTCGCCGTGGCGCTCGTCGCGTGTTACCTCCCGGCGCTCAGGGCGATCAAAGTTGACCCTCTCATCGCGCTGCGATACGAGTAAGCGCCCCTCGACGTTGCTGTTTAAAACCCTCACCTGAGATTAACCACAGGTAAAGGACGACGGACGATTTCCCACCCGTCTTGACACGTTACGGTCGCCGTGATTTCATGCCTTACAAATTGTCTTAACATTCGATCCGAAGTTTTATAAGGAGATTCTACATGGGCGAGAGTGTTTTCAAAGGCGTCGAGATGGTGGGGACATCCGACCAGAGTTTCAGCCACGCCATCGAGGTGGCGGTCAATCGCGCGCGACAGTCGTTGCGCAATCTCTCATGGTTCATCGTCAAGGAGCAGCGCGGCGGGCTGCAACAGGGACGGCTGGAATATCAGGTGACGCTCGAAGTTTATTTCAAACTGGAAGCCGAAGGCGGCGACCGTGCGGACGGCTGAGACGGCCGCCGGGCGGCCTGTTTCGACGCGTTTCGCGGCTGGACAAAGCGTGTTGACGCTCGCTAGACTACGCAGTTTGCGACACGGCAGATAGTTTAGACTGAGCGCCGTGCGCTCTCCAGACGGGTAATTTTTTCGATACGGAGCAAGAAATTTCATGGCGATTCCAGCAACCCAAATTCGGCGTGGGATGGTAATTCTCTTTGAGGGCAACCTGTGCAAGGTGATTGATTTTCGTCATCACACGCCCGGCAACCTCCGCGCGATGGTGCAGACGAAAATGCGCAACCTGCGCACGGGCGCGTCCTTCGAGCACCGCTTCCGCTCGTCCGACACGGTGGACAAAGCTTCGCTCGAACAGCACGAGATGGAGTACATGTACTCGGACGGCTCGCAGCACCATTTCATGAACACGGAGAACTACGAGCAGACGGCTTTGAGCGAAGAAGACCTCACCGACATGGCGCAGTGGCTCATGCCCGGCATGCGCATTCAGGTTGAGTTTTACGAAGGCCAGCCGATTGGCATCACCCTTCCGCCCTCGATGGAACTCACCGTCACGCGCACCGACCCGACGCTCAAAGGCGCGACCGTCTCCAACGTCAACAAACCCGCGCTGCTCGAAAACGGCGTGACCGTCACCGTCCCGCCCTTCGTCAACGAAGGCGACCGCATCCGCGTAGACCCGACGGAAGGCCGCTACATCGAACGGGCGAAATAAAGTGACAAGTGACGGGTGACAAGTGACAAGTCAAAACCAAAGGCTTGCTTTGTTCTGACTTGTCACTTGTCACCCGTCACTTGTCACTGATGTATCTTCTCTACAGCCTCCTTCTCACCCTCGCCATCTTCGCGCTGCTGCCGCTGTTTCTGCTCGACGCGCTGCGTCATGGGAAATACGTGGCCGGCTTGCGCGAGCGTCTGGGCGGCGTGCCGGAGGTCGAGCGGGGCGGGCGCGGGGTGATCTGGTTGCATTGCGTTTCGGTCGGCGAGACGCAGGCGGCGCGGCCACTGGCGCGCTCGCTCGTGGAACGCTTTCCCTCACACGCGCTCGTCGTCTCAACCACGACGCTCACCGGGCAGAGACTTGCGCGCGAAGTTTTTCGCGACGATGCGGCGGCGGTTTTTTACTTCCCTTTCGACTGGGCCTGGAGCGTGCGGCGTTCTTTGGGCAAGATCAAGCCCTCGCTCGTGCTCGTCATGGAGACGGAATTGTGGCCGCGTTTTCTGCGGGAGTGCCGGAGGCGCGGCGTGCCCGTCGCGCTCGTCAACGGGCGCATCTCCGAAAAGTCTTTCAAGGGATACCGGCGTCTGGGAGGCTTCATCGAAAAGGTCGTCGGCGCGCTCACGCTCGCCGTCATGCAGACGGAGGCGGATGCCGAAAGAATTCGCGCGC
>DATCWB010000154.1:0-2190 GCA_036566625.1 Pyrinomonadaceae bacterium
CGTGGTCAGGCCGGCGTCGGGCAGCGCGTCGAATTCTTTGAGCGTCGTCTCCTCTTGCCACGCCGCGAGCCACGCGGAGAGCGCGGCGCGCACGCTGTCGCGCGCGGCGGCGTCGGCGATTGAAGGAAGCGAAGCGTCGCCCGTCAGGAGTCGCGCCCAGTTGGTCAACTCCTCCGCGTTGTGATGAATCTCGGCGGCGCGGCAGACTCCGGCCACATCGTCCCACTTGATGGACGAACCGAGCGTGCGGCGACTGATGCGGTCGTCGGTTGCGGTGGCGAGTTCGATGCGTCTCTGCGCGACGAGCGCGGCGAGCACGAGGTGTTGAGTGTGACGCGACAGACCGTAAGGCGGCCCGTGCAGGATGTGATGCACGGAGGCCAGCGGCACGACGCGGCTTCCGGCCCTGTCAACGAGCGCGAGCGCTTCGCGCACCCACGGCCGGCCGAGCACGGCATCGCCGGTTTCGGGGATGTAGATGTCGCCGCGCCGCGTGGCGAGTCCGAGCGGGACGGCGAAGGTCTCCGCGAGTTGTTGGACGGCCGCATCGGCGACGTTGCCGCCGCCGAACAGTTGATCAATCAGGAGAGCGATCTCCGCTCCGGTCGGCGTCGCGTCGAACTGCGGGTGCTGCGGGAAACGCGCGGCGAAGCGCGCCGCCAGCGCGTCGGCCAGCATCGGAGCGAAACTTTGCGCGGCGCGCGCTTCCGGCGTGAAGACGATGCTCTCGCCGTCAACCAACAGGTGGCCGTCGTCAACGTAGAGGCGCGACCAGATGCGTTCGGCCTGCGCGGCGAGCGAGTTGGCGGCGGCGCGCGCCGTCTCGCCAAACTCGGCGAGCGCGGCGTCCGTGCGCAACGCGACGAGGCGGCGCAGGATGCTCAACTCTTCCGCGTAACATTCGGCCGGTTGCCAGAGGACGATCAAGGGCGCATCGGCGCGCCCGTCGTGCCCGGCGACGAGCGCGGCGTCAGGAATATTTTCGGCGACCTTGCAGTTGGAGTCGCGCACGAACAGTTGCCACTCGTACTCTTTGAGCGTCGCATCGCCGGCCGCGTCGCCGGCCGCAGCGCGCGTCGTCTCGCCCGTCGCGTTAGACGGGGGCGCGGCGTCGCTTGTGGCGCGCGTGAGACGACCGGCACGCTCCGAACCGCGCCACGTCACTTCAAAATCCGCGTGGGGCGCATACGGCTCGTCAGCGGCGAAAGGCCAGTCTTCAAAACGCGCGTTTGAGAGCGTGCGGAGCAAGGCGGCAATCGCGGCGTCGTCAATCGCGGGAGACTCGCTTGAGGCGGCGAGCGCCGCGTCGAAGTCGGCCGCCGCGCTGACCTGAAAACGGTAGCGCAAATCTTCGCCGTCGGCGTGCGCCGCCAGGCCGCGCTGCGGCGCGAGTTCGCTCAGACGCTTCAACGTCTCCTCGACGCGCTCGATGGCCGCCTGTTGCGAATGCTCGTCTTGAAACAGGAGCGCGGCGCAGAGATCGCGCGCCGTCGCGCCGCGCCCGTCGAGCGAGAGCACGAAGAGACTTTTCAGCACGAGCCGCACTTGCAGACGCTGCATCGCCGGAAACCGCGCGACGGCCTTCGTCGCCAGTTCGTCGTAGACGCGGAAGGCGTCGTGCAGGTCGTCGGAGCGGCGCAAGGCCTCCTCGCTGTGGTCGAAAACTTCGTCGAGGAGGATGAGCGAGAGCGCGGGGCGGTTAACGGCGTTGCGCGCGGCCGAGGCGGCGAAGGGCAGGAAGGCGAAGGCCGGGGCGTAGAGGCGCACGGAGGCCGACGTGTCTGCGACGAGCGGGTGGACGGGGTAGAGCGCGGCGAAGCGCGGCTCGCTCCAGTTGAAGTTCGGCACGCTCTGGCGCAGCGAGAGGTAGATTTCATGCAGCGCGTCGCGCGCCGGGGCGTTCTTGCGCAGCACGTAGATGTTGGCGACGAGATAAAGGTGTTCGGGTTCGAGGTAGTCGATCTGGAAGGTGCGCGCCAGCGCGACGTTGACGCCTTCCGCGCCCGCGATGTCGTCGTCGAGGGCGAGCGCGACGAAGGCGTTCGAGTCGCGCGCGGCCACGGCCAGTTCGCTCAGGAGCGGCCCGTCGTCTCGTTTGACGCGAGCCTCGCGGCCGAAGGCGGTGTCCACGAGGATGACGAGGGTGGCCGTCGTGCGCGAGAGCGCGGCGGCGTGCGCGAGCCAGGCGGC
>DATCWB010000155.1:0-7512 GCA_036566625.1 Pyrinomonadaceae bacterium
CTGCGGCGGAGGTTGTCCCGGCCGCGCTCGCGCGGATGCGCGCCGAGTACGGCACGCGCCCGGCGGACGTGTGCGCCTGCATCGGCCCGGCCGCGCTTCATTGCTGCTACGAAGTCGGCGTGGAAGTGATCCAAACCTTTAGCGCGCGCTTCCCGTATGCCGGGGAGCTTCTCACGCCCACACGCGAAGGACATGCGCGCATTGATTTGCAAAGAGCCAATCGCCGCCAACTCACGGACACGGGCGTCTCACCCGCGCGCATCCACACCGCGCCCCTCTGCACCATCTGCCGCGACGATCTCTTCTTCTCCTACCGCCGCGACAAAAAACTCCACGGCCGCACCGGCCGGCTGCTCGCAGTCGTCGGAAGAAACGATGAACGCGGAACGATGAACGGTGAATGAAAGCAGATCGCTTTTGTTTTTACTTCATCGTTCATCGTTCCTACTTCATCATTTTCTTCCAAAGTATTGCGCGTTGATGCGCTTAACGGATTCGTTAGTGCCGACGACGTTGATGCCGAGTTTGACTTCGCGCGTGGTGGGCGGGAAGCACACTTCGTCGTTACAGCTTTGGTAGGTCACTTTAGCGCGCAGTTCCGCCAGCCCCGTCTGGTAGTTGGCCGGGACGATGATGTTGAAGCGCATCACGGCGCGGCCTTCATAGAGCGACAGAGGCTCTTTCGAGAAACCGAGACGGCGCACGACGGCGCGCGGGTAGGCGACCGCGCCGACGCGCAAGCCCTTCGGCGCGTCAACCTTGACCACGGTCGGGATGGAGAATTTGGCGGCCTTGTTCGCGTTGACGTGAAAGCCGTGCGGGATGTCGAGCACGACGGCGGCCTGTATGCTGCGCCCGCGCTGCGCTTTGTCGGCGGCGAAGAAACCGTTGACGCCGATGTTGCTCTGCGCGTTGGGCGAGGCCAGGTTAGTTGTCTCCGCCGCTGCTGCGCGACGGGCAGGCGTCGCGGCGACGAGCAGTGAAGCACAGATGAGCGACAGCGTGATGCGCGTGGTGAATGTTTTTCGGATCATTTCGGATTTCGTTGATGGTTCGACTCTAAGACTTCGGGCGATCAGCCCGTTAGTTGATGCACGGTCTCAGGGTTCAGGTTGTTCGCGGGGCGGCGCGCGGCGAGTTGGCCGCAGGCGGCATAGATGTCGCGCCCGCGCGGGCGGCGCACGTAGGCGTGGACGCCTTTGGCTTCGAGGATGCTCTTGAAACGTTCGACCTGCTCCATGGGCGTCGGGCGATAGGGCAGCGGGTCGGCCGGGTTGTGCGGGATCAGGTTGACCTTCGCGCGCAGTTGGTGGCGGTTGAGCAGGTTCGCCAACTGCCGGGCGTGCTCGTCCGAGTCGTTCACGCCGTCGAGCATCACATACTCGAACGTGAAACGCTCGCCCGGCTTCAGCGACGACTCGAACTCCCTGCACGCCGCGAGCAACTCCGCGAGCGGCCACTTTTTGTTGATCGGCATCAGGACGTTTCGCTGCTCGTCGGTCGGGGCGGCGAGCGAGATGGCGAGGTGGGGGCGGTCGGGCACGCGCGCGAGTTCGCGTATGCGCGGAACAACGCCTGCGGTCGAGACGGTGACGCGGTTCGGCACGATGTGCAGCCCGGCCGGGTCGGCCATGATGCGCAGGGCTTTCATCAGCGAGTCGAAGGCGAGGAACGGTTCGCCCGCGCCCATTGCGACGAGGTTCGTCCCGCGCGGGGTCTTCGTGCCCGCGCCGTAAGCATCGTTTAAGGCGATCACGATCTGCTCGACGATCTCGCCCGCCGTGAGCGTGCGCAGGAGACCGAGTTTCGCCGTCAGGCAAAAATCGCACTGCAAGGGGCAGCCCGACTGCGACGAGAAACAGATCGTATCGCGCCGCTCTTCCGGGATGAATACCGCCTCGACCGGAAGGTTGTCGTGCGTCTTCAACAGGTATCGCCGCGTGCCGTCCTCGGAGATGTAGCGCGATTCGACCGTCAGCGTCGAAGCGGTGGCGCGCCCGGCGAGAGTGGCGCGAAAATTTTTGGGCAGGTCCGACATCTCTTCGAACGAACGCAGACGCCGCTTGAAGAGTGAGCCGAACAACTGCCGCCCGCGATACGCCGGCTCGCCCAGAGTCTCGACAAACGCCGACAACTCCGCCGCGTCCAACCCCGTGAGATGCGTTAGCTGGTTCATTGTCCCACCATTTTAACATCGCGTCGGCGCATCTCACAGTTGAGGCTCGCATGCGAGGGGAAGCGGGATCGGGGTTATAATGCGCCGCGCCGGACGAGGGCGAAATAAAGCCGTCCGGCTTTCGCGGCACGGTATAATCGGAGGCCGCATGCCGGGTAATGAGGGCGCATCTTCCGTGAACGTACTCCAGACAGAGCGTTTGAATCTTCGCCGGTTGGACGCGGGCGATGCCGCTTTCATTCTCCAACTACTGAACGACGAATCGTTCCTGCGCAACATCGGCGATAGGGGGGTGAGAACTATCGAAGACGCGATCCGGTATATTTTGCAGGGGCCGGTCGCGAGCTACGCGCGCCACGGGTTCGGATTTTGGCTGGTGGAATTGAAGGACGCGGGAACGCCCGCCGGAATCTGCGGGCTGGTGAGGCGAGACGCTTTGCCCGATCCCGACATCGGCTACGCCTTCCTCCCGCGCTTCTGGTCGCGGGGCTACGCCTCAGAAGCGGCTGCCGCCGTGATGAGCTACGCGCGCGACCCGCTCGGACTGGGGCGCGTGCTGGCGATTGTAAACCCGGACAACGCCGGCTCGATCAGGGTGCTGGAAAAGATCGGCCTGAAATTCGAACGGCTCGTCAGGTTGTCGGAAGACGCGCCGGAGATTATGTTGTTCGCGTCCGACCTGTAGACGCGCGCCGCAAGCGCGTGCAGAGATGTATCGGAGTCGGCGGAAAGACGGGAGCGTAAAAATGAAAGTTATGCGCGGGCAGGACGACCGGGAGTTCATCTTTTCCGATCTGGATTTGTCGCGCCGGCTCGAAAGGGCCGAGGCGCATGCCAACGCGGAGTTCGTCGAAACGCGCGCGCGCGTGTTTCCGGACACCGGCGCGGAGTGGATCGAAGTGGCGGGCGCATACGCGATGTTCGACGGAGTGGCTTCACCGATCACGCAGACGTTCGGCCTCGGCCTGTTTCAGGAGATCACGAATGTTGAAATGGAAGCCCTCGAAAATTTCTTCCGTGAACGCGGCGCGCCCGTGTTTCATGAAGTCAGCCCGCTGGCCTCCGAAGGGTTGTTGACGCTGCTCGGCGAGCGGGGCTATCGGCCCGTCGAGTTGACGAGCGTGATGTTTCGCCCGATCAGTCTCGATGCGGACGATCTACCCGCGCCGGGCAACGATCAGGTCACCGTGCGCGTGGTCGGAGAGGATGAGCACGAGTTGTGGGCGCAGACGGCGACGCGCGGGTGGAGCGAATTAACCGAGTTCGCCGATCAGATACATGACCTTTCGCTCGTCGGCTTGAAGAGGCCGGGCGCGAGCTCGTTCATAGCTGAATCAGACGGGCGCGCAATCGCCACGGGCGGAATCAGCATCTGCGAAGGCGTGGTGGTGATGGCGGGGGCGAGCACCGTCCCCGAAGGGCGCAGGCGTGGCGCGCAACTCGCCCTGCTCGGCAGCCGCCTGCGCTTCGCCGCCGAGAGAGGGTGCGACATCGCCATGATGTGCGCCCAACCCGGCAGCACCTCGCAACGCAACGCCGAGCGACACGGGTTTCGCATCGCCTACACGCGCATCAAGTGGCGGCTCGCCTGACAACGATTAACCGTCTGGACTAAAGGCTTCGATAATTCATAAGGTGACACATTGAGCGAAGAATTGATCTTGAGTGCGGAAGAGGTGCGCGTCGTCGGGGCGTTGATTGAGAAGCAGGTGACGACGCCGGAGTATTACCCTTTGACGCTGAACGCGTTGAGGCAGGCGTGCAACCAGTTGTCGAACCGCGACCCGGTGGTGGCGTTCGACGAGCGGACGGTCGTGTGGGCGTTGGAGAGTTTGCGCGACCGCAAACTGGTGCGGGTGGTGACGACCGCCGACGGGCGCGTGCCGAAGTACAGGCACGTGCTGGACGAGACGTTGGGATTGAAGTCGCCGGAGATGGCGGTGATGTGCGTGTTGATGTTGCGCGGGGCGCAGACGGTGGGTGAGATACGCACGCGCACCGAGCGTCTGTACCCGTTCTCGGCCTTATCGTTTGTCGAGACGACGCTGGAAGATTTGATGACGCGCGACGCGCCGCTCGTGGTGAAGTTGCCGCGACAGACGGGGCAGAAAGAGTCGCGTTACGCGCACCTGCTCAGCGGCGAGGTGGAGGTGACGGAGACGGAGAACGCGGAGGCGACGACGCCCGGCGTGCGCGGCGAGACGGGAAGGGTGGCGCGTCTGGAGGAAGAGTTGAAGGCGGTGCGCGCGGAGTTGGCGGAGTTGCGCGAACAGTTCGCGGAGTTTAAGAAACAGTTCGAGTAAAGGGTGGCATGATGGGTTTAGCAGTTGGGCGTGGCCGGAAACACTCGGCGCGAAGGCGCATGAGGACACTTGAGGGGCACGCAGAAAGGATAAGTCATGGATATTGAATCGCTGCGCCGTTTCTGCCTGTCGCTGCCGCACACGACGGAAGGCGTGCAGTGGGACAACGATCTGGTGTTCCGCGTCGGGGGCAAGATGTTCGCGGTGGCGAGTCTGGACGTGACGCCGACGCGGGTGTCGTTCAGGTGTACGCCGGAGAAGTTCGCGGAACTCGTCGAGCAGGAAGGCATCACGCCCGCCGCCTACATGGCACGCATCCATTGGGTGACGCTCCACCGGCTGGACGCGCTTGAAGAGGCGGAGACGGAGAGTTTGATCCGCGAGTCTTACGAGATGGCGTGGGCGAAGTTGACGAAGAAACTGCGGGGCGAGTTGGAGGCGGGTGTAAATTGAGCGCGAGACGGGGAACGGGACGAATGAGAAAGATCGAAGCGGCCGAGGGGATCGAGGCGCGCAGGTCGAAGATCGACGGGACGGGGTGTTTCGCGACCGTCGCGTTTCGCAAGTGGCGAAAGATCGCGGAGTTGACGGGCGAGCGCGTGTCGCGGGTGGAGGCGGCGCGGCGGATGCGCGGCAAGGAACGCCTGCACATCTGCGCGATAGATTCTTACTGGGGCATCGACAGCAGCGCGGGCGGCAATGCCTCGCAGTTCATCAACCACTCGTGCCGGCCGAACAGCTTCGTGCGCATCATGCACGGCCACATCATCTTCTTCGCCCTGCGCGACATCCGACCCGGCGAAGAGATCACGCTTGACTACGTAGAGTCCTATCACCCGAACGACAAGCGTTGCGATTGCGGCGTGCCCGAGTGTCGCGGCACTATCAACCTCATCAAGCCGTAATCTGTGCGTGGCGAATTGGCAGCGTCCAGCCGCGAGAGAGGCAACAGTGAGGGCGCGCTCTAGAAAGCCGCGCGGCATGTGGATTGTCGCATCGCTCGTGTATCAGAACACAAAGAGAAGGAGAGAGGTGCATGTCTCGTGTACTAAAATTGGTCTTTGGCGTCGTGATCGTAGTGCTGATCCTTTCCATTGCCGGTTTCTTTTACGTCCGTCGCCGGAATCAACTCGCTAAACTAACGGCCGAGGCTCCCGCGCAGGTAGTGTCGGTATCCGTGGATAGCGACAGAACCAGATCGGCCAACCGAACGCAAACCAAGTATAAGACGCTCGTCGTCTACGACTACACGGTCGGTGGCGCAACCCTGCACGGGCAGACCAGCAAGAGCGGGGATGTGAAAAGCAGCTATGAGAATTCGCAGCAAGTGAAAGTTTGCTACGAGCCTGCTCATCCGGAGAACTCTGAAATCTTCACGGCCGATCACAAGTGCGGTCGCTAGGCGCGCACATGTGTTGAAACGGAATGATAGAAAGGCCGCGCCGGGAGTTGTCAGCTTCCGGCGCGGCCTTCATCTGTTCGTTTATGCAAGTCGGTAGTTGCTACTTGCTTCCGCCGCCGTCGCCCGCCGGGGCGGGGCGACCTTCGGCGTCGAGCAGTGTGATGGTGTCGGCGATGCCGAGCGAGCGCAGGCCGGGTTCGACGGCTTTGCGGTCGCCGACGACGAGGATCGCCATGCGCGACGGGTCGAGGTAGCGGTTGGCGACGCGTGTGATGTCTTTGAGCGTGACGGCGCGCACGCGCGCGCTGTAGTTGTTGAAATAATCCTGGGGCAGGTTGTAGAGCACGACCTGGCCGAGGCGGTCGGCGATCTGGTCGGGCGTCTCGAAGCCGCGCGGGAAGCCGCGCAAGATGCCCTGCTTGGCGTATTCGAGTTCGCGCTCGGTGACGGGAATCTCGCCGCGTATGCCGCGCAACTCTTTCAGGAATTCGCTGACCGATTCTTTCGTGACGTTGGTGAACACTCCGCCGGATGCCGTGAACGGCCCTGCGCCCCGGCGGTAGTCGAAGTTCGAGCGCGCGCCGTAAGTGTAGCCCTTGTCCTCGCGCAGGTTCAGGTTGATGCGCGAGACGAACTGCCCGCCGAGCATCGAGTTGAGGACGAGCAGGGGGAAGTAGTCAGGCGAGGAGCGCGCCACGCCGACCTGCCCGATCTGGATGACGGACTGCGCCGCGCCCGGCTTGTCAACGAGATAAATTCCGGCGCGCTCGCGCGCGGGCGGCTGCATCGAGATGTCGGCCGCCGGAACCTGCGCCGGCTTCCACGCGCCGAAAGCGCGTTCGAGTTTGGGCAAAAGCGTGGCCGCCGTCACGTCGCCCGCGACGACGAGCGCGGCGTTGTTCGGGCGGTAATGAGTTTCGTAGAAGCGGCGCACGTCCGCCTCTGTGAGCGCGCCGAGCGAAGCCTCGTTGCCGGAGAGCGGGCGGCCATATGGATGCTTGTCGCCGTAGAGAATTGACGAATAGACGCGACCGGCGATGGCGTCGGCGTTGTCGCGTTGTTGTTGCAGCGCGGCGAGGCGCGTGCCGCGCAGTCGCTTGAGGTCGGTTTCAGGGAACGCCGGGTTGAGGATCACGTCGGCGTAAACTTCGAGCGCGCGGTCGAGATGGCGCGTGAGCGTGAGCAGGTCGGCGGTGGTGGAGTCCCAACCCGCGCCGACGCTGAGGCGCGCGCCCAGACCCGCGAGCGCGTTCGAGATGTCGAGCGCGTTGCGCGTCTTCGTGCCTTCGTCGAGCAGGTCGGCGGTGAGGCTGGCCGCGCCCGGCAAATTCTCCGGGTCTGATGCCGCACCCGACCGGACGATCAGGTTCATGTTGACGACGGGCAGTTCGGAGTGGCGGACGAGGAACACTTCCAGCCCGTTCGACAGGCGATGGCGTTCCACTTTAGGCAGCGCGAGGCGCGGCTCGGGGCCGGGCTTCGGCAGAGCCGACGCGCTCGCCACAGCTTGTTGCGGGTCGCGTTTTGCGCTCGCGGGTTTGGCCGGTTCGCCTTTAGCGGGCGCGGCGTTGTTGGGCGGCGCGGCTCCGGCCGGAGCGGTCGCGGCGGCGGCGGCCTTCGTGGCGGTTTGC
>DATCWB010000156.1:0-20598 GCA_036566625.1 Pyrinomonadaceae bacterium
TAATCTTGCGGGCCCAAACCATCCCCGTGGCCCGCCGCGCCGCCCGCCGCATTCGCGCCCTGTCCCCCGCCCGGCACGTTCGGCGCACTCCACGCGGGGGACGCCTGCTCTCCCGCCGTCATGCGCGTCCCGCACGATCCGCAAAACTGCGCCCCCGTGATCAAACCCGCCCCGCAATTCGGGCAATTCATACTCTGACTCCTTTCGACTTTTCCAGGATAATTTCGACAGCCTCTTCCGGCGTCGCCGCCAAATCGAGTATCGCCACGTCCGCGTCGCTCACGACCAAGTGTTTGCGCCACGCCTCGACGATGGGCGGCCAGCAGTCGCCGAGCAAGACGAGCGGGCGCGGTTCGATGACGCGCGTTTGAATCTTATTCCAGACGAGCGAGAGTTCGGTGACCGTGCCCATCCCGCCGCGCAGCGCGACGAAGCCGACCGAGCGCACGATCAAGTGTTGCAGACGGTCGTAAAAGTGCGGCGTCGCAACCTTGTCCGTGAGAAAACGGTTCGGCTCACCTTTGAACTGGTTCATGACGATGCCGAGCACGCGCCCGCCGCGCTCGTGCGCGCCGCGGCTCGCCGCCTCCATCACGCCCAGATAGCCGCCCGTGCAGATCGTAAAACCCGCCTCCGCCAAAAGCTGCCCCACGCGGCGCGCCTCCGCATACTCGGCGCAGTCTTCGCCGCACTTCGAGCCGCCGAAAATTGTCACGATGCGTTCCAGTGTACTGCTCATATGATTTCAGTGATAAGTGACGAATGACAAGCAAGACAGATTACAAAGTATGGATTTTAACTTGTCACTCGTCACTTATCACCCGTCACTTCCCTTATGGTTTGAGGCGATAAAGCATGCGCGGGAACGGAATCGTCTCGCGCACATGCTCGATGCCGCACATCCATGCGGTGCAGCGTTCGATGCCCATGCCGAAACCGGCGTGCGGCACGCTGCCGTAGCGTCGCAAGTCCAGATACCACTCGAAAGCCTCGCGTGGCAGTTCGTGCGCCGCGATCTGTTCTTCGAGGAATTCGAGCGACGTGGCGCGTTCGCCGCCGCCGATCACTTCGCCGTACCCCTCGGAGGCCAGCACGTCAACGCCGAGCGCAAGTTCCGGCCGCTCGGGGTCGCGCGCCATGTAGAAGGCTTTGATCGCCGCCGGGTAGCGATGCACCATGACGGGCTTCTCGAATTGCTTCGAGATGTAGGTCTCGTCGGGCGCGCCGAAGTCGCCGCCCCATTCGAAGCGCGCTTCGAGTTCGCCGCGCTCGTGTCCTTCGTGCAGCATACGTACGGCGTCGTCGTAATGCAGGCGCGGGAATGGCGGCACGATGAGTTCGAGTTTCGACGTGTCGCGTTCGAGCACTTTCAACTCTTCCTGCCGCTCTTCGAGCACGCGGCTCGCGATGTAGGAGATGAAACGCTCGGCCAGATTCATCACGTCGTCCAGATGCGCGAAGGCCATCTCCGGCTCGACCATCCAGAACTCCGTCAGGTGGCGGCGCGTCTTGGAACGCTCGGCGCGGAAGGTCGGGCCGAAGCAATAGACTTTCCCGAAGGCCGCGGCGGTCGCCTCGTTGTAGAGTTGGCCTGACTGCGTCAGGTACGCTTTCTCGTCGTTGAAGTAGTCAACCTCGAAAAGCGTCGTCGTGCCTTCACAGGCGGCGGGCGTCAGGACGGGCGCGTCGGCGAGCGTGAAGTTATCGTTGTCCAGAAAGTCGCGCACGGCGCGCACGACCGTGTGGCGCACTTTGAGGATCGCGTGCTGGCGGCGCGAACGCAGCCAGAGGTGGCGGTGATCCATCAGGAATTCCGTGCCGTGCTCCTTAGGTGTGATCGGGTAGCCCTCGACCGTGTGCAGCACTTCCGCCCCGACGACATCCACCTCGAAGCCGCCCGGCGCGCGTTCATCGGCGCGCACCGTGCCGCGAATCGAGAGCGAGGTCTCCTGCCCCAGATTCTTGAGCGCGTCCCAGACCTCTTCGGCGACGGCTTTTTTGAAGACCACGCACTGCACGATGCCCGTCCCGTCGCGCAGTTGCAGAAACAAAAGTTTGCCGCTCGAACGCAAATTGTAGAGCCACCCTCGCAGCGTCACCTCTGCGCCAGCGTGCTTCGATAGTTGATTGATATAAACCTGCGGCAAACTATCACCGCCGAGCGGCTGTTCACCTTGTTCTTTTTCTTCGGTCGCCATTTCCACCTTCTACCATTCTCTTTTTACGTTCCGATTAAATATGAATTACGGCGGTCGTCTCATTTGTCGCCGAGGCGCGCGCGGACGGTTTCGCGCAGCACCGGAAACCGCGCCAGCCATTCCAACGCCTGCAAGACGATCCTGAGCACCGGGTTGATAAAATGCGCGTAAACTTCGCCGCGCCCGCACACGCCGCTTTGATACGAAAACGTCCCGACGGCCTTCAGACAACGTTGCACGGTCATCAGGCGAAACTCGCGCCCGAAGTCGTCGGGGTCGAGCGCGTCGAGGCCGCGTTGTCTTCGCTCTTCCAAAAAATATAACCTGCGCTCGCGTATCTCCGCGAGCGAGGGCACGCAGGTTTGACGGTCGAGCAGGAGCGAGACGAGGTCGTAACTGGCAGGCCCCATGCGCGCGTCCTGATGATCGATGACGCGCAGGCGGTTCTCCGCGTCAACGAGCAGGTTCGAGGTGTGAAAGTCGCGGTGGCAGAGTACGCGCGGGCGGGCGGCCAGTTCCGAAGCGAGGTCGTTCAACTCCGCGCGCAGTTCGGCTCCCTCGGCGTGTTTCAGAATCTCGCCGCGATAGCTTTTGAAATAGTGTTCGAGAAAATATTCCAACTCCCAGGAGAGCTTGGCTTCATCGAAGGCGAGGCGCGAGGCGATGGAGTCGCGCTCGTAGGCGAGCGGCGTCGCCGCCTGAATGTCCGCGATGAGAGAGATGGCGCGTTCGAGATAAACTTCGCGCTCGTCTTCGCCGACGGTCTCGAAGACGCGCCGGAGTTGGCGGTCGCCCAAATCTTCCTGCACGATGATCCCGTTCGACGCGTCAACGTCTAAGATGTCCGGCACGGGCAGGCGGGCGGCGACGAAGAGGCGCGTGACATCGAGGAACGGATGAATTTCGGGGTCGAACGGTTCGGGATAGACGGCGGCGACGGCCGTGGTGCGCCGCTTCCAGGGGATACGGAAATACTCGCGGGTCGAAGCGTCGGGCGTGAGCGCGAGAATGCCGCCCGCGTCCAACCGGGCGCGGACGAGGTAGTCGCTGAGACGTTCATGCGCCGTTGAGAGAAACGCATTCGCGGTGATGCCCGACGGGTGGCTCATGTGTGTACGGCGCGCGGGGCTTCAGAGACTCGGGGTGCGTTGCCGGCCGCTCGCCAACGGCAAGCCTCTTTTTACCCGCTAACTATGCTTTTATCGGAGCGCGTGGGATTGTATCACTGCCCGAGTGGGACGACAAAATTGTCCCCGCGAACCTCACCCTCAAGCGCCTTCGCCGGTCGCTCCCCCGGCCGTACGAGCGCGGCGCGCACGACTGTGGCGTCCTCAACCACCTCGCCCGCCCCGATTTGCACGCCCGCGCCGAGGATGGCACGCCGCACGAGCGCGCCCGCTTCTACATGCACGTCTTCCCACAGTATCGCCTCGCGCACGTCCGCGCCCGACTCGACCACAGAGTTTCTGCCTATTTGAACATCGCGCCCTTCGAGTCGCATGAGAGTGAGACTGATGTCGCGGTAGCGTCGGATGGTGGAGAGTTCGTGCCACATCCCGCCGCCGACGTGCGCCGCGATGCGTTCGCCTCGCGCGATGGCCGGGATGTACACGTCCGTTACGGAATGCGAGAAGACGCCGCGCGGGATGTAATCGAAGATTCGCGGGTCGAGAATTTGAATGCCCGTGAACATGAGCGGCGCGTCTCTGTCATCACTCGCAATGCCCGGTTCAGAAGCGCGCGATGCGCTTCCGGCGTTATCGGACGTAAAATCCGGGTAGCCGCCGAAACTTTTGACCAGACCGTTTTCAACTTCGACGGTGCTGTAGCGTTCGCGCTCGACGTTGCGGCGCACGACGAGCGTGGCGAGCGCGCCTTCGCGGCGGTGTGTTTCGAGCGCGTCGCGGAGGTCTATGTCGGTGGCGATCTTGCCGTTGACGACGATGAAAGTATCTCTGTCGAGGAAGGCGCGCGCGTTGTCAATCGCGCCGCTCGTGCCGAGGATTTCCGGCTCTTCGATATAGCTGAGGCGGACGCCGAACGCGCTGCCGTCGCCGAGCGCGGCGCGCACCGACTCGGGGCGATGGTGCAGGTTGACGATGATCTCGCCGCACCCGTAACGCGCCAGGTATTCGGCGACGTAGCCGACGAGCGGGCGTCCCATGAAAGGCAGCGCGGGCTTCGCGCGGTCGAGCGTCAGAGGCCAGAGGCGTGTGCCGTAACCGGCGGCAAGAATCATCGCGCGCATAAGTTCAATTCAAAAACGGTGGCGTTCGCCGGTCGCGCCGGGGCTGCTTATTTATCAATGCTGGAGATGGCGAGCGGCATCAATTCGAGAAAGTGCGCGGTGGCTTTATTCCCTTCCGTCGCTTCGCCTTTGGTGGCCGGGCGGATCGAAACTACCTCTTCGACGCCCTCCTCGAAACCGATCCTGAGACGAACCGCGAGTCCGAGCGCCTCGTCGAAATTGTGCGCGAAGTAGCGATTGTAATGCACCTCGCCCGCTTCGGAATTGGTCCAGTTGATCGCCTCTACGATGTGCGGGGTCTCGGCCACCTGCGCTCTGCGTTCGGCATCGGCGAGCGGCATGTGCTCGAAGTTGTAAGTCGCGCCCGCATGCGGGTCGAACGTGTAGCCCTGTTCAAGTTTTTTCACTGTAACTAACCTTTCTCAATACCAATAAATTTTGCAGCGACGAGTGTAGCTTGTGGAGGGCGTCAACACACATCCGGGAGGCGGCGCGAAGCAAGACCGCCGTTAATTTTATTCATTGCCGGGCGCAACTTTTAAGAGACCTGCGCAGCGTCGCGGATGGTGAGATCGAACGTGCCGGGGGCGACTTTGCGGAAACGCCCGTTGCGGTTGAGGGAGACGGCGATGCTGATCGTGGGGTTGTGGCCGGTGAACTGAAATCCACCTTCGAGCAGGCGGTTGTAAATCTCGTTGACGTGAAGCGGCGCGCCCGATTCGCGCAGGAGCAGCGCAGTCGCCTGCGGGATCGTGCGGTCGAGGAAACGCTCGCTGGTCACCTCTACGTCCGTGCGTACGGGCGGCAGCGTCGAACGCGGCACGGTTTGATACACCGGTTGGCGCGCGTTGCGCGCCTGTACTTCCGCATTGCGCGCCTGTACTTCGTCGCGCCGCAGGGCTCCTTCGATTTCGGCGTCGGAGGGCGATTGCTGGTGCGAGGGCACGCTGTTGAGCACAGACGAAAGGATGCGGAACATGGCCGCCTCGGTCTGCGTGGCGATGGCGTCCATCTCGCCGAGTTCGGTGCGCAATTTATCGGCTTCGAGTTCGAGGTCGGCGAGCCGCGCGGCCAGGCGGTTGCGTGTGGCGCGCGTCTGGCGCAGGCTCTGTTCGAGCGTGGCTAAGAGAGTATCGTCAGGCATAAGAACCAAGGTGAACGATGAGGGATGGAGAACCGGGGGCGCGCAGGTCGTGATTCACCGGAACAGCTTCGCGCGTTGATGGTTTTCATCCTTCGGCTTGACGCCATCATCGCTTTTCAACGGTCGCGCTCAAGTATGAATGTCGGGATCGAACTCAAGGCATCACGGTACTTTGTGTCGGGCAACACGTCAAGAGAATTTCTGGCAGCGACGGCGAAATCGTTGGCACGGCGGCGTGCGCGGTCTAACGCGCCGGACTGTTCGGCGGCGCGCGTTAGAGAGGCGCGCGAGACGGCGTCGTAAGTGCCTTCGCGCATCACGGTCTGGACGGCGGCGCGCCGGTCGCTCTCGGTCTCAAGCAGGTAGATGAGCGGGAGCGTGAGCTTGCCTTCGAGCAGATCAACGCCGGCGGCCTTGCCGAGCACGTCGTCCGTGGCGGTGAAATCGAGCAGGTCGTCTACGAGTTGGAAGGCCGCGCCGAGATTCATGCCGTAGTTGCGCAGGGCGAGTTGCGTCTCGACATCGGTGCTGCCGAGCATCGCGCCGATCTCGCCGCACGCGCTGAAGAGGTAGGCGGTCTTGCGCATCAGAATGTCGAAATATTGTTCTTCGGTGACATCGGCATGGCCGAGCGTCGTCAGTTGCAATATCTCGCCTTCCGTCATCCGACGCGTGACGGCCGTCAGGATGTCGAGCACGGGCAGGGAGCGTTCGGCGAGACTCGCCTCGAAGGCCGACATGTAGAGCCAGTCGCCCATCAACACGGCCGTCTGGTTGCCGAAGCGTTGGTTGATCGAGGGACGATTGCGGCGCGTCTGCGCGTTGTCGATGATGTCGTCGTGAACGAGCGTCGCCGTGTGGAGAAACTCCATCACCGTCGCCATGCGGATGACATTCGGCTTGGAGGCATCGCCGCCCGCGGCATAGTTGGACAGAATCGTGAGGGCGGGGCGCACACGCTTGCCGCCGGAAGCGCGCAGGTAGTCGCCGATGTAATCGATGACCTCGATGTTGGAGCGCGCCTGCCGCTCGAACTCTTCCTCGACCAGTGCCAGTTCCGGCGCGATCAAACTAAAGATGCGCGTCGCCGCAACTTGCGGCGCTTCGACGGCGGCGGGATGGCTGGAGAGGCTCATAAGTGATGGGTGACAGGTGACAGGTGACAGATGACAGGAAAAAGTCGGACGCCTTCATCCTGTCATCTGTCACCCGTCACTCGTCACTAATTGCTTCTGTAGTTCGTGTACTGCATGTTGATGTTGAAATCCTTGGCCTTGAGTTTGGCGATAATATCCTGGAGCGTGTCGCGGTCTTTGCCCGCGACGCGGACGACATCGCCCTGAATCGAGGCTTGCACCTTGGCTTTCGTGTCCTTGATAAACTTGACGATCTCTTTCGCCTTATCCGTCGGGATGCCCTGCTGTATGGCGACGTGCTGGCGCACCGTGCCGCCCGCCGCCGGTTCGATGCGCCCGTAATTGAAAGCCTTGAGCGGCACGCTGCGCCTGACGAGTTTCTGTTGCAGGATGTCGTTCATGTTGCGCAGTTTCGTCTCGTCCTCGGCGGTGAGAATGAGTTCTTCCTCTTCCAGCACCACGGCCGCCACGCTGCCCTTGAAATCGAAACGCTGCCGCACTTCTTTCATCGTCTGGTCGAGAGCGTTGTTGATCTCCGCGCGGTCAACCTGCGAAACGATGTCGAATGAATTTTGTTGAGCCATAAGTCAGCAATACGCGGTAAGTGTCGAGTTAGAACAACTTTTCACATCCTCTGCCTCAGCATTTATAACATTAACGCGCGCGCGGTAAAAGTTGCCCCGGCTGTATGTTTTCAGTGGGCGCGGGCGCGCGAAACCTTCGGCTGTTATCCCTTGATGGACAGGTTGAAGAACCGCTCGAAGTTGCCGGTCGTGATCCGGCCAAACTCCGCGACTTCGACGCCGTGTAACTCCGCGAGACTTCGCGCGGTTTCCACGACGCGCGCCGGTTCGTTGCGCCGCCCGCGAAAGGGGACGGGCGTGAGGAACGGGCAATCGGTCTCGACGAGCAGGCGTTCGAGGGGCACGCGCCGCGCCACGTCGCGCAACGCCCCGGCATTCTTGAAGGTCACGTTGCCCGCGAACGAAATCATAAAACCGAGTTCGAGCACGCCGGCGGCCATCTCGTAGCCGCCGCTGAAACAGTGCATGACGCCGCCGCGCGCCGCGCCGCTCCACTCGGCGCGCAAAATTTCGACGGTCTCCGCGTCGGCCTCGCGCGAATGGATGATGACCGGTAGATTAAGCGCGCGCGCCATGCGCAATTGCCGCGCGAAGACCGCGCGCTGCACCTCGCGCGGCGAGTTATCGTAATGATAGTCCAACCCGATCTCGCCCCAGGCGATGACGCGCTCGCTGCCCCGGGCCAACTCATTCACGCGCTCGGCCGCCCGCTCGTCAAACAGGCGCGCGTCGTGCGGATGGACGCCGACCGCCGCATACACGCCCTCGTATTGTTCGGCAACCCTGACCGCGCGTTCGAGGTCGCTGCCGTGCGGATCGCCCGTCCCGACGTTCAGAATCGTCGCGACCCCGGCCTCGCGCGCACGCGCCACCACCTCATCACGATCCGCGTCGAACGCTTCCCCGTCAATGTGCGCGTGTGAATCGACTAACATAAGAGAGGGGTGACAAGTGACGAGTGACAGGTGACAAGTTAGAGAACACAGTTTGTGTTTTAACTTGTCACCTGTCACTCGTCACTTGTCACTATTTCAGTCTCGCCCCGTTCGGCACGTCTTCGGTGAAGGTTGCGAGAACCGGGCGTCCCTCTACGCCGACGGAGGCGGCCAGCACCATGCCCTGCGACTCGAAGCCGCGCAGCTTGCGCGGTTTCAGATTCGACACCACCGCCACCTTGCGCCCAAGGAGTGTTTCGGGTTCGTAATACTCGGCGATGCCTGCGAGAATCTGGCGCGGCGCGGCTTCGCCGAGGTCAATCGTGAAGCGCAGCAGTTTATCGGATTTCGGGATGCGCTCGGCGGTCAGTATCTCGCCGACTCGCATCTCGACTTTGACGAAATCCTCGATGCCGATAAACGTGGCGACGCCTTCGGGCGCGCTGCCTTCTTGCGCCTGCGGCACGGCGTCAGCTTCGGTCGCGCCGCGCTGCGGCGGCTCGGGCTTCGTCGCGGCGGCGTTTGTCGAACCGGGCACGGCATCGGCCTCCGTGGCGTGCGTTCCCGAATGCGGCGCGCTCGTCTCGACGTTCGCGGCCTCTTTTTGTTGATTCTCTTTTTCTATCTCCGCCATAATTTTTGCCTTATCAATGCGCGGGAAGACGGGCGCGACTTCGCCGATCTGCGTTCCCGCCTGAATACCTCCCCAATGAAGTTCCGCCGGATCGTGTTTCACGATGTCGTCCTGTTGTCCGAGTTGCGTCCAGATGGCGCGCGCGGCATCGGGCATCACGGGATAGAGTATGACTGCGAGCCAGCGCAGCGTCTCGGCGGCGCGGTAGAGGACGGCGTTCAAAGTCTGTCGCTGCATCTCGTCTTTCGCCAGTTCCCACGGCTTCGCGTCCGAGATCATCTTGTCGGCGCGCGCGATGACCGTCCACACGATCTCCAGAGCGCGCTGGAAAGCGTAATCATCAAAAAGCTGGATGAAGGAATCGCGCGCTCGCTCGATCGTGGTGGCGATTTCCTGCCCGTCGGCGTCGAGACCCGCGCGCTTGGCCTGCAAGCGTCGCTCCTCCGCGATGTCGGGCGCGGGGACGCGGCCTTCGCAGTAGCGCGCGATCATCGTCAACGTGCGGCTCGACAAGTTTCCGAGGCCGCTCGCCAGATCGCTGTTCGAGCGTTCGATGAGAGACTCGTAACCGAACTTGCTGTCCTGTCCGAAGGCCATCTCGCGCAGGAAAAAGTAGCGCACCACGTCGGTCGAGAAATGGCGTCTGAGCGTCGGCAACTCAATCGAGTTGCCGAGCGTCTTCGACATCTTGCGCCCGGCGTGATCGAGCCACGTCCCGTGCGCGATGACGGCGACGGGTTGTTCGACGCCCGCCGCCATCAGGAACGCAGGCCAGTAGACGGCGTGCTGCCGCAGGATGTCCTTGCCGAGGAAATGTGTGGCCGGCCAGAATTTATCGTAGCCGCGTTCGCGCTCACCTTCCGGGTTGCCCCATCCGAGCGCGGTGATGTAGTTCGAGAGGGCGTCGAACCAGATATAGATCGTGTTTTCGGGATCGCCGGGCACTGGGATCGCCCAACTGACGGAAGCTGTGAGACGGCTCACGGACAGGTCTTGCAGGCCGCCGCTGATAAAGCTGATCGCCTCGTTACGCCGCGCCTCCGGGCGGATGAAATCAGGTCGCGACTCGTAGAGAGCGAGCAATGCTTCGTCGTAATCCGAGAGCCGGAAGAAATAGCTCTCCTCGGCCACGCGGTCGAGTGGGGCTTCGTGAACGAGGCACAGCGGCGGGTCGCCTTCGCGCTCCGGCCTCTGATACTCGGCCTCGGTCTTGAAAGTCGCGCACGGCGCGCAGAACCAACCTTCATAGCTCCCCTTGTAAATCGCCTCGCGCCCTTTCGGCGTCCGGGCGGCTGCGACGCGCCGCCAGAACTCCGCGACGCCCTCGCGGTGAAGCGGCTCGGTCGTCCGCATGAAGATATCGTAACCGCCGTGCGCACCGTCGAGTCCGAAGGCGACGAAGCTCTCGCGCAACGCGCCGGAGATGTAATCGACATGCTCCTTCGGCGTCCGCCCGGCACGCGCGGCGGCGCGCTGGACGTTGATGCCGTGCTCGTCCGTGCCGGTCAGGAAAAGCGTTTCGTAGCCGCGCTGCCGCCGGTAGCGGGCGACACAATCCACAACCATAGTCGTGTAGAGATGCCCCAGATGCGGCAGGCTATTGGCGTAATAAATCGGCGTCGTAACGTAAAAAGTTTTCATACTTAAAGAATCGTAAATCGTGAATCGTAAATCGTAAATAGATAAGAACCCGTTTTAACTATTCACGATTTACGATTCACGATTTACGTCCTACGATCTGTGTCCCTGAATCAGGGACATGGCTTCGGCGCGTGTGCGCGGGTCTTTGCGGAACGCGCCGCGAATGGCGGACGTGATCGTGTGTGCGCCGGGTTTCCTGACGCCGCGCAGGGTCATGCAGGTGTGTTCCGCTTCGATGACGACCATCACACCGAGCGGTTTGAGACCGTCGAAGATGGTGTCGGCGATCTCGGAGGTGAGCCGCTCCTGCACCTGCAAGCGACGCGCGAACGTATCGGACAGGCGCGCCAGCTTCGACAGGCCGAGGATGCGCCCGCCCTTCGGGATATAGGCGATGTGGCAGCGTCCGACGAACGGCGCGAGATGGTGTTCGCAGATCGAGGCGATGTGTATGTCTTTGACGATGACCAGTTCATCGTGCGAATCGCCCGGTAGAGGCTCGACGTGTGCGTGCGGGTCTTCGCGCATTCCGGCGGTCAGTTCCGCGTACATCTCCGCGACGCGCAGCGGCGTGCGCCGCAAGCCCGCGCGCTCCGGGTCTTCGCCGATGCCTTCGAGGATGAGCCTGACGCCCGCCGCGATCTTATCGAGATCAACTTCGTTCGATTTCATCTTTTCCACTCTCACCCGTCCCGGCGGAAGCGGCCGCCCGCGCCGCCGCTTCGACCACATGCAGCGGGACGCCCGCGCGCAGGGCCGCCGCGCGGCAGTCCTCATATTCCGGGGCGACGTTGCTGACGCTGCCATCGCCGCGTCGCCCAACCTTAACATTGATCGCGCCGAACTCGGTCTCGGCGCTGATGAACTCGCGTTCAAGCGCGCGCCGCTCCACTTCATAACTACGCACGCCGAGCGTCGTCGTCTCGTCAAACAGCAACTTCGTCAAAGCCTCTCGCTCGGCCGCGCGGCACAGCAGCGAGAGCAGCACGCCCGGACGATTCTTCTTCATCTGCACGGGCGTCAGGAAACAATCGAGCGCGCCGAGCGCGAAGGCGCGTTCCATCGCGTAGCCCACGATCTGCGGCGTGGTGTCGTCGAGATTGGTCTCGATCATGAACAATTTCTCGCTCGCCGCATCGGCGGCTTGTGCCCCGTCCGTCTCGCCGATCATCACGCGCAAGACGTTCGGAAAATCTTTGTATTGCCGTGTTCCCGCCCCGTACCCGCTCGCTGCGACGCGCATCGGGGGCAGCGCGCCGAACTCCCCGGCGCAGACGGTCGAGATGATGGCCGCGCCGGTCGGCGTAACGAGTTCGCCCTTGATGTCGGTCGCATAGATGGGCGCGTCTCGCAGCAGTTCGACCACCGCGGGAGGCGGCACAGGGAAACGCCCGTGCGCCATCTCGACCGTGCCGCTCCCGACGTGCAGGGGCGACGAGACGAAGCGTTCGATACGGAGCAATTCAAAACCCACACACGCCCCGACGACATCGACGATGGCGTCGAGCGCGCCGACCTCGTGAAAATGAATCCGCTCGACCGCCACGTTATGAACGCGCGCTTCGGCCTCGCCGAGCCGCTCGAAGATACGCGAGGCGCGCGACTTGACCGCATCGCTCAAACGCGACGCCGCGATGATCTTGAGAATCGCGCTCAGGTGGCGATGCTGTGTCTGATCGGCAGTGCCGACGACGGCGTGCATCGCGCCGATGCCGGAACGATCAACCGTCTCGAACGAGATGTCAAATCCCGCGACATCGAGCAGCGCGAGTTGTTCCCGCAAGGCGCGCTCGTCTGCCCCGGCGGCGACGAGCGCGCCGAGAATCATGTCGCCGCTCGCCCCGGCGAAGCAATCGAAATAGAGTGTGCGCATCAATAATCCAACTGCGGCAAGACCTCGCCCGCGCGCCCGCGAATTGTCGCGTCGCAACGCGCGGAGAACGCCGTCTCCTCGGGATTGACCTCGACCGTGTACGCGCCCGCGTCGTGCGCGATCTCAGGCAGGCGCATCGCCGGGTAGACCAGCGACGAAGTGCCGACGACGAAACAGAGATCGCACTTGCCTGCGTCCTCTGCCGCCTGTTCAAAAACCCCTGCGGGCAACATCTCGCCGAACAACACCACGTCAGGGCGCATCGCGTCGCCGCACGAACGGCAGACTGGCGGGCGTTCCCGCGCGCCTCCCTCGTCGCGCAGAGAGGCGCGCGCTCCGCATTCCACGCAACGCGCCGTCCAGATGTTGCCGTGTAGTTCGAGCACATCACGCGAGCCGGCCGACTGGTGCAGGCCGTCAACGTTCTGCGTGGCGAGACGGAAGCGTTCAAACTTTTCCTGCCAGCCTGCAAGCGTCCGGTGCGCCGCGTTCGGCTGCAACTCGCGCAGGAGGTCGCGGCGATAATCGAACCACTCCCAGACGGCCGGCAGATCGCGCGCGAGCATCCCGGCCGAAGAGATCACGTCGAAAGGCATCCCCTTCCAGACCGCCGTTTGGCCGCCGCCGCGAAACGTGGGCACGCCGCTCTCGGCCGAGATGCCCGCGCCCGTCAGGACGAACACGCGGCGCGCCTTTCGCAGTCGCTCGCGCAACTCCGACAGTAAAGCTGGCTCGATCTGTTCCGGCATCGAATTCAGGCGGCGATGGTAGCAGAGCCGACCGACGAAGTGTCAAGGGGAGGTTAACGTGTGCAGGGTTGCGGCTTCGCTCGAACTTTAGATAGAGGCGGAGGTCAGACTCTGGGTGAGATGACGGATTTGGCGTCGTCTAGCCGGGCGCGATAGCGGAACCCGGTGCCATACTCGTCCGTGCGCTTCGACTCCTTGTAAGCGAGCGAGATGAAGAGGACGCCCTGCGAGGCGAGCGTGCGCAACTCTCCCGCCTCAGACGCGCCGTTGTGATTCATGCCCCGCCACAGCCGCAAGCGAGAGTAGATCGCGTCTCCGGCGTCAATCTTACCGTCCGAGTTGCCGCCATTGTCTGCTCAATCATAGACGGCGAGAGCGAGGAAGCCGTTCCTCTCCGCACCCCCGGTCGGTGCGGGCTGCGGCGTGTAGTTGCCGAACAACTCCCGCCCGCTCTCTATCGCGCCGTTCGCGTTTCTATTGCGCGCGAGCCACGCGTCGTCCATGCCTGCCCGCGTCCACGCCAGTTGTTCAGTCGTGCCGTCGGAGTCGAGGTCGAACGCGACGCCGGCCGCGTCGGTGAGACGGAAGCCGTCGCCAAACCAGATCAACTTTTCATATTGGATACTCTAGAGGCGTGGAAACGAAAACAACGTTTCGTGGATTGATGGAAGCTGGTGATGTTTTCGTCAACAGAGGTTGTGCGATGCCGGACAACACATCCTGATACGCCTCTCACCAATCAGTGTCAAGAAAATCTTTGTCTCCGCGAACAGGACTTAAACGATCCCGTTCCTCGCCGTTCATCCGACGCATTTAGCGTCTGCGCTTCGCGTAAGTTATACTTTCCACTTTTGCAGCGACAGGCTTCGGCCGACTATAAAACCGCCGCTTTCCGACACGCAGAATAAGGACACACGCATCATTGAATCTGCTTGAATTGCAACAACGTCTGAGCGCGCGCGTGCGCAGCACCATCGAGGAGAAGTTCGTCTCGTTTCCGCCGGTGCAGGGCGAGATACCGCCGCGCACGGAACTCGGCGACGTGGCCTTCCCCGTCGCCTTCGAGGTGGCGAAGCGGCTCAAACAGGAGCGGGGCGAGCGCGCCAACCCGCGCGCCATCGCCGAGGAATTGAAGGCGGCTTTGGAAGCGGAAGCAGGCGTGGCGCGCGTCGAAGTGGCGGGCGCGGGCTACCTCAACGTTTTCTATGATCGCGCGAAGAGTTTGCAACTTCTCGTCGCGTCGTCCGAAGCGACGGCCGCAGAGGCTCGGAACGACACGGGCGCGGGCGAGGGGTCGAAAGTCATCGTCGAGCACACGAACATCAACCCGAACAAGGCGGCGCACATCGGCCACCTGCGCAACGGCGTGCTCGGCGACACGTTCGTGCGCGTGCTGCGCGCCACGGGCGCGACGGTCGAGGTGCAAAACTACATCGACAACACGGGCGTGCAGGTGGCGGACGTGGTCGTCGGCTTCATGCACATCGAGCGGATGACGCTCGAAGACGTGCGCCGACTCGACGAATCGCTGACGGAAGAGAGGCCGTTCGATTATTACTGCTGGGACTTGTACGCGCAGGTCGGACTCTTCTACCGTGGCGGCGACCCGGAGGCCAAAGAAGACCCGGAGCGTTTGAAACTGCGGAGCGATACGCTGCACGCCGTCGAGGCGGGCGATAACCCGACCGCCGAGCTGGCCGATTACATCGCCACGCGCATCGTCGAGTGTCATTTGAAGACGATGGGGCGGCTCGGCATACGCTACGACGTGCTGCCGCGCGAATCGGAAATCCTGCACCTGCGTTTCTGGGATCGCGCCTTCGGGCGTCTGAAAGAGACGGGCGCGATTCGCTTCGAGACCGAAGGCCGCAACGCGGGATGCTGGGTGATGCCGACGGACTCGCACACGGGCACGGACGAGCACGACGCCGACAAGATCATCGTCCGCTCGAACAACACGGTCACATACGCGGGCAAAGACATCGCCTATCAACTCTGGAAACTCGGCCAGCTCGGCCTCGATTTTTTCTACAAGCCGTTTCAACAATACGAGGACGGCCACGTCGTCTGGGTGACGACGAGCCAGCCGCCGACCGACGAGGCGCGGGTGGCGAACCAGCCGCCCGAATTCGGCGGTGGCAGCATCGTCTATAACGTTATTGATTCGCGCCAGTCGTACACACAGGAGATCGTGCAGCGCGGCGTGCAGGCGGTCGTCCCCGGACTCGCGCGCGAGCCGAGCGTCCACCTGTCTTATGAGATGGTCGCGCTCTCGCCCGCCGCTTCCGAGGAACTCGGTTTTGAGTTGAGCGCGGAAGATCGCGCGCGCCCGTTTATCGAGATGAGCGGGCGCAAGGGGCTGGGCGTGAAGGTTGACGACCTGATTGATCGTCTCGAAGCGAACGCCCTCAGAGAAGTTGACGCGCGCCACGCCGAACTCTCGCCGGAAGAAAAATTCCAGACCGCGCGCATGATTGCCACCGGCGCGCTGCGCTACTTCCTGTTGAAGTGGACGCGCAATTCCCTGATCGCCTTCGACTTCAAAGAAGCGCTCTCCTTCGAGGGCGAAACCGGTCCTTACTGCCAGTATGCCGCCGTGCGCGCCAATTCCATCTTTCGCAAGCTGGACGAGGCGATGCTTCGGCGTGCGCGCGCGTTCGCCGTGGGGCTGGCCGGGCAGGAAGGCGACGCCGAACGGGTGCGGGGAGTTTTATCGGGCGAGGGCGGCGACGAACTCTGGTCGCTGCTGACGCAGGCGGCGCGTCTGTCGGAGGCCACGGCGCAGGCCGCCGCGCAGGCCGAACCCGCGTACCTGGCGAAGTACACGTTCCAACTGGCGAAGTCGTTCAACCTCTTCTACCACCGCCACCGCATCATCGCCGAAGAGGACGAGACGCGCCGCGCCGTGCTCATCAATATCGCCGACATTGTCCGTCGCCAGTTGACCGCCGCGCTCGCCACGCTCGGCATCGGTGTCCCCGAAAGAATGTAAAAGCAGTGACGAGTGACAAGTGACGAGGGACGAGTTTAAACTAAGAGCGCGTGGCAAAATTCCCTTCCGATTCCCTTTGCGTCTTTGCGCCTTTGCGTGAGATTAAGTTTTCACGCAAAGGCGCAAAGACGCAAAGAAACCCTAAAGGATCGGGTGGCTGAAATCTTTTCTTTATCTCGTCACTTGTCACTCGTCACTCGTCAATCTGGAGTATTTATATGTTGATCGTTATGAAAGCCGATGCGACGGAGCAGGATATCGCTCATGTAGTGCGCGTCGTCACGGAACTCGGATACAAGGCGCATGCGATGCCGGGCGCGAACCGCACGGCCATCGGCGTGACGGGCAATCAGGGCGCGGTTGACGCGACGCGCTTCGAGACGCTGCCCGGCGTGGCCGAAGCGATTCGCGTCACCAAACCGTATAAACTGATCTCGCTCGATCTGAAACCGGAGAAGACGGTCGTGCGCGTCGGCGATGCGGCCATCGGGGGCGACGAACTCGCGCTCATCGCCGGGCCGTGCGCCATCGAGAGCCGCGCGCAGGCTTTCGCGATTGCCGAAACCGTCAGGCGCAGCGGCGCGCGTTTCTTTCGCGGCGGCGCGTACAAGCCGCGCACCTCGCCTTACGCTTTTCAGGGTCTCGGCGAGGAGGGCTTGCGGATTCTGGCCGACGTGCGCGAAGCCTACGGGTTGAAGATCGTGACGGAAGCGCTGGACGAGCACGGCGTCGATCTCGTTGAACGCTACGGCGACGTGATCCAACTCGGCGCGCGCAACATGCAGAACTTCTCGCTGCTCAAGCGCGCCGGCCGTTCGCCGCTGCCCGTGCTGCTCAAACGCGGCCTGGCCGCCACGCTCGACGAATGGCTGCTCGCCGCCGAGTACATCATGGCCGAGGGCAACTACAACGTCATCCTGTGCGAGCGCGGCATCCGCACCTTCGCACAGCACACGCGCAACACGCTCGACCTCGCCGCCATCCCCGCCGTCCGGCGCATCTCGCACCTGCCGGTCGTGATCGACCCTTCGCACGGCACGGGCAAGAACTACATGGTGACGCCACTGGCGCGCGCCGGCGTCGCCACCGGAGCGGACGGGCTGATCATCGAAGTCCACGATCAACCGGAACGCGCGCTCTCGGACGGGGCGCAGGCGCTCACGCTCGAACAATATGAACAACTGGTGACGGAAGTGCGCGCGATTCACGAAGTGATCGCGCCCGCGCCGGTCGGTTAAAAGACGAAAGCTGGCGGGGTTCGCGTTCTACCTGTAGATCGCCTGATAGAGTTGCCCGGCGGTCTCGGCGTCGAGAGTTTTGAGAAGTTGATATTGCTCTATCGCCGCATCCTTGTTGCCGAGGTAGAGATAGGCAAGGCCGAGTTTGAGATTGTACTCAGCGTTCGTGGGCGCGTGCTTGACGGCCTGCCCGAACGCTTCGGCGGCCTCGCGGTGCTTTCCCTGTGCCGTGTAGGCCGTGCCGAGATAATAGTGTGCGATGTCGAATGAGGGCTTCAACTCGACCGACTTACGGAGCGCCTCGATAGACTCTTCGATCCGCCCGGCCTGACTATACGAGTTGCTCAGGCTCAGATACAGGACGTGGTGCGGCTTGAGTTCCACCGCGCGCTTGTAAGCTCCGATGGCTTCCGCGCTGCGCCCCGACTCGGAATAACTGATCCCCAGAGAATTGTGGAGTTCGTAAGAATCGGGACGCGCTTTGATGAGCCGCTTGTATTCTTCGATTGACTCGTCGTAGCGCCCGATGGCGTAGTAGAAATGAGCCAGCCGCGCGCGCCGGTCGAAGTCGTTCGGATTGGCCTCGACGGCCTGCTTCAACCCCTGAATCTGCGGCAACAACTCCATCCTTCTCTGCACGATCCCCGCACGCTCCTGCGCCTCCGCGTGATCCGGCTTGAGGCGCAGGGCTTCGCGCAGAGCCTCTGCCGCCTTCTCGTATTGAGCGGCGAGCATGTAGGTGTTGCCGAGGTGGAAGTGCGCGTCCGGATCGCGCGGCCTGAGTTTCACATATTGTTGCAGCGGGGCGATGGCGTCATTGTAGCGGCCGAGCGCGGCGTGCGCGGCCGAGAGTTTGACGTAAGCTTCCACGAATTCGGGACTGCGACGCGTGGCCTCGACGAGCGGTTCGACTGCCTTCTGATATTCGGCCAGCCTGATATAGGTGAGGCCGACCATGTAGTGGGCTTCCGTCCAGTCGGGTTGTTGCGTGGCGATGAGTTTGAATGATTCGAGGGCGGGGGCGAATTGTCCGCTCATGAAATAAGCCTGCGCGAGGCCGAAGTGCGCGGCCGGGTCAGATTGATTGCCCGTGATGGCCTGTTTGTAGGCGGCCACGGCCTCCGCGAATCTTCCCAACTTCTCATAAACTTGTCCGAGTTCGCGCCGGGCGGAGTGGAGTTCCGGCTTGAGCTTGACGACCTGACTGAAGGCGTCGAGCGCGGCCTCGAACCTTCCGGCGCGGCGATAGACGAGGCCGAGGTTGTAATAGATCATCGCCTTGTCGGGCGCTTTATCGAGCGCGCGAGCCAGCACTTCGGCGGCCTCTTCCAGACGACCCGCATTGGCATAGGCCATGCCCAGATTATTGTGCGCCGCCCACAAATCCGGCTTGAGCCGCACGGCCTCGCGGTAAGAGGCGGCCGCTTCGTCCACCCTGTTCAACTCGGCCAGAGACTCGCCCAGCATCAAGTGAAACTCCGCCACGTCTCCCTTGATTTTCACGGCCTGCCTGAAAGCCTCAACTGCCTCCTCTGGCCGATCGCTGTGCAAGAGCGACACGCCCAGGTTGATGCGCGCGTCGAGATGCGCGGGATCGCGTTTGAGGATTTCGCGGTAGGTGTCAATCGCCTCTGTGAAACGTTGTGCCTGCTGATGCGCTGCGGCCTGTCCGTAGAGAGCGGCGACATCGTTCGAGACGGCAGCGGCCTTCGTGGCCGGTTGCGCTGTCTGCGCCGACGCCGATGGGACGAAAAGCGACAGGATCGCCAGGCAGACTCGAAGCGGGAGTTGAATTTTCATTTTTAATGATCGGTGATGAGACATCGCGCCTGTTATTATTCCGACTCCCACGGGCGCGCGGGCGTCATGCCTGTGATGGGCGACCGGGAAAGTTTAGCAGAAGGAGAGCTATATTTGTCCCTGCAAAATTTCCGGCAGGCGTTTGGTGAAGGCGGAACGCGGCATGATGTGGTCGAAGCCCGCATCTTTCGCGCGCCTTTGCACCTCGGTCTGGACGTGCGAGAAGAAGCCGACGAGCGGCGTCTCGCGCAAAGCCTCGACGGTCTTCAGCCGGGGCGCGAGGGCGAAAGGATCGTAACGCTGCAAATGCAGATCGACGATGACGAGCGCGGGCGCGTCGTCTCTCGCCGCCTGGACGAGCGCGTCGAGGCTTCGCGGGAACAACACCTCGACGCCCAGATGCTCGGCCGCCGCGCGAATCTTCGCGGCGAAAAAAAGATCGTCAACGGCCACGAGCACGCGTCCCTTCATTGACAATAACTCTCCCGGAAATTGATCGTCGCCGGACACTTTGCGCCGCCCCGGCGGCCGCTCAAAAGTCGCTGCGAACCGGATTTCATCATAAACGCGTCGGGACAGGATGGAAACCCTCTCGGCCGGGTGCGCCATGATCACGAGCCGCCAGAACCCACTCATTCAGCATGCGCGCGCGGCGAGCAAAGGCGCGTCGAAGGACACGCTCTTTATTGAAGGCTTACGCCTGTGCGAAGAGGCCGCGCGCGCGCGTCTTGACTGCTCGGAGGTGCTTTACACCGAAAAGTTCGCCGCAGACGCGCGCGGCGCGCGTCTGCTGGACGCACTGAAACTACTCAATGCACGCTTCACCCTCGTCGGCGAACAAATTCTCGCGTCGCTCGGCGACACGAAAACCCCGCAGGGCGTCGTCTTGCTGGCTCGCCGGTTCGAGACGAACGGGGCGGCTTTTGAGAAGTCCATTCGTCCCCATCCGCTCATCGTCGTCCTCAATCGCATCAACAACCCGGCTAACGCGGGGGCAATGTTGCGCGTAGCCGAGGCGGCGGGCGCGACGGGCGTCATCGCCACGGCAGGCACAACCGACCTGCTTTCGCCAAAAGCTTTGCGCGGCGCGATGGGGTCGAGTTTCCGTCTGCCACTCTGGACGAACGCAGACTTCGAGGAAGTTATCTCGTGGTGTCGCGCGCACGGCATCCGCACCGTGAGCGCAGACCTTTCGGCATCGCAAATTCACACCGAACTCGCATGGACGGGAGCGCGCGCCGTCCTGATGGGCGCGGAGGCGGGCGGCCTCGACGAAACGGAAATTCGCGCCGCCGACGAACGCATACGCATCCCCATGCAGCCGCCCGTCGAAAGCCTCAACGTCGCCGTCGCGCTCGCGGTCATACTCTACGAGGCCGCGCGGCAAAGAGCGCAACCTTGAAGGGGCGTGGAGACGCTTCTTTCC
>DATCWB010000157.1:0-8106 GCA_036566625.1 Pyrinomonadaceae bacterium
CGCGTGAAAGGCGTCAGCCATTCGCGACGGTCTTCGACGCCGTTCGGGTCGAGCACGATGACGGCCACTTCGTCTTCGGCGGGGAGTTTCGAGAGTTCCGCCGCCATCGCTTCGAGTATTTCGGTGCGGCGCATGTAACGCCCCGCGCCGAGCCGTTCGAGATCGAAGACGAGCGCGAGCGCGAGCGGGCGACGATTCTTGTCGCCTTCGCGCGTGAAATAAGAGACGGGGCGGGGCTTGCCGTCGGCGAGCACCTCGAAGTTATCCGCCGTGAGGCCGGAGGCGAACGCCTTCGTCTTCTTATCCGTCACGAGCGCGTCGAGAAAGACGACGCGCGTTCTGACTTTCACCACTTCGTCCTGCGTCGCCGCCGCTTCTTGCGCGGCGGCGAACGACGCGCCGCCGCACACGAGCAACAGCGAGAGCGCGAATGAAATTCCGTTTCCGATGAAGTGTGAGAAAAAGTTTCGGCTTCTCATGCTGTGAATGCTCCGTCTTAATTAAAGGATGAAGATAAAGGGGCGAAGGACGGGGGAAAGGCTGGCACCGCGTCTTGCAGGCTTTTATTCCGGCCGTCCTGTTTTACTGCTCGACGCTCGTCGCTTCGTTCGTCAGTTCGCGGCTTTCGTGTTCGGGATTCAAAAGGAGTTTCGCGAAATCTTCCGGGTTGAGATTGACTTGCAGCACGGTCGCGTCGCGCTGCCCGATGACTATGACGAGGACTTTGAACTTGTCGCCGTCCGCCTTCGTGTAGGTGTAAGTTCGCCCTTCCTCTTCCAGTTGGACGGCGACGAGCGGATGCCATTCGGGTTCGAGCGTGCGGCGCAGGACGGCGCGGATGTCCGTGCCCGCGTCGCGCCCGGAAAAATCCTGATCCTCGAAGATCGCCAGTTTGAAGCTGCCGAAGCGAAGCACGCGCCGCGCATTCTTTGAGACGACCTTCGCCGTCTTCACGCCGAGGTTGGCGGCGAAGGGGATGCCGCGATGCTTGACGCGATAATGCGACTCGATGAGTTTGACCACCGCGCTATACTCCGCGTCCTTCTTCGTCGCGGCGGCGGCGACGATGGGCGATGCGGGCGCGTGTGTGAAGGCGACGAGCAGCAGCAGCAGGATGAATGTCCGGCGCATCATGTTTCCTTCCCCCTACTGTTTCTTCGCCGGCTTGTTGTCTTTGTCGCCGCTGCCGATGCCGAGTTCGGGGATGCCGAACTGGCCTTCGAGTTGGCTCAACTGTTGGAGGTCAATCGAGCCGACGATATTGACGAGCGTCAGCCGCTTCGGTTCGAGCGCGAGGATGGCGATGCCGTCTATGCTCCCGGCGGAGGTCATCATGTAGACCTCGAGGTGGACGTTGTCGTCGGCCTTCTTCTTGATGATGTTGACGAGCCGCGCCCAACCCGGCGCGCGTAGCTGCGTGCGCACTCCGGCGAGATTTCCCTCGCTGTATTCGCCTTCGTTATTGAAGCCGTAGCTGCGCACGTAGACGCCTTTGAGGCCGCCGACGATCTTACCGATGTCCACCTTCTGGCCGGTGTCGGTCGTCGTGACGATCTTTTTCGGGATGATGCGCAGCAAATTCTCGTCGAGGTTCACGTCGATGAGTTCGCTGGCTTTCCGCGCGAGCGACTCTTCGTTGTCGAGTTGCAATCTGGGCGCGGCCTGCGGCTGCTGCGCCCGCGCGGCGTTCGCCCCCGCCGCGACGAGCGCGACGGCGAGGCATAAAAGTTTCAGCCATGAATTAAGTTTCGTTCTCATAATTACTCCGTTTCGACCCTGCACTGTGATCTTCTTCTTCTCGCGCCCGCGCTAGTTTCCGGCGCGGCCAATATCCTGCATCTCTCTCTGCGCGTAGTTGAGCTTCGCGCTTGCCAGCCTGAGAGCGAACATCAACTGCTCGGTCGCCTCGCGCTGCTGCGGCGTCAGGGGCTGCTCGACCTGCCAGCGCGTCGTGCCCCCGATGGCAACTTCCTCAAGCGGCGCGGGCGCGTTCTCTTCCACGCGCGGCAGTAACTTCCGCCGCTTTGCGAGCGACGGTCGCGCCGCGCGCAGAGGAGATTTGGGGACGGAGGCCGCGACGAGGGCGACCGCTTTGTCTTCACGCGCCTTCGATTCAACCGCGCTGTCTACTGAACCGCTCTTAACGGTTTCATGCCCGGTTTCATGTGCCGCGACGGTTGGCATCGCCCATTGCGCGTTTTGAACCGCGGGACTTTCCTGTCCGGCGTTCGCGAGGGGCGGCGTCGTCTGCGGCTCGCCCTGTCGAGTGACGAACCACGCTCCCGCGAGCAACGTCAGGATGAGCGAGGCGGCGATGGCTAAACGCGGGCGCGAGAAGATCGTCGCCGGGCGCGTCGCCGCGGTCGTCGGCGTCCGTATGGCGTCGGCCGGAATTTCCAGCGGGCGCTGCTTGTACTTCAGCGCGCCGAGCAGATTTTCGAGTTGTGCCACGTCCTCTTCGGGTTCGCCGGTCTTGTCCCACAGGTAGTCGCTCATAACTTTAATGCTCCCTCTCGAACTTCGTCCCGCCCAACTTCTCGCGCAGCAGTTTCATCCCGCGATGGATGTTGACCCTGACGGATGCGGGCGCGAGTCCCGTGCGCTCCGCGATCTCCGGCCCCGTCATGCCTTCGACGAAGCGCAGGATCAAAGGCTCGCGATAGGCTTCCGGCAGTTGCCGGATCAAGTTCAACACTTCGGTCGCCTCGGCTTCGGGCGCGGTCACGTCGGCCGACGCCGCGATGTCGTCCGTCAGTTCCGTCGTGTCGCGCGAGCGGCGATGAAAGTCCATGGCGCGGTTGCGCGTGATCATGGCGAGCCAGGGGCCGAAGGCCGCCGCGTCGCGCAGCGCGTCGATCTTCCTGAGCGCGACCAGAAACACGTCCTGCACGAGATCGTCCACCTCGCCGTAAGGCACGCGCGCCAAAAGGATGCCATGCACCATGCGCGAATAGGCGTCGTAGAGTCGGCCGAAGGCGTCGCGGTCGCCCGCCCGCACCGCCGCGACGAGCGCGGCGTCCGGGGAAATCTCGATCTTGGGTGAGGGGGCTGCGGCCATATCTGTTGCGATCACGTGGAGCATGCCGCCCATCGCCTCTACTTCATACATTCGGAAACTACCTCACTCGACGCTTTCGACTCGCTCGAACCGTTGAGCCATGTGCGCGTTCGGTTGGTAAGACGCGACTTAGGCGGAAACGTTAACAGGCACGGGCGGGAGAAATTTTTAACCCTTCGGCAAGGACGCCTTATTCAGCGCGCGGCGATGACGGGCAGGCTGCGACGGCGGCGACGATCACCGCCGGGGGCGCGGCGCTCGGAGTCGGCGGAGTTGTTCGGGGTCGCGGCGGTGCGTCGCGCGCCCCACACGCGTTCGAGGCGGGCGAGTTCCGCGCCGTCGGATGCGGGGTCAACGAGCGTCAGCCACAGCGGTGTCGGCAGCCAGGCCCACGCCGCGCCGTAAGTCTTCTCGTTCAACAACTCCACACGCCGTTCAGCCCTCCACTGCAAAGAGACGGGCGGCATCTCCTCCCAGTTGTCGTAGCACGCGTGTTGAATGCAGGGCGCGGGCTTGGCGCGCGCGTGGACGAGACAGCCGACGCCGGGGGCGAAAAGCGGGCACGAGTAGGTCTGCCGGTAGGTGTCGCTCGTCGCCGAAGCGCGCAGGTTGTAGCGTTCGACGGCGAGGCGCGCCCGCGCGTAGACGGCGAGGCGTCCGGCGTCGTCTATGCGCGGCGTGCGCCGCAGCGTCTCGCGGATGGCGACGGCTTCAAGGCGTGTGATATGGACGTTGACGAAATGCGCGTCGGTGCAGCAGACGCCCGGTGTCGGGCAGACGCGACAATCGCGCGCCGCCGGTTCGTAGTTGACCTTGATGTGACTTTGGAGAGCGGCCTTTTCCCGCTGCAAACGCGCGAGCGCAGACGCCTCCGAGAGTTTCTTCATCTCAAGCGATGTGACCCCTGTGCACAGAACAGTCCCGTCTAATTATCCGCCGCTTGCGCGCCTTCGTAATTATCCGCCGCCTGCGCGCGTTCGTAGCAGGCGAGGAATTCGCGGTTGCCGTCCGCCCCGTGGATCGGCGAATCGATCAGGCCGCGCGTTTCGAGTCCCAAGTCTAACGCCGCCCGGTTGACTTCTTCAACGACGCGCGCGTGCGCGCCCGCGTCCGTCACGATCCCGCCCTTGCCCACCTCGCCGCGCCCCACCTCGAATTGCGGCTTGATGAGCAGGATGATCCGCCCGCGCTTCCGTACGAGCGGCACGAGCGCGGGCAGCACTTTCGTCGCCGAGATGAACGACACGTCCATCACGACGAGATCGAATTGCGACGCAAAATCTTCCGGCCGCAGGTAACGCGCGTTGACGCCCTCGCGCACCTCGACGCGCGCGTCGTTGCGAATGCGCCAGTCGAGTTGGTTGTGTCCCACGTCCACGGCGACCACGCGCCGCGCCCCGTGCTGCAACAGGCAATCCGTGAACCCGCCCGTCGAAGCCCCCACGTCGAGGCAGACCGAGTCGCGCGGGTCAACGCCGAAGGCGCTGAGCGCGGCTTCCATTTTCAACCCGCCGCGCCCCACGTAGCGCGCCGCCGGATCGTCCGAACCGCGCACGCGAATCAATGCGTCGGGCGCGAAAGCCTCGCTCGACTTCTCCACGCGCTGCTCGTTCACGAGCACGAGACCGGCCATCACGAGAGCCTGCGCGCGCGTGCGCGACGGCGCGAGGCCACGCTCGACGAGCAACTTGTCTATCCGCTCACGTTTCATCCCGCCCCGTACTTTAACGCGAAACCCCCACGCCGCCCACGCCGCGCCGGCCGCCGCCGGGCACACGTAAAAACGGCCGGACGCTTTAACACGTCCGGCCATCTCTCGACTTGAATCCGTATGAAAACTTAACTGGGCGGCGCGCCCTCGAAGATGTCTTTGATGCGGTCGATGTTGCGACGCTGCTCGCGACGCTGCTCGCGTCTCTGGCGACGACGCTCGCGCCTGCGGTCGCTAAAGTCTTCATCCTCCGCACGGTCGTCGCGGCGCGCGTCCTCGTGTCTGGCCTCAACCTGGCGCGGCGCGGGGAGGGTTTCGACGAGTCGCGGCTTCGGTTCGGCCGCGCGCGGGGCGGGCTTCGCTTCTTCCCTCGTTTCGTCTCTCGCTTCGTCCCTGCGTGCGGGCGATGCGGCTGCCGCTTCCACCGTGGCCTTCGGGCGCGACGCCGTGGCATCGCTGATGCCGCCGCCCTCTTTCGCCGGGTCGAACTCCTCAAACACCACGGGCGATTCGGACTGCGCCTGCTCGTTCGTCGCCGCCACTGCCGCGCCCGCCGCTTCAGGCGTCTGCGTGGCGTCGGCCGCAGGCGTCTGACTATTAACTTCCGTGGCGACGGCTTGCGTCTGCTGCCGCTGCTGGTACAGGCGGAAGGCCAGGAGGCTGACCACGCCGCCCGCCAGAGCCGAGATCAGCACGAGCGCAATCGGCCACTGACGGCGACCGCTCCGCGCGGGGCGACCCGCGAGCGGTACGACGGGACGCGCCACTTGCGCTTCCACCTCGTCGAAGCGAGGCGTCAAGAGCGTCCTATCAGGCTCATGAACGATTGTCTCGTCGCGTTCCAACGGTGTCGGCTCGAAAAATTTCTGCGTCTCTTGCATTTACTCTCCTGAAACTCCGGCGTCCTACAAGCCTACTCAAACACTGTGAGCTTTCAACTTTATTGCAAATTGCAGGCCAGTCATGACTGCGACCGCGCCCGCAACGGCGTCAAAAACCTCACGCGCGCGTCAACTCTTTTGATGCCTCTGTTTACGTCGTTGCTGTCCTAAATAAATTGCAAATTCGTTACACTTGGCCGCCGCGTCGCGTCTCCGCGTTGGGATAGAACTCCCCGCGTATCGTGTTCGGAATCGCGTCTCCGGGCATGAAAACGCGCCGCCCCCGTTGGCCGGAAGCGACGCGTTTTTTGGTTTCAGGCATTCGCCCCTTGCAGTTCAACCGCGCATGTTCGGGCGACTACTGCCCGCGCGCCGCTCCTCCAAGACCTCCACGCTCTCTTTGACGCGCGTGTAAATGCCGTCGGCGTCGAGGCCGTATTTGGCGAGCAGGAGGCGTGCATCGCCGTGCGTGACGAGGCGGTCGGGCACGCCCATGCGCACGACGCGCACCTGTCCGAGCAGGCCGTTCTCTTCCAGAAGCTCCATCACTGCCGAGCCGAAGCCGCCCGCGAGGTAGGCTTCCTCCACCGTCACGATCAGACGCTTCGTGCGCGCCAGCGCGAGCAACAGTCCGGCGTCGAGCGGTTTGACGAAACGCGCGTTGACGACCGTGGCTTCAACTCCGTCGCGAGCCAGACGCTCCGCCGCCTGCATGGACGGATGCACCATCGAACCGTAAGCGAGCAGGGCTACGTCGCCCCCGTGGTCGCGCAGGATTTCGCCCTTGCCGATCTCCAAAAGCTGAGGCTCGCGCGTGATGTCCGCGCCCACGCCGTTGCCGCGCGGGTAGCGCATCGCGGCCGCCCCCTCGTGCTCGATCATCGTGTAGAGCATGTCGCGCATCTCGCCCTCGTCCTTCGGAGCCATGACGACCATGTGCGGCACGGCGCGCAGGTAGGCGATGTCGAGCAGGCCGTGGTGCGTCGGGCCGTCGCCGCCGACGATGCCGGCGCGATCCATGCAGAACTTCACGTTCAAGTCCTGTATGCAAACGTCGTGGACGATCTGGTCGAAGCCGCGCTGCAAAAATGTCGAGTAGATCGCGCAGACGGGCTTCAAGCCCTCCGTGGACATTCCGGCGGCGAACGTCACGCAGTGCTGTTCGGCGATGCCCACGTCGAAGGAGCGTTCGGGAAATTTCTCCAGCACCATGTCAATGCCCGTGCCGTCGGGCATGGCGGCGGTCAGGGCGATGATCTTTTCGTCGCGCGCCATCAATTCGCAGAGCGTCTGCCCGATGACGGCCGTGTAGGTCGGCGCGGACGCCTTCGACTTGACGGCCGCGCCCGTCTTCGGGTCGAACGGCCCCGTCGCGTGCCACGCGTAATAATTCTTCTCGCGCGCCGGAAAGCCTTTGCCCTTCGTCGTCAGGGCGTGGACGATGACGGGGCTGTCCGTGATCTGCTGCGCCTCGCGCAGCGCGTGGACGAGAGCCTCCGTGTCGTGGCCGTCAACGTAGCCGATGTACTTGAAGCCGAGTTCGTTGACGAGCGCACCGGGCAGCACGGCCGCCGCGATGGCATCCTTCACGGTCTTCGCCGCCTGATGCAGACGCTCTCCGAACGACGGCACGGCGCGCAGAGCCTCGCCCACTTCGTCCTTGAAACGGTGATACCCCTGCGCCTCGCGCAGCCGGTTCAAATAACCCGTAAGCGCGCCGACCGCCGGGGCGATGGACATTTCGTTGTCGTTCAGCAGCACGACGAGGCGCGTCTTCAAATGCCCCGCCTGATTGATCGCCTCCATCGCCATGCCGCCCGCCAGGCTCGAATCGCCGATCAGCGCGGCGACGTGATGCGACTTGCCCTGCCGGTCGCGCGCAATCGCCATCCCGAGCGCGGCCGACAGCGACGTGGACGCGTGACCCGCGCCGAAGGTGTCGTATTCCGATTCGTCGCGCCGCAGGAAACCGCTCAGGCCGTCATACTGTTTGATGGTCGGCAGCCCGTCGCGCCGCCCCGTCAGAATCTTGTGCGCGTACGCCTGGTGGCCGACATCCCAGACGAGGCGATCCTCGGGCGTCTCGAACGCGTAGTGGAGGGCGACGGCGAGTTCGACCGCGCCGAGCGACGCGCCCGTGTGGCCGCCGACGCGCGCCATCGTCTCGATAATGTATTCGCGTATCTCGGCAGCCACCTCGGGCAACTGCTCAAGTTTCAGCCGGCGCAAATCTGCGGGCGTGTTGATGTGCTGGATAAGTCTCATTTCGCCGCGCATTGTAACGCGAGACGCTCCCGTGTTGCACGCCGGGAAGCAGGAAGGACGGGGAAAGGGCAGGGGATAAGGTTAAAGGGTAAAGCAAGCAGCGCACGACGGCCGCGCCTCCTTGTCTTTTACCTTTCCCTCTTACTCCTTTCCCCTTTCCCCCTTCACTTTCCCCCTTACCCCTTACCCTT
>DATCWB010000158.1:0-2531 GCA_036566625.1 Pyrinomonadaceae bacterium
AACTCATCGTACCCGCCCCGCGCCCCTGCATCGCGCGCGGGCGCGAACAGTTCCACCGCGCCCGCCGCCGCGCGCTCCGTCCCGCGCGCCCGTACGTGCTCGACGCCGAGGGTGAGATAAAAACCATCGGGCGCAAACTCCGGCGCGCGCTCCACTACTCCCGTGATCTCCACCGGGTTGCCCGAAGCGACGCGCCCCTCTTTGTACAGACGCCGCACGCGCTCGCCGCCCACGCCGCGCTGTTCAACGACGGCGAACGCTGCGCCAGCGCAGGCGAATGCGAGCAGGATGGTCACGGTCGCAAGTCCGTGTCGTCCGCGCTTGAAGGCAATGAGCGTAACCGGCGTGACGAGTGCGCTTGAAAGCAGGGAGATAAAAAGCGTCGGTGCGAACAGACGGGCGCTCAGTATTCCGGCGGCGAAAGAGGCCGCAACAAGCGCGAGCGGGTGAGGATTGAAAGACGGCCTGTGAGGAGGAACGGTGCTCATAGCATATGCGAGAGCCGCGACCGACAGTCAACAGTCACGCGTGAGATGCAAGCTGTGGATGTCAGCCAGTTAATAAGAAGCAGACAAATGCACGACGGTTTCGACGTGGTGCGTCTGGGGGAACATATCAAAAGCCCTGACGGAGTCAAGGGCGTAGCCCGCGTCGAAGAGGGCGCGGAGGTCGCGTGCGAGGGTGGCCGGGTCGCAGGAGACGTAGGCGATGCGGCGCGGGCGGAGGGTGATGAGGCTCGCGAGGGCTTCTGGCTCTGCGCCCGCGCGGGGCGGGTCGAGGAGTAGGAAGTCGATGGGCGCGAGACCGTGTGCGTGCCCGGCAAGCCATTCGCCGACGCGCGCGGTGTGGACGGAGGCGTTGGTGAGTTCGGCGTCGGCGAGGTTGAGGCGGGCGAACTCCGTGGCCGCCGCGTTGCCTTCGACGGCCGTGACGCGCCGGAAGCGGCGCGCGAGCGGGAGCGTGAAGAGGCCAACGCCGCAGTAGAGGTCAATGGCCTCGTCGCCGGTCGCATCCTTGAGGGCTTCGGCGAGGAGCGGTTCGAGGAGCGCGTGGTTGATCTGGAAGAAGCACTCCGCGTTGAAGCGATAACGCTCGCCCGCGAGGTGGCGGAAGCGTTCGCGCGCGTCGTCCGCGGCAAGCGGCGGCAGGAGCGAGACGCCGTCGTCGCCCGCCACGGCTTGAAACTCTTCCGTCTCGTTGATCTCACCGGCGGCGAGCGTCGCGCGCAAGTGCGAGAGTTTGGCTTGCACTTCGGGGAGGACGACGGGGCATTCGGCCACGTCGCAAACGCGGTGCGAGGCGAGTTCGTAGTAGCCGAGGAATTGCCGCACGGGGTCGTGCTGCCAGCGGGCGCGTGAGCGGTAGCGCCAGACGGCGGGCGACGGCTCAATCGAAATTTCGACGGGCGGGTCAGAGCGTGCGATGCGGCGCAGGCAGTCGCGTATGATCTCGACTTTGGCTTCGAGTTGCGCCTCGTAGGTCAACTGCTGGAAGTCGCAGCCGCCGCAACGGCCGAAGTAGGGACAGGGCGGTTCGATGCGCACGGGCGAGGGCTTGATGATTTCCGAGACGGACGCGAAGGCCACTTTGCCACGCACTCGTTCGACGCGCGCGCGCACGCGGTCGCCGGGCGCGGCAAGCTGAACGAAGAAGGTGTAACCATCGGCATGCCCGAGCCCCGCGCCGCCCGGCACGATGCGCTCGATCTCGACTTCGACCGTCGCGCCGACGCCGAACCGCCCTTCCGCCGGCTGATGCTTTTCGCGCCGGGGGCTAACCCGCCGCCTCTGCTTCCGCTGGTTCATAGCTCGACGAACGGCCGTCAATCCGGCCGCTCATATTCCTCTGTCCGGCGTCCAGGGGTCGGGCGGCGGAGGAGGTGACTGGAATCCGGCGTCCTTGCTTTCGAGTTCGAGTTCGAGGCCGCCGATGGCATTTGCCGCGACGTTGTAGATGAACGCCGAGAGCGCGCCGATGGTGAACCCGATCACGGCGTAAAAGACGGGGATGATGATCATCATCGCCAGTCCCCCGACCAGGCCGCCCGCCGCCGCAGAGCCTGCGCCCTTCGCCCCGGTAGACATCATCACCGCACCGAAGATGATAAAGAAGAGGCCGTAGATCAAGCCGATGATCAGCCCGATGGCCGCCATCACCACGCCCTGCACTTTCGCCAGTGAGAGCACCCCGATGCGCTTCACCATCATCGTCGCCATAGTATATCTCCTCTCGTCAGAACTGTGTGCTAAAGGTAGAACAGACTCAGACGCGGCAGGCCGCAATCTTCGCGCAGGAGTTTGGCGAGCAGACTGTCGAGCGTCTGTTCATAGGTGGCGCGCTCCATGCGCTTGCGATAGGGTTCGAGTTGCGCGGCGGCCTCGGCGCGTCGCGCTTCAAGCGCGGCGGGCGGGAGTTCGGCGCGCACGGCGCGGTCCAGTAAGTTGTCGAGGTCGCCGAGCGCGCCCTCGAGTTGTTCCGCGTCCGGGCGCGCGGCGGCCGCGAAATCCTTTTCCAGATCGGACAGGCGCGAG
>DATCWB010000159.1:0-2882 GCA_036566625.1 Pyrinomonadaceae bacterium
CGCCGGAGGCGTGTCGGTTCGAGGCGCGTCCGTTGACGCCGGGCGGGCGGACGACGACTGCCCGACGCGGCGCGGGCGCGTCTGTGCGTGTGTTGAAGAGACGGAAATTGCGATCAGGGAGAGGAGTACGAGACAGGCGGCAAACTTTCTCATGGCCTTTTCAACTCCTTTAGACGAAACCATTATACAGCGACCACGAGGCGCAGACTAACCTTTGATGCGAATAACGCGCGATAGATGCCCGGAAGGGAAACGGCCAACTGTAAGGATTGATTCATTGATTCATTGATTCAATGAATCAATGAATCAATGAATCAATTCGTCGTTACCCCGTCTATCGCGTTCCAGATAAAGGGGAACGTGCCCCACGTCTGGGCGCGGTGTTGCGGGCGGAAGCCGAAGATGACAATGCGCCCTTTGCCGAAAGGCACTTCGGCGAGCGCGATGTGACCCGCGATCAGCTTTTCGCCGAGTAGCCAGCCCGAGCGCAACACGTCTCGCTCCGCATAGCGCGCAACGACGCGGATGTTGGTCTTCGCCCCGTTCGGAATTGTGAAGGCGGAACTGTTGATGAAATAGGCGTCCACCTCTTTACCGAAGCCGCGCGCGAGCGGGTGCGAGGTGTCAACGTCGAGCTTGAGAATCGAGCCGGGGCCGTAGAACTCCGACGACTTCACGCCTTCCAGGACGTTTCTAAGCGATAAATTGAAACGCTTGATGACAAGTTCCGAGGCGGCGTCGAAGCAGATGAGCGTGCCGCCGTCTTCGACGAAGCGGCGCAAGTTGTCCACGCCCGCCTCCGTCATGCCGCCCGTGAATTCCGGCGGCGCAGTCTCCTTGCCGCGCCCCTCCACGATCTCGCGCAGTCGCATCGAGGGCAGCACGATCACATCGTGCTTCGCGCGCAGGTTGCCCGCGCGCACTTCCTTGTCGAGTAATGTCTGAAACGGCACGTTGAACGTGTCGAAGACGTAGCGCGTCCAGCCCTCGTCCATCGAACCTGTCCAACTCCGGTAGAGCGCGACGCGCACGTCGCGTCGCGCGAGCGGGTTCCTGAGGGGCGAGGCTGCGCCGCCTTGGGGTTGCAGCCCCGCGTCGCGCCAAGCCTGCGAGCCGTCGCGAAGAAGTGTCAGACGCCGTTCGGACGCCTCTTCGCGGATGCTGTGAACGGGGAGCGCGCGCACGCCCATCTGCATCGGCAGCGTCCACCCGGCGACATCGTAAGGACGCTCCGCCTCGCCGCCTGCGGTGCGGCGGTCGGGGTAGATTTGCTTCTCGAAAAGCGTCTTGATGTTGGCGCGGTAGGGCTGTGCGAGGAAGATGAGATAACTGCCCGCAGGGATGACGGGCGGGTTTTGCGCGAGGTCGTTATAGACCGCGCCCCGCGCCCCCATCATCATCACATGCAACCCGCGTTCGAGGCGGTGAACCTCCACGCCCTGATCGACGAGCGCGCCGACGAGTTTCGCCACGTTAGCGTCTTTGCCCTGACCCGCCGGGATGACATACCCGATCTCTGCGTCGCCAACTTCGGCCGCGCCTTCGATGCCGCGCCGGCCGAGTTCGTAAAAGTTGCGCAGGTAACGTTCGCGGTATTTCGCCGCCATCGAGAGCACGGCGCGCGAGGCCGTGAGTTCCATCGCCATGATGTCGCGCGCGCGCCACGTGCCGCCCGGCCACGGATCGGGGAAGTTGGTCGCGGCCTGAAGCGCGGAGGGCATTCCGCGCGACGAAGCGCGTGCGAGTTGTTCGCGCGTCACTTCGACGGGTGACATCAGGCGCGCGCTCGCGGCTTCGGTGAGGATGCCGATGGAGTTGTGATAATAGGGCGCGGTGCGAAAGCCGCCGTGCCACCAGGTATCGTAGAGCGCGTTGGTGATGACGCCCCGCTGGCCTGCCGCCTGCAAGTCTGCGGCGATCTTGTGGCCGATGAGGCCGACTTCGCGGAGCAGGAGCGGCGGGATGTTCGGGTTCGGCGGATCGAAGAAGGGCGGGACGAAGAAACGTGACCCTGTCGCGCCCTGCTGGTGCACGTCGTAAACCACTTGCGGAAACCACTCGCGCCAGAAAAGACGCGTGATGAGTTGCGTCTCCTTGAGGTTGAGCATGAACCAGTCGCGGTTGTTGTCGTGCCCGGCGTAGTGGTGATAAAGCTCGGGCGGCTCTGTGCCCTCGTAGGGCGTGCCGAGAGTTTTGCGATACCAGTCGGCGACGATGTCCACGCCGTCGGGGTTGGCGGCGGGGATGAGCAGGAGGATCGTGTTCTGTAAAATCTCGCGCGTCGCCGCATCTTCGGCCGACGCCAACTCGTAAGCGAGTTGCATGGACATCTGCGAGGCGACGATCTCGGTCGAGTGGATCGAGCAGGAGATGGCGACGACGGTTTTGCCCTCGCTCGTCAACGCGTCGCGTTCGGCCTCCGCGTGTGCGAGGCGCGGGTCTGCGAGGCGGCGTTGGATGTCTTGGTACTTCGCCAGATTGCGTATATTCTCTGGCGCGCTGATGAAGGCCACGACGAGCGGGCGTCCCAGAGTCGTCTGCCCGAGCGTGCGCATCTGGACGCGTTCGCTCGCCGCGTCGAGGCGCGTGAAGTAGTTGACGATCTGTTTCCAGTCGGCAATCGTGCGGTCGTCGCCCGGCGTGAAGCCGAGTATCGAGGCGGGCGACGGCGGCGACGCTACGGCGGCGACTCGCTTCGCTTTAGCGGGCGCGCGACGAGTCTGGGTTTGGACGGGCGCAGAGACGCCGCCGGAGCAGAGCAGAAGCGGGAGCACGACGACAAAAGTAGAGAGTACGAATCTGAGAACGGAGCGAGACATGCCTGATTCTCTTTCACCAAAATTGTTTGAGACGGAACGTGTGCGTGCAGGCATCGAGTCTAG
>DATCWB010000160.1:0-49308 GCA_036566625.1 Pyrinomonadaceae bacterium
GTCGCCGGGCACGCGCACCTTGATGTAGTTCGAGATGTGCGTGCGGTGCGTGAGCACGTAGAAGACCGTGAAGAAGAAGACGGCGAGCGAGACGAGGATGAGCGCGGCGCGGCTGCGCAAATCCTGAATCGCCGCCGCCGAGCGCGTGAGTACTTCGGTGAAGGCGGCTTCGAGCGTGGCGTGCGTGCCCGCGCGGCTGACGGGGATGTAGCGTTCGAGCGCGCCGCTGATGGCGTCGCTGATCTTGGTGCGATCCTGCTGGCTGATGTTCGTCGAATAGCCCGACAACTCGTGCCAGGTGTAACCGGCGATCAGGACGAGCGGCACGACGATGAGCGCAATCGTGATGAGCGCGCTGCCCGAACGCGCGCGGAGGCGACGCTCCAACCATTCCTGCACCGGCAGCAGAAACGCCCCCGCCACGAGGCCGAGCAGGAGCGCCACAAGCACCTGCCCGACGAGCAGCAGGAACAGCCCCACCGCCAGCACGAGCGCGACGCCGTACACCACGATGCGCTTGGCATCGCCCACCGTCAGTTCGCTCAAACGCTTTGTGTCTTCCTGGTCGGGCATCGTGCGGCTAATCTAGCACATAACATTTCGCGCCATGAATGAAAGAGCGTTGCGAGCCGGCGACCGCCCGCCCGGGCGCGGGGAAAGAAAAAGTCTCCGGCCGTGTCGGGCGGCCGGAGACTTTTGGCATCGGAGGTCGGGTGTCGAAGGGCGGGCGACGGTTGCCCGCCACGGTTTATTTCACCTGAAACTGGACGGTGTGCGTGGTGGGGTCTGCGCCCGCCTTGAAGCTGAGCAGGTAAGTGCCCGTCGCGTAGCCGCTGGTCTTCAGGTTGAAATGGTAACTGCCGCCCGCGTAGCGGAAGTTGTAATCGGGTGAGGCGTCGCCCGGCGCGGCGAGCGCGCCCGGCGCGTTGTCCGAGATGCGCGTGACCGAAAGCGCGGTGACGACGACGTTCGACGCCGAACGGTTCACGCCCGCCGCGTCCGTCAACTCCACCCTGACGGGGACGGTGCTGCCCCGCTGGTGCGCCTTCGTTTGATCAAAGAGCGGGTTGACGCCGTAGGCGACGCGGTAGTTGACCGTGCGCGTGCTCCCGTTGCCCGCCTGGTCGCGCGCGGAGACTGTGAAGTTGAACGAGCCGACCGCGCTCGTGTCGAGGTTCGCGCCGACGGCCACCGTGCCGACGCAGGAGGCGACGCCCGAACCTGCGTCCGCGCAGGCATAGGACGCGCCCACGCTCTGGCGGAGCAGGTAGACGGCGTCGGCCGTGGGGGAAGCGACGCTGATGTCGGGCGCGGTCTGGTCGCCGCCGCCCTCGGCGCGCTCGGCGACGACGAAGGGGCTGAGCGACGTGACGCGCGCGTAGACCATGCGCGCGGCGAAGTCGTGAGCGGGCGAGTCGGGCGCGAGGATCGTCCGGTCAACGAAGTAGGGGGCGGGCGACGGCTCGCCGTGCAGGACGCGCAGTGTGTTGAAGGTGCCCGGGTCTGCGACGCCCGGCACATGGAAGGCGATGGTGATCGGCCCCGTGTAGGTGGCCGTCGTCGTGATCTCGAAGGCGAGGGTATTGCCGTTGATGACGTACTCGCCGGGCATCCCCCGGAGCGCGTTCGGGTCAACCGCCCTGACGGTCGTCTGCCCTGGGGCGGTCACGCCGGAGAAGGTGAGACGGACGCCGTCGGCCGTCACCGAGACGTTTGCGCCGGCCGGTGTGTTCGGGCGCGCGGTGGGCTGCCACCTCGGGCTGGTGTAATAGTTCGGCTCGCCCGTGAGATCGACGCGCCCCGTGCCGTCGGCGTTGATGATCTCGATGCTGCCGCCGTTGCGTTGGCTCCTGAAAGCGAGGCGCGTGCCGTCGGGCGACCAATCAGGCTCGGTGTTGTATTCAACGTCGCCGCCGAAGTGTCTCAGCCCCGTGCCGTCGGCATTGACGACGTAGATGCCCGCTCCGTAGCTCTCGGAGAGAACGCGGTAGAAGGCGAGGCGCGTGCCGTCGGGCGACCAGCGCGGCGCGAAGTCTGCGTCGGGCGAACTGGTTAGTCGCGTCTTGTTCGAGCCGTCGGCGTTCATCACGTAAAGCTCGCGTGTGTTGTTGCTGTAGCTGAAGTAGGCGAGGCGCGAGCCGTCGGGCGACCAGACCGGCTCGAAGTTGTCCGCGCCTGTGGTCAGGGCGCGCCGGTTCGTGCCGTCCGGGTTGATCAGGTGGACGTTCGTGGTCATCCCGCCATCTTCGAGCGGGGTGTGCGAGAAGGCGATGGTCGAGCCGTCGGGCGACCACGCGGGATCATAGTCAGCCGCGCCGGAAGTGAGCGGCGTCAGGTTCGTGCCGTCGGCGTTGATGACGAGCAGCGATGTCGTGTTATTGAGGTTGCTCTGGCGCGCGAAGACGATGCGTGTGCCGTCGGGCGACCAGGAGGGCTTGGCCTCGTAGTCGTCGGCCGTCTCGGTGAGTCGCGTCTGACCGGTGCCGTCGGCGTTCATCACGTAAAGCTCGGTCGTGTGGTTCACGGGATCAATGCGCGCGAAGGCGATGCGCGAGCCGTCGGGCGACCACGCGAAGTCGAAGTCCTCGGTCGGGTTGTTGGAGATGTTCGACTGCGCCGTGCCGTCCGCGCGGCGGGTGTAGATTTCCGAGTTGCCGTCGCGGTAGCTGGTGAAGGCGATGAGCGGGTTGCCGGCGGGCGCGATGCTGCGCCCCCAGTCGGCCTCCACGTCGGCAAAGTTGCCGGGGCGATTCGTAACGTTGTACCGGCCGCTGCCGTCGGCGTTCATCACGTACAACTCGCCCGCGGGGTCGCCGTTGCGATTACCGGTGTAGACGATCTTCGTGCCGTCGGGCGACCAGGCGGGGTCTTCGTCTGTCCCCGCGTTGTCGGGGGTGAGCAGCGCGAGGCCGCTGCCGTCGGCGTTCATCACGTAGATGTCGGTGAAGAACATCGGCTCGGTCGCGCCGTAACTGGCGAACACGATGCGCGAGCCGTCGGGCGACCACGAGGGCCTGTAGTCGCTCGCCACGTTGGTGCTCAATCTGGTCATCCCCGCGCCCTGCGCGGTCGTGCCGGCGTTATCCATCACGTAGATGTCGGAGGGGCCATAGTTCACCTGACTGACGAAGGCGAGCTGCGTGCCGTCGGGCGACCACGCCGGCTGGCTGCCGCCGAACCGGTTGAAGGTGATGCGGTAGGGGTCGGCGTTGGTGATCACGTCCTTGAGCCAGATGTTGTTGCCGCTGGTGTAGGCGAGGGTGCGCCCGTCGGGCGACCACGCGGGTTCGGTGCTGTGTTTCATGGCGTCGGTCGTGATGGCGCGCTCGCCCGTGCCGTCGGCGTTCATCATGTAGAGGTTCGAGCCGCTGTTCTCGTACCGGACGAAGACGATGCGCGAACCGTCGGGCGAGAAGACGGGCAGGTGCTCGTAGGCCGCCGTGTAGGTGAGGCGCGTCTTGTTCGTGCCGTCGGGGTTGACGGTGTAAACCTCGAAGCTGTTCGCGCCCTGATCGGTGACGTAGACGATCCGGCCGTTGACAGTGGCCGCCGGGGTCGGCGTCGGCACGGGCGGGCCGGAGATGTAGAAGTCCGCGACGCTTGTGTTGGCGGGGTCCGGATCCGGGGTCGTGCTGCCGACCGTGAAGGATGCGCTCATCTTCGCGTAGGGTGCGCCCGCCGCATTTGAAGTCGCGGGCACGTTGATGATCTTGGTGTCGTAGAGAGCGACGGAGGGGAACGTGCAGCTAAAGCTCGCGCCGTCGGGCGCGCTCGTGCACGAAGAGCCGTCGCCGTTGTTGTTGACGACCGTGTTCAGGGTGACGCCCGCGGGCATCTGCCCTGTGAGCGTGACGTTCGCGGCTGTGTTCGGGCCGTTGTTGAAGAGGTACACGGAGTAGGTGACCTGTCCGCCGTCGCTCGGCACGAGGAAGAGGTTGGTCGTGGCATAGACCCCCATGTCAGCGGAGGCGGGCGGCAGAACGGGTTGCCACCTCGGTCTGGTGTAATAGTTCGGCTCGTTGGTGAAATCTACGCGCTCCGTGCCGTCGGCGTTGATGATGTCGATGCCGCCGCCGTTGCGGTTGGTCTTGAAGGCGAGGCGCGAGCCGTCGGGCGACCAATCAGGTTCGGTGTTGTATTCCGCATCGCCGCCAATGTGCCCTGTCGTCCCAGAGCCGTCGGCGTTGGCGACGTAGACGCCCGCGCCGAAACCGTCGGAGATGATACGGTGGAAGGCGAGCTTCGACCCGTCGGGCGACCAGCGCGGCCCGAAGTCGGGGTTGGGCGAATCGCTGATGCGCGTCTGGCCGGAGCCGTCGGCATTCATCACGAAGATTTCGCGGTTGTTGTTGCGGTAGCTGTAGAAGGCGAGGCGCGAGCCGTCGGGCGACCAGACCGGATCAGAGCCGCCACCCGGGCCTGTGGTCAGGGCGCGCCGGTTCGAGCCGTCGGCGTTGATGAGATAGACGTTTGTTGTCGTCCCGCCATCGTTGAAGGGTGTGTGCGAAAAGGCGATGGTCGAGCCGTCGGGCGACCACGCGGGATCGGAGTCCGCCGCGCTGCCGGTAAGTTGCGTCAGGTTCGAGCCGTCGGCGTTGATGATGAACAGGTTGGTCGTGTTGTCGAGGTTGCTCTGGCGCGCGAAGGCGATGCGCGAACCGTCGGGCGACCACGCGGGCTTGGCCTCGTAATAGTCTGCCGTCTCGGTGAGTCGCGTCTGGCCGGTGCCGTCGGCGTTCATCACGTAGAGTTCGGTGGTGAAGTTCACGGGATCGTTGCGCGTGAAGGCGAGGCGCGAACCATCGGGCGACCAGGCGAAGTCCTGATCCTCGGTCGGGTTGTTGGAGAGGTTCAACTGTGCCGTGCCGTCCGCGCGGCGGGTGTAGATTTCCGAGTTGCCGTCGCGGTACGTCTCGTAGGCGAGGAGCGCGTTCCAGCCCGTAGCGGGCGTCGGCATCGGCACGGGCGGCCCGACGATGAATATGTCGTGGTTGACGGTGTTGTCCAGGGTGTAAGGATCGTGCATGGAACCGGCGACGGCGAACGTGGCGCGGAAGCGCGTGTAGGGCGCGCCCGAGGCACGCGTCGTCAGCGTGACGGCGTGAGAGTCGCCCGCACTGATGGCGGGGAAGGCGCAGGTAAGGGGCGTCGCGCCCGTCTCGTTGGACGAACCGTAGCAACCGCCCATGCTGGTGTTTTCGACGTTGTAAAGGGCGACGCCCGGCGGCAGTAGCAAATTCAGCGTTGCATCGGCGATTTGCGCGGGGCCGAAGTTGTAGACGTTGATCGTGTAGACGACCTGCCCGCCGGAGGCCACGGTGCGAACATCCGTCTGGACGCGAATGCTCAGATCGGCTTCGTTCGCGGGCGTCGGAGTGGGCGTTGGAGTAGGCGTAGGCGTTGGAGTGGGCGTTGGCGTCGCAGTCGGTGTCGGTGTCGCAGTCGGCGTCGGAGTAGGGGTCGCAGTCGGAGTTGGAGTGGGCGTCGGCGTCGGAGTGGGAGTCGGCGTGGGTGTCGGGGTCGGCGTGGAGGTGGGGAGCGGCGTCGGGGTCGGCAATGGGGGCACGCCGAGCGGCTGCCAGCTCGCGCGCGAGTCCTGCGTCGGCGCGGTGGTGACGCGCGTCTCGCCGGAGCCGTCGGCGTTGGCATAGTAGAGGTCGCGGTTGCCGTCGCGGTCGCTGCTGTAGATGATCTTCGTGCCGTCGGGCGACCACGCGGGCATCAGGCCGCCGACCGGGACGTTCGCGTTGATGAACGTGACGTTCGAGCCGTCGGCGTTCATCACGAAGACGCCTGACTGGTTGAAGTGTGCTCCGCGGCTCATGCTGACGAAGGCGATCTTCGTGCCGTCGGGCGACCATGAGGGGTAATAGTCGTGCGAGTAGAAATTGGTGATGTTGCGCTGGCCGCTGCCGTCGGCGTTCATCACGTAGATTTCGGTGTTGGCGTCGCCGTCGCGCTTCGAGGCGAAGGCGATCTTCGTGCCGTCGGGCGACCAGGTGGGCAGGTAGTCGTAGCCGGGCGTGTTGGTCAGGTTCGTGACGTTCGAGCCGTCAACGTTCATCACCATGATGTCGGCGTCCGAGCCGAACTGACCCCAACTCGTGTAGGCGATCTTCTGCCCGTCGGGCGACCACGCGCTGCGCTCGGTCGGTTCCACGTTGTCGTTGAGGCGGATGCGCCCCGTGCCGTCCGGGTTGATGATCTCGATGCCGAAGCCGCTGACGCTGCCGGCGTGCTGGTTGGCGACGCGCGTGACGGCGAGCCGCGTGCCGTCGGGCGACCAGACGGGCATGTGGTCGCGCTCCGTGCCGGGAATCTTCGTGTCGCCCGTGCCGTCCGGGTTGATCAGGTAGACGCCGTCTTCGGGCGTCGTGTACACCGCGCCCCACTTGTTGTAGGCGATCTTGCCGTTCGAGGGAGGAGGCTGGTTGTAGATGATGTCAGGGAGGGCGTCGTCGGCGAAGTGGCAGCCGCTGTAGGTGACTGTGTTGCCCATCTGCGCGCCGTTCACTTTGTTGACGAACGCCTTGAACTCGTAAGGGCCGCAGCCCCCGGCGAACAGGGTGAACCCGTAGTAGCCGTTCGCGTTGGTGGTGGTGCTGCCCGCCGCCTGGCCGCCGATGGTGACGAGCGCGCCGGAGACGGGCGCGCCGAACTGGTTCTTGACGTACCCGTAGAGGCGTACCTGAGCCTGCGTTGAAGACGCCGCGCGCGCCGCCGTGGGCGCGATGAACAGGTTCGGGAAGACGATGAGAGCGACGAGAAAGAGGCTGAGCAGGCGTCGTGCGGCGGGGGCGGTGTGTCTCATTGCGGGGGACTCCTTTTAGGGTTCGAGTGGGTTGCTCCGGCGCGGCGCGCGGCGGGGCGCGTCAGGCATGGGCGCAGCGGTCGGTGAGCCGAAATCGCTGCGCCGGGCGAATTAAATTTCGACAACGTGCAGAGCCGGTGTCGAGAGGCGGCGAACGGACGTGCGGAAAAGATAATCAGCGAGATGCGACCGGACGGGGCGTGCGACCGTTTAGACCGTCAGGCCAAGCGCGTGGGCACTTTGAGAGCGCGCGGCGCGAAACGTCGCGTGCGCGATTCGTGTGTTATCGGGCGGGCGCATAAGGTCGGGGGCAGCTCGCCGAGAACCGGCCGCGGCAGACAGGCGTTCGGCCGCGGCGGGCGCGCGAACCTGTTGCTTCTCGAACCGGCGTTATTTGAACTGTGTGCTGGAGAAAAGATTCGAAGGGGTGGCAATGCCTGTGGAACTGCCGGAGCACTCGAACCATCGGACAACGAACGCGCGCTATCTTAGCGAGATATGAATTATTGTCAAGCCGAAAAAACTCGCGCCGCGCGCCGGTCATCGGGCGCGCGGCGCGGGCGGGAGTTTGCGGCGTCCTGCTTTAGCGGATGCGGACGGTGAAGCTGACGCTGCCGGAAGTGCCCGGCGCAAGGTTGCCCGTCAGCTTCCACGCGACGTAGGTGACGTTGGGATCGTAAGTGCCGACGGGCGTGTAGCTCGACGCCGGACTCCACGGCGGCAGGAGAGGATAGGCGCTGAACGCGTCGTTGTAATACTTGTAATCCCCCGGGGCGATGGTCAGGCCGCTGGTGCCGGGCGCGAAAGCCATCGAGCCGACTTTGAAATCCGTGGTTCTGACGATAGCGGAGCCGGTGTCGTGGATGGGGATGATGTCTACGATGGTCAGGTTCTGCACGGGGACGTTGCCGTCGTTCGTAAAGGTGATGGTGTAAGTCAGATCGGTGCCGGGCTGCTGCTTCGTGTTCAGGCAGTTGGCGGGCGCGGTGCAATCCTTCTCCAGTTTCACGCTCGGCACGGGGGCGATGACGACGGTGACGTTGGTCGTCTGCGTCCCGGCGACACTTAGATCGCCGTCGCTGTAAGACGTGAAGGCGTCGCCTAGCGTGGCCGCATTGTAGTTGACGACCGCCTGGTTGGCGACGACAGTTCCGCCCGCCGTGGCGGCGTTCACCTTCACTCTGAATTTAATCGTCGTGGACTCATTCGGGTTGAGCAGTCCGCCGACGGTCGAATTGGCTCCTGTCCCCAAGCGAACGACCACGCGCGTTCCGTCGAACTCCGCCTGATCGTCTCCAGCGCTGTCGGTCTTAACCCCGACATTAGCTCCCGCCGTGACCTGTACGCTCCCGGCCTCATAGGTCGTGTTCGACGGGATGGTGTCGCTCAGCACGTTGTTTGAGGCTCCGTCGTTGCCGGTGTTCGAGACGTTGATGGTGTATTCGAGCAGGTCTCCGGGGTTCACGTCGCCGCCGTTCACGTCGGTCACGGTCTTCGTGATGTTGCCGTCTACCTGGGGCCGGAAGACATCCACTGCAAACGTGAGCACGCCCGGGTAATACAGGTCTTGAGTCGAGTTGAAGGTGAGCCGCACGCTGGTCGCGCCGTTGCCGAGCACGGTGTTGGGGGTGGCAATGCTCACCGTGTCAATGTCGAATCCGAGTTGGTTGGCGTAGTCGGGATTCTTGGCGGTGATGCGCGCGTTGAGGCTGCTGATGCTGCTGTTGAAAAAATTGTTGACCGGGTTCTGCGTGTCGAAGATCGTGGTCGTCGCGTTGGTGGACGTGTTGGTGATCTGAAAACTGTCGCCGAGGATGCCCTGATCGCCTTCGTAAGCGACCATCCCGGCATAGGCGCTGAAGACGCCGGTGGTGGGCGTCAACAAACCGCTCGCCGTGGTGGTGACGTTCTGGCCGTTGCTGACGGAGGCGAAGCCGTCGAAGACCGTGAGGTTACGCAGAGGCTGGTTCACGTCTCGATAAACGACGACCAGAGACCAGCCGGCGTAAAAGCCGGTGGTGTCCAGCCCGGTGTTGGCCGTGATGTCGGCGGCCCAGTACGTGCCGCCGCGGGCGGACTGAACCTGTGCAGTGACATCGACGAAGCCCTGATAGGCGTTTGACGCGGCCGTGGTGCTGTCGAGCTCGAAGGCCGTGAGGGTGGAGTAAAAACCGGAGTTGGCGGGCTTGAATTTGATCTGGCTGCGCGAGGCGGTGGTGGAACGCGCGCCCCAGTACAGCCCGGCCCAGAGCACGGTGGAACCGCCCGGCAGCGACAGCGTGGCGCTGCTCGAATTGCTCGTCGCGCTGTCGGCGTCGGCGTCGATGAACTCGGAGGTGTAGTCGCTGTTGCTACCGGCTCCGCTGCGGGTCAGGGCGCAGTTGTTGTTGTTCCTGGCGCGGCACGTCATCAGAGAGTTGCCGACGAGCGCGATGTTGCCGCGTTCGTTCGTCACCGGGTTGCGGCGCGTGAACGAGCGGATCACCTGCCCCCGCGCAGGTACGGCCGCTGCGGCGCAGAGCAGGAGCAGGGCAAGGCCGCATAGCAGCAGCCGCGGCGCGACCGCGATAGCGCGCCGCACGAAGCCCGAACTTGTTGTCGTCGCCGCGATTTTCAACGAGACGCTCCTTGTCCGTCTTGCTGCTTCCCGGTCGTACCCGGCGCGAGCAGCCCGTCGGCCGAAGTGCCGAAGAGATCGAAGAGGTTGGAGAGCTTGGTGGAGATGGTGAAATAGAAGCCGCGCGGCTGCGCGACGACGAGGCCGCCGGGTTCGGTGGCCGAAGTGAAGTTGTAGCCGATGCCGACGCGCATGTCCGCGAAGACCCAGTAACCGACTTCCGCGCCGACGGAGGTGCGCATCGTGTGCGTCACAGGTTGCGCCATCATGCGCACTTCGCCCGCCACGTCGAAGGCGCGGCGCAGGCGTTTCTGCGCGCGCAGTTGCGCGAGGTAGGTCAGAGCCGACGCGTTCATCAAACCTTCGCGGCTGTTCGCGCCGAACTTGAGGGCGACGCGGCCGTAGAGTTCCGTGTCTTTGAAAGGCTGCCAGAGGCCGTCGGTCGAGAGCGTGTCGGAGCGGTCGGTGGTGGCTGCCTGCCCGCCGATGCCGCCCTGCGTGAGCGAGCGGTGCGTGTAGCTGAACAGGAGCGCGGTGCGGTCGGATTTGAGCGGGCGCAGGGCGAGCGCGACCGTGCCTTGCTGCGAAGAGTTTTCGCGCCCCTGATAGTTGGAACGCGCCGACTGGAAGCGCGCGAGCGTGGTGATTCCGTCGCCGAGGCGTCCGGCCGCGCCGACCGTGATCAGTTGGGCGAGGCCGCCCGTCTGGTTGCGCAACTCGTAGCGCGCCGCCGTGCGCAAATCTTTCGAGGGCAGGTAGGAGAAGCCGAACGAGCCGCCCGTGAAGCTCGCGCCTTCGCCCGCGAGGTGGAAGCCGTGCTCGAAGCTGAGATCGAGCGACAACTGTTTCGAGATGGGCAGGCGATTCTGCAAACCGAGGACGGCGAAACTGTCCGTGCCGCTGATGCCGTTCTCAAGCTGGTAGCGGCTGACGAGGTTCGTGTAGCGGCCGAGCTTCGTCTCGATGCCGATTGAGGTTTCGCGGCGCGACCCCGTCGAGGCGAAGCCGGTCGCCGAGGTGTCGCTGATGGGGATGATGGGCGCGGAGGCGAGCCGCTGCGTGAAGAAGATGTTCGCACGCTCGCTCCACTTGTAGCGCGCGGCGATGGTCGTCTGGCTGGGGAACGTCGGGTCGGCCTCGCCCAGATTCTGTTCGCGCTTGACGGAGAGTTCAAGCTTGTCGGTCGGGCGATACTGCGCGCCGACGGTGACGAGGCTGGAACCGATCTGCTGGTCGTTCAGCGAATCGTTGAGGCGGCGATAGTCGTAGCCGAAGAAGGCGTGGAGGCGTTCGCTGAAAGTTTCCGTCCAGACGAGCGAGAAGGTGTTGCGCGAGTTATCGACGTTCGCGGTGCGGTTGCGCTCGTTGAGGAAGCCGAGGCGCAGGACGCGCGACGCGCCGGGTTTGAGATCGACCGTCGCGCCCGTGCGCTGCGAGCCGGGGGCGACGGTCGCGCCGAAGGGATTGAAGAAGCCTTCATCGGCGCGCGCGTATTCGGCGTGCAGCACGCCCTCGTACATTTTGAGCGGCTGCGTCAGTTCGAGACGATAGGCGTTGCCGCCCGCGTGCCTGGTCGTGGCGTCGAAGATGTTGCCGCCCGTCGCCATGTCGCCGCGACTCATCGCCCATTCAAACTTGAGCGAGCCGCGATTCGGCAACGTCTGTTCGCCGTCTATGCCGCCGAGCACGTAAGAGCCGAACTCGTTCTGCTTCTGTTCGACGAACGAGAGACCCATGCGCAGGCCGAGGCGGTTGAAACGCTTCGAGGCGCGCCCCGTGTAGACGCCGGAAGACATCCCGGCGGCGCGGTGCTCGTAAGTGACGACGACCTGGACGAGGTTGAGATCGTAGTCGAAGGCGGAGATGGGGCGCATGAAGAAGAGTTGCCCCGTGAGCGGATCGAGGTTGTAGTCGAGCGAGCGCAGGAGCGTCTCGCGCGAGATGATGCGTTCCGGGTTGCGCCGGTCGCGCACTTCGAGGGCGACCGTTTCCGAGCCGGGCAACACGTCCGGGTAGGAGAGATTGATGAGGCCGATGCGACCGGCCGGGAACACGTCGCGCGCGAAAGAGGTGTCGGGGCGCGCGCCCGTGACGGCGATGAAATCTCCGTTCGAGTTTTCGAGGTGAACTTTAACGCCCGTCAGCTTGCGCGAGTAACCGGCAAGCTGCGTCTCACTCAGCCCTGCCTCGAAGTCGCCGAACATGGCGTAGGAGCGATTGCGGTCAAGGCGCGCGTAGAGTTTCGAGTTCGATTCGACATCGCTGAAGCGCGTCGAAGAGTCGCCGAAGATGGGGTAGGCGCGCTCCAGCGGGTCGGCCTGAAAGAGGCGGTCGCGCCCCTGCGTGCGGTTCAGGGAACGCTGGCTGTCGTAGGCGAGCGTCAGGAGATTTTTGCCGAAGATTGAGCCGCGATAGAAGAACTCGATGTGGCTGCGCACGCGTGCGTCGTCGCCGCGCAGTGTGTTCTCGGGGGCGGCGCGGCCGACAGACGCTTCGGCGAGGCCGACGAGGATCGTGGGGCGCAGTTCGGCGGTGAAACGCAGACGACGTTCGGCGTTGATGTCGCCCGCCTGCGCCTGAATTTTGGTGACGCCCGCCGCGTTGTCCGAGATGAGACGCACCGTGGCCTCGCCTCCGCGCAGGCTCAAGACCACTTCCTTCAAGGTCGCGTTCGGGTTCTCGCCCGCGTTCTCGCCGGCCAGTTCCAGAGACTTGTCGCGCGCTACGTCATTAACGTCCTTCGTGTTTGTCGCCTCAGACGCGGCGGGGCGCAGGAAGTGGCCGGTGGAGGTGGCGACGGCGACCTGCCCGTCGGCCGCAGGGTTGTTCCACTGATCGAAGGCGCGCACGCGAAGCTCGGCCGAATCACGCCCGCCTGCTTGCAGTTCGTCGCGCTCAGGCGTGATCTCCAGGCGACGCGCCGGGCCGCGCCCCATCACGTTCAATTCGACGGCGCGACCCGTCTTGCCGTCGGGGCTGACGGCGAAGGCACGCACGCTGTTGCGGCCGGGGCGCACGCTCAGGCCGACGAACGTGAAGGTCGCGACCTTGTGCTTGTGGTCAACGCGGGTGAGGCCGATGTTCTTCTCGCCGACATGCTGGCCGTTGACTTCCAGCGCCGCCGTCCAATCTTCCGCCACGCGCACCTCAACCTGCATCGCCGCCGACATGACGACCTCGCCCTCTGCCGGATTGACGACGAGCACGTCGCCCGGCGCGACGGCCGCCACCATCTCGCTCGCTTCCACCTCATACGTGCCCGCCGAAAGATTGCCCGAAAGATTGCCCGTCTCTTTCGTGCCGGAGATTTTTTCGATGCGCGGCTGGCGCGCGTCCGTCGCGGTCGTGTTTGACGGGTTCGTGGCAGGGGCGAGGGAGTTCGCGCGCGCTGCGTTCGTTTCGCGCTCTCTCGCAGCGTTCGCCGCCGTCGTTTCGGCGGGCGCGGGATTTGTCGCATCGAGTTGCGGCGCGCGAAGCGGCGTGGGCTTGCCATCCTTTTGCACGTCGCTTGAGGCCGCTTCGTCGTCGCTCGTGCTCGCGCCGCTCGTGCTGCGGAGCGCGAAGTTTTGGCGCAGGAGCGTGCCGCCGCCGAGCGGCGTGCGCAGAAGTCGCGTCCAACTGCGACCCGAACGGCGGCCTTCGTCCGTGAGCGCGTAGCCGCGCGGAAGCGTCACCGGGTCGATGGCGATGACGACCGCGCCGTCTTCCACGGAGGGCAGGCTGTACATGCCTTCCGAATCGGTGATGACCGATTGGCCGTTGTCTATGTAGAGCCGCGCGCCTTCGACGGCGCGTTCGCCCGCGTCAAACTCGTCGTTGCCGTTTTTGTCCTCGTAGACGCGCCCGATGATGATCTGCCGCGTGGAGAAGACGCCGCGCCCGACGCGGACGGTGGCGCGCGAAGGGCTGGTCTGGACGCGTTCGCCCGAAGCGTAGACGCCCGTGGCCGTGGCCGAGTTCGTCTGGTCGCCTTCGCGCGCGTTGACGCCGATGCGCGTGCGATAGACGAGCGTGGCGCGCGCGCCCGCGGCGAGCGTGCCGAGATTGAACGTGAGTTCGCTGCCGTTAACCTGCGGCTCCACGGCGCGCGGCGGGGCGGGCTGGACGGTGAGTTGCGCCGTGCCCGGCGCGTAATGGAACGATTGCGGCAGCACGTCGCGGACGGTCACGTCGCGCAAAGCGGCTTGCGTCGTGTTGCGCACCTCGACGCGATAGGAAACGATGTCGCCGATCTCTGCGCGCGGCTGGTCGGCGACCTTGTTGATCTCAAGCGTCTGCAACTCGAAGAGGGGGATATTGAGCGCGACGCTGGCGAGATTAGCGAGGCGCACGTCCGATTCGGTGAGCGCGAAGCTCCCGGACTCTGCGATGGGCTGTTCGTCGAGCGCGCGCACGGTGGCGTCGTAGAGACCGGAGACTGTGGACGGGCGCACGGCGAATTCCAGCATGCGCGAGCGGTAGCCGGGCGCGTTGACGTTGACATAGTAGGTGGCGGGCGCGGCGAGTTGCGCCGGGGTGAGCGCGAAACTGAAGAGGCCGCCCTGCGCGGTGGTGTAAGGATTGTCGTTCGAGAGGTTCGGCGTGAAGCCGATGCCGGCGGTGGTCGGGAGCGGGGTGCGCGTCGTCGGGTCTGTGACGAGCGTCACGCGCGCGCCGCCGACCGTGACCGCGCCGCCGCTGCGACCGGCGTAGACCGTGCCGAAGGGATTGACGACCGCCGTGGCAATGGAAGTCTGCCCGCTGTCGAAATTTTCGCCGCTGAGCGTAGCCCTGTTAACCGCGCCCGTGCCCGGCGCGATGTCGCCCGTCACCTGCGCGCGGAAATTGATCGTCACCACTTCGTTGGGCTGCACCTCGGCGATGCGCACTTCAAAGCGACGGGGACTAACGACCTGGCCTTCGTCGGCGTCGGCCGCGTCGGTGAGGGCGCGCGCGCCGAGACGGAGCGAGCCGGCGACGTATTGGAGACCGGCCGGGAGATCGTCCGCGACGAGGACGCGGCGGGCGACGACCGAGCCGTTGTTGCGGAAGCTGATCGCGTAGTCGAGCGTCTGGCCGGGCGCGGTGGTGACGCGCTCCTGATTGTTGACGAGTTTGGAAGGGGGAAGCGCGGAGTTGTTCGGGTCGGTCAGGCGCGCGCGTTCGCCGACCGTGTTGATGATCGTGCCCGTGTCTTCGACCGTGCCGTTCACCGTCGCGGAGACGTTCGAGCGGGCGTCGAGGCGGATGGCTAGTTGCGTCTGCGGCGCGCTCCCGTTCACGTCAACGACGGTAAGCACGCCGACGCAGGCGCGGGGAGCGAGGCGCGGCGACATGGTGGAGTTGAGCGTGACGGGCGCATCGGCTTCGTTGAGCGTGCCGCTCGCGTCGGTGTCGAAATAGAGCGCAACGAGCGCGGCGGGGGCGGTGACTTCGGCGCGCGTGATGGTGTAGAGGTCGGGCGTGTTGCCGAAGTTGCAGACGCGGAAGAGGCGCGTGATGCGCTCGCCCGGTGCGACGGCGGCGGAGGGCGTGGTTTCGTCAGGAGTGACGACGACGGCGGAGACGGGGCGGACGGTGACGGTGATGGTGGTCGAGACGGTGGCAAACTCGTTGCCGTCTTCGTCGGCGTAGATGGCTTCGGCGCGGTTGGAAATGACGGAATCCGCCGTGGCTTGTTGCGGCTGCGCGATCCCGGCGTGCGGCGCGAGAGCGAGCGCGAACACGACGAGGGCAGCTACCACAAACTTGACGGCGGATTTGGTCAACATTGAGGGTTTGAGAATCAGTCGCGGGACATTCAGGAAGCGCGAAGGTTAAGAACAATGGAAGCGGCGCGGTTGGCCGGACAAGCGTGCGGGGCAACGCCCGCGTGTCCGCCGCGCCGCTTCCAAACAGAGGGCACGTTTTCAGTTCAGCCCTAGTTGATCAGGCGACGGAACAGGAACGTGCCCGTCTCGCCGGGTGCGAGGCTCGGCACGTTGCCCTTGAGGACGTTGGTCGTGGAGGTGACGGGCGCACCCGCACCGTCCGTGACCGTACCGCCCGCCGTGCTGATCGAGGGCGCGGGCGTCATGACCTGCGTCGTGTAGGTCGCCCAGTTGTTTGTGTTCGATCCCGAGGGAACGCCGTCTTCCGTGATGACGAGGTTGGTCGCCGTCAGAGCGGAACTGTTCGAGCCTGCGGCCGGTACGGTCATGATGTTCGTGTAAGTGATCTGGTACACGATGGTCGCGCCGGGGATGGTGGCCGAGGGGTTGTCGGAAGCGTCAACCACCGTGACCGTCTTGTCGAGCCGGACGAATCCCGTGTAGAGACGGTCAATCGTCTGGTTCGTGTTGGCGGGCGTGTTGCCGGAGGCGGCCTGGATGATGCTGTCGAAGCCGGTCAGGATTTGCTGCCCGGCGAGGGTTTCGACGCGCACGTACACGTTCACGTCCGTGTTTCTGGCAAGCGGCGCGAGCACGAAAGAGCCTCCGCCGGAGATGGTGGTGAAAGGGCCGGCCGCGTTCGTGCTGACGCCGACGGTGAAGTTCAAGGGCACGGTCGGCGCGGTGAGCGTGAACGTGTCGGTGGAGTTGCCGGTGTTGCGGACGGTGTTGGTGTAGACGATGAAGCCGGGCGCGTTCGTCGAGCAGGAGAGGGCCGGCCCCGCCCCGCAGGGCGGAACTCCCGTGATGCCCGTCGTCACGCTGCGGTTCGTGAAGTCGGTGTTGTTGCTGCTGCCGGGGCCGGTGGCGGCGGGTTGGCCGGCCGGTCCGATGAGGACGTTGCCCACCTGCTGGAGCAGCGTCGGTTGGCGGACGCCTTTGCCGGTGTCCACGGGGTCGAGGCTGAAGCGCGGCTCGTCGAAATTGGCGTTGCGGTCGCCACGGTTGGTCACTTCCGCGCCGGGCGAATCCGACTGGTCGTTCAAGACCGTGCCGATGGTGTTGGAGGCGAACGCGTCCACGACGGCGTAGATGGGCGTGGTGGCGTCGGCCGCGGTGACGGTGACGATGAGCGGGAAGCTCGCGCTGCACGTCGTGGCGGCGAGCGACGCGCCCGCGTTGAAGGCCACGCGCGTGACGGTTGAGAGCGTGCCCGGCGCGGTGTTAGTCCACACGGCCGCTTCGGGTGCGGTCGTGAGCGCGCTCGTGGTGTAGAGCGTGCCGGCGGGGAACGTGTTGCTGGCCGAGAGCGCGGTGCCCACGGGCACGGGCATGACGACGTAGACGCCGGTGAACGCGCCGAGCGTCATCGAGGAGGCTGAGCGGTTGCCGTCGTTGCAGACCTGCATGCTGTAGTTGATGTTCGCGCCGAGCGCGACCGGGCCTGCCGGGACGGTCAGGACGGCGCGCAGTTGCGCATCGTTCTGCACGGTGACGCGGATGTCGCCGCGCGCCTCGCGCACGCCGTTCGTGGACGTGGCCGAGACGGTGCGAACCTCGTGCGCCGAAGGCGTGGCCGGGTTGTCGGGGGCTTGATTGTCGTAGCCTTGCGCCGCGCCGGTGGCCGCGTCGCCGAGGAAGACCTGCACGGTGTCGCCGGCCGAGGCCGACGAGCTGATCGTGGCCTGCACGACGACGGTCGCCGTGGCGTTCTGGGCGAGCGCGTGGAGCACGTCCGCGCCGTTCGAGAAGACGTTGATGTCGCCGGCCGTGATCGTGTTGCTGCCGTCCATGTCGATAACGGCGGCGGTGATCGTGCCGGGGCCGGTCATGTTCAAGCTCTGGCCGTTCGCAAGGAAGCGCACCTGATCGGCAAAGTTGCCCGTGTTGGTCACGGTGAACAGGAAGAAGGCATTCGTGGCGCCGGGGACGACCGCCGGGTTGACGGCATCGTCGGGCAGGATGCGCAGACCCGAAACGTTTGCGACCGTGACGGTCACGGTGTTCGAGACCGTGCTGTAGTTATTGGCCGCGCTGTCCGTGTAGACGGCGCTCGCCTGGTTGGAGATGGTGGTGTTGCCGCTGGTTTGCGCGAGTGCGGGGGTGAGAAATGCGCAAAGGATCGCCATGAGGGCGAAGAGCGCGCGCGGCAGCGAAGGGCGCACGGACGGGAGGCGGGTGTAACTTGTCTTCATATCAATCCTCAAATGTTTTTATTGTGGGAGATTCGCCGGTAATGGAAGGCCGACAAAGAAGTCCGAATGAGCCGGAAGAGACGACGCGGCTGCCCCTTGCCGGAAGCGTTGACGGGCTTATTTGACGCGCACCTTGTAGGAGGCCGAAAGCGTCGAACCGGCCGCGAGCGGATCGCTCCACTCGTAGCGCACCTGCGTGTACATCGAGGCGGGCGCGGGCGTACGCTTCGTCGTGCCGTCCGGCTGCTTCTCTTCAATCGTGGGCTGCGCGGCGAAGTTCTTGCCGCCGTCAATGCTGTAGCTCACGCTCGCGTTGTACTCGGCCGTCGCGCTGCCGGCGACGAAGGACGTGCCCTGCGGAATCTGCCCGATGGTCCGGTACTGGCGCGCGGGCGCGCCGCCTTCGTTGGCGCTCGTGATCGTCCAGTCGAGAATCTCGCCGGGATACACGGCGCTCACCTTATCGAGCGTGAGGCTCTCGTCGTTGCGCTTGAGCGAACCGGCGAGTTTGACTTTCACTTCCGGCTGCCCGGCAGACTTCTGACGCGCCGAGGCGATCTGTCTCTGCGCGAACGCGGCCGCTGTCCCGACGAGCAACAGGCAGAGCGCGAGGGCGACGGGCGCGTTCATTGTTTTCTTCGATGTCTTCATGAGAATCTCCTTGCAGATGGTCTAAAAATTTTCTCTGATGAGGTTGGCTGTTGCGGCGCGGATTCTTCCGGTTAGAGAACATCCTGCTTGGCAGGCCGCCTCAGGCCGGTGTTTGAAGGTTCGCTTAACGCGCACGCGACGGCATACATAAAATCCTCGACGGCAAGCGAGCGCGGCAGTACGGCGGCAAATCGGGCGCGCGACGATGCGCGCATGATCTCGGAGGGACGTTCGTGCAGGGCGATGAGCTGTACGCGCGGGGCGATCTCGCGCAGGGCCTCGACCGCGCCCGTGCGCCCGAATCCGGCCATGTCGAGTCCGAAGGCGATGAGATCGAAACGACCCGCCGCCGCATCCCTGAGTACGTCCATCGTGTGGCGACACGTCTCGGCCTCGTGCCCGGCGGCGCGCAACGCGGCCACCAGCCCCTCGGCCAACACGCGGTCATCATCACAAATCATTACCTTCGCCATCCTCTGGACTCCCGCTTCCTATCCCTGACCTAACTCTCAACCAGACACAAAAACGCACCCGGTCGAACTACACCTAAGTCAATTCACATGCCGCGCCCGTCGCGGACGCGCGCGTAGCGTCTAAGTGATGAAATATTAGGAGTTGTGTAAAACCGGAAGGTGAGATGACGACCCGGCGGCGGCGGGGGATGACAAACCCGACTGCCGTTTTGTCAGCCTACAGACAAAATGGCAGGAATTTAAAAGCCGTCAATCGAGAATCGTAAATCGTGAATAGAAAGAAACCTGCTTCGCTTCTTCTATTCACGGTTTAGGATTCTCGATTGACGTTCTTACCGTCTTCCTCGTATTCGCGCAGTTTGCGGTAGAGGGTGCGGGCGGAGATGCCGAGAATGATGGCGGCGCGTTCGCGGTTGCCTCCGGTCTCATCGAGGACGCGGAGGATGTGTTGGCGTTCGAGTTCTTCGAGCGTGCGGGTGGGGGCGTCTGCATCGGCTTCGCGCGGCGGGAGCGCGGCGGGCAATTTCCTGTCGCCGAGTTGTGAGAACTGCGCGGCCCCGATCTCGTCCGTTTCGGAGAGGGCGGCGGCGCGCTCGATGGTGTTGCGCAGTTCGCGCACGTTGCCCGGCCAGTCGGAGGATTCGAGCAGGCGGCGCGCCTCTGCGGAGAGCGTGAGCGCGGGTCTCTGAAAACGCTCGCGGTAGAGCGCGAGGAAATGGTCAAGGAGTGCGGGTATGTCTTCGCGCCGGTCGCGCAGGGGCGGGACGTGGAGCGAGATGACGTTGAGGCGATAGAAGAGGTCTATGCGGAAGCGTCCCTGCTGCACGTCTTCGGCGAGGCGTCGGTTGGTGGCGGCGATGATGCGCACGTCGGAGGCGCGGTCGCGCGTCGAGCCGACGCGGCGAAAGCGTCCCTGTTCGAGGAAGTGCAAAAGTTTGACCTGCATCGGCGCGGGCAGGTCGCCGATCTCGTCGAGGAACAGGGTCGAGCCGTCGGCCGCTTCGATGAGGCCGCGCTTCATCGCGGTCGCGCCCGTGAACGCGCCTTTCTCATGGCCGAAGAACTCCGACTCGAAGAGCGCTTCGGGCAACGCGCCGCAGTTGATCGTGATGAGCGGCGAATCGGCGCGCGCGCTGCGCGAATGGATGAAACGCGCGAGCACGTCCTTGCCCGTGCCCGACTCGCCCGTGAGGATGACGGTCGAGTCGAGCCTCGCCGCCGACTCGGCGATGGAGACGAGGCCGCGCATCGCCTCGCTCGCGTGGACGAGCGTGTGCGCGCTCTCTTCGGCCGACGGCGTGCCGCGCGTGGCCGCCGCGCGCAAGCCCGCGTTCTGCCTGACGAGTCGCCGTTTCTCGTCCGCCTTGCGGATGACGGCCTCCATCTCGTCGAGCGTGGCGGGCTTGGTCAGGTAATCATACGCGCCGAGACGCATCGCCTCGATCCCCGTGCCGAGCGACGTGTCGGCGGTGAGCATAATCACTTCGGGCGGATCGTCGAGCCGCCTGATCTCGCGCAGGGCGTCGAGGCCGGTCATGCCGTTCATGCGCATGTCGAGCAGCACGACATCGTAGTCGGTCGCCTGCAACGCCTCGACGGCCTCCTCGCCCGACACGGCCGACGCCATCTCGAACCCCGAACGCGACAACTGCTCCGTCACGAGCCTGCGCAACAGAGGATCATCATCAACTAAGAGGACGCTGATCTTTCTAGTCATAGTCTCCAGGAAGCGACGGACGAAAGCAGGAGTCGGAATTCAGAGAACAGGAGACAGAACACAGGAGTCAGAAGCAAGACTCGCGCGTATTATTCTGAATTCTGTTTTCTGTCTCCTGTCTTCCCTTTCATCTCTCATCCCTCATCCCTCGCTTCGGGCGCGCGGCGCGGCAGCCAGAGGCGGAAGCGGCTGCCCGCGCCGGGTTTGGATTCGACCGTGAGCGCGCCGCCGAGGGCTTCGGCGAGCGTGGTCGAGATGGCAAGGCCGAGTCCCGAACCTTTGCCCGCCTCTTTCGTGGTGTAGAACGGGTCGAAGATGCGCACGAGCATTTCCGCCGGGATGCCCGCGCCCGTATCGGCCACTTCGATGCGGGCGCGCTCGCCCTCCAGCGTGGTCGAGATGTTGATCGAGCCGCTGCCTTCCACGGCGTCGAGCGCGTTCGTCAACAAGTTGTCGAGAATCTGCCGCACCAGCACTTCGTCCGTCGCCACTTCGCCGATCTGCGGATCGAGTTCGAGCAGGACGGGCGTGCCCTGCGCTTCTTCACGCTGCGAGAGAAGCAGCACGCTGCGCTCGACGAGCGCGTTGATGTCGCACGGCTCGCGGCGAGCGCGACGCTGGCGCGACAGATCGAGCAGGCCGCGCGTGATGGCCTTGCAGCGCAACGCCTGCCGCACGATCTCTTCGAGGTAAAAATTCCAGGAGCGTTCCGTGGCGACCGCCGCGAGGTCGGGCGTCGAGCGAATATCGCGCAGCGTCGCCTCGGCGCAGGTCGTGATGGCGGCCAGCGGGTTATTGATCTCGTGCGCGACGCCGGCGGCGAGTTGGCCGACGGTGGCGAGGCGGCGCGAGCGCGAGAGTTGTTCCTGCATCTCTGAAATCTGCGTCACGTCGCTCCACGTGATGACGCTCGAACCGCGCCCGCCTTCCGTCTCGTCGAGCGGCGCGACCGCGACGAGGTAACGCCGCGAGTCCTCCGCCTGAATCTCAAAAGAGGAGGCCGCGCCTTTCGTGCGCGAACTCATGTGAAAGGCTGCGGCGCGCTCGCCGAAGAGTCGCGCGAACGCCACGTCGCAGGCGAGGCCGATGGCTTCGCCCGGTTGCTCGAAGCCCATCATCTCGGCGGCCATCGCGTTGCAGCGCGTGAGGCGCATCGAGGCGTCGTGGACGATGATGCCGTCGGGCATCGCGTCGAACGTCTGCTCCCAAATTCTCTTGCCCGCGCTGACGGTTTCCAACAGCCGCGCGTTGTCGAGCGCGAGCGCAGCCATCTCGGCGAGGCTTTCCAGCAACTCCTTCTCGTCTGCCGTGAAGCGGTGCGAGGTGCGGTAGCCGATGCCGAGCAGCCCGAGCGTCTCGCCGCGCGCGCGCAGGCGCACGAGCGCCAGATCGCGCAAGCCCTCCGCGCTGTGCAGCGGAAACTCGCTCGCCGGAAGCTCGCCGCCCACGTTGCGCACTTCGATGACCGTCATGTCTGCGGCCGAAGCGGCCTGCTCGGCGAACATGCCGCGCAGCGGGTTGACGATCTCCTTATGCGCATCGCCGAGCGAATTGAAGCCGCTCGTCGCCTTCCACGTCACCGTGCCTTCGGCGACGGAGAGCGTGGCGACGCTGGCCGTGTCCGAGCGCATGACGCGACGCACCATCTCGACGACGCCGCGCAACGTGGCCGCGCTCTCGCCGTGCGTGCCGCCGTCATCGCGCGTCGCTTCGGACGACGGCCGGGCGTCTGTCCCCGCTGGCGCATTCGTCGCCTCTGTCCGGTTCTTCGACGGATCGATCATTTGAATTCAGTTGAACAGTCGGGGGCGGCCTCAAGTTTGGCAGACGCGGAAAAAGCTGTCTCACGGCTCGGATGCCTGTCATCTTCTACGCCCGGCCGTCCGTCCGTCAAGAGGAAAATGGCCTCAAGCGAATCGCCTGACAACGGCTGCCGCGATTTTCTTTCAGGTGACGGGCGCGCACGGCGGCGCTCCGAGCGACACCATCAACTTATCGCCGCTTTTATTGCACCACCGCGCGCGGCATACGCGTTGCCATGTGGAAGCCGACGGTCAGGATAATTTCACATGCCACCGGAGAAGAAGCATCATGCAAAAAATATCAAACGCCCTCCTGCGCCTCGGCGCGCTCTCGCTCGTCTTGATTGCCGCCGCTGCGACGGCACACGCGCAGACATCGCGCGACGCTGATCGCAATTATTCGGACTCGGACGCGCGCGCCGCGTCGCGCACGCGCACGACTACAACAGCGGGCGCGCGCGGCGACACGCCGACCGACATCCTGCGCGCCGCGCGCACCATCCACATCAGCCCGAACCGGCACATCGACGCGGACTATCTCGAATACAAACTCGACAAGCTGCCGGAGTTCGGCCAGTGGCAACTCGCGTTGGTGAAGAGACGCGAGCGCGCCGACCTCGTGCTGGAAATCAGGAAGACCGCGCTCAACTATATTTTCAGCATTGTCGAACCCGAATCCAGCATCGTCGTCGCCACGGGCAAGGTCGTCGCCATCAACGGGCGCGTCGCCGCCGAAGACATCTCTCACCAGATCGTCAAACGCATGCGCGCCATCCGCGCCATGCCCGCGAACGAATGACGAAATACGGACACGACAATCTTCGTCGATCACACGACGGCGACGAGGGCGCGCGTCGCCCGGCTCAGTTATCAACAAATTTTTCGGCATCAACAAATTTTTGGGGGGATTCATGCAAAGAAAAAATCTTATCGCGCTCATCGCGTTGCTTCTGTTCGCCTCGACGGGTGCGCACGCGCAGTCGGCCGTGGAGGATCACAGGTTCGAGATCGGCGGGCAGTATACGGCCATCGGCCTGGACGATTTCGACGTTGTGAACGGCGTGGGCGGTCGCCTCGGCTATAACTTCAACCGGCATTTCGCGCTCGACGCCGAAGCCAACTTCTTCCCCGAAACGAAACTCGGCAACAACCAGTCAGGCCAGAAGGCTCAGGGCTTCGTCGGCGTCAAAGCGGGCGGGCGCACGAAGTACGCAGGGCTGTTCGGCAAGGCGCGCCCCGGCGTGATGTCTATCGGCGAGATCACGTCGGGCTTCGATTGCGACCGCACCTCTTTCGGCTCGACGTGTCGTGTGAACCACAACAACTTCGCGTTGGACGCGGGCGCGGTCGCCGAGTTTTACCCGTCGAGCCGCTCCATCATCCGGCTCGACGTGGGCGACACGATGGTCAACATCCGGCGCGCGCGGCGTAACTTCTTCGACGGGACGACCCAAACTACGAGCGACTTCACGCACAACCTGCAAATCGGCGTCGGCTTCGGCTACAGGTTTTGACGTTTCGAGCGAAAGCTGAGGCAGGCCGCGCGCGAGCCTCGCGGTTCGATCCTTCGCGGCAAGAGAGAATTGAGGTGAGAGACATGAAAGCAAGAGTTTTAATCACGAAGTTGTTGATCGTGCTGTTAGCGACGATGAACGGCGCGGCCGCCCGCCCGATGTCGGCGCAGGAAACGGGCGATGCGATAAAGATCACGGCGGAAGAGGGGCGGGAAGTATTAGAGGTTGCCGAACGCTTCGTGCGCCGGATGGAGGAAACGTACGATCTCGCGCCGTTAATCGGCGAGATGTTTGTTTCAGACTACGCCGAGCGTCTGCGTCAGGAGGCGATCAACGAACCTCTGTTTTTTGTGAAAAAGGGCGTCGCCGAACAGGCCGGCAGAGAAGACCTGTTGCGCTACCAGGTGGCGTTGAATAACTGCCTGTATGTGGTTGGGCTTCTGGTCGCAGCTTATGAGGCGTCTCACCCGACGCCGGGCGACGAAGGGGAGGATAAAGAGGAATTCATCAAGGCTTTGCCGCCCGACATTCTTAATCTGTTCAAAAATGATCCGGTTCTGGCGAGTTTGTTTGAAGAGGAACAAAAGGATCGGGCGAGGGAAAAACAGTCGGCCGAGCAGCCATCTAAATCCGACTCCTATGATAACGAACCGATCAAGAGCGTCGAGCAGTTGCGCAGCTTAACGTCCACTCTGGAGCAGGCGAACGTGCTGGCGCGAAAGCATCTGGCCGCATCGCCGTCCAGGATATCTATGCTGGAGAGGCACGAAGGGGCGAGTGAGGAAGAGAAACGGGAAGCGGAGCGCGACTGGACGAGGCCCCGCGCGTGGACGCTCGCCAAAGAGTCTTACGGCTACCCGCAAGGCACGAGAATCTTTTGCGCGAACGTGCTGATCTACCACATGGATTTGATACGAGTTGACGGGAAAATGAAGGTGCTCGCGCTCTATCTCAACATAGACTGAGCGCGGTTTCGCAAGCGGCGATTCCCGGTCTTCCGACATGAAAGAAGCGGCAATGCGTCCGGACGCATTGCCGCTTCTTTCATGTCGGAAGACCGGGAATCGCCGCTTGCGAAACCGCGCTCAGTCTATGTTGAGATAGAGCGCGAGCACCTTCATTTTCCCGTCAACTCGTATCAAATCCATGTGGTAGATCAGCACGTTCGCGCAAAAGATTCTCGTGCCTTGCGGGTAGCCGTAAGACTCTTTGGCGAGCGTCCACGCGCGGGGCCTCGTCCAGTCGCGCTCCGCTTCCCGTTTCTCTTCCTCACTCGCCCCTTCGTGCCTCTCCAGCATAGATATCCTGGACGGCGATGCGGCCAGATGCTTTCGCGCCAGCACGTTCGCCTGCTCCAGAGTGGACGTTAAGCTGCGCAACTGCTCGACGCTCTTGATCGGTTCGTTATCATAGGAGTCGGATTTAGATGGCTGCTCGGCCGACTGTTTTTCCCTCGCCCGATCCTTTTGTTCCTCTTCAAACAAACTCGCCAGAACCGGATCATTTTTGAACAGATTAAGAATGTCGGGCGGCAAAGCCTTGATGAATTCCTCTTTATCCTCCCCTTCGTCGCCCGGCGTCGGGTGAGACGCCTCATAAGCTGCGACCAGAAGCCCAACCACATACAGGCAGTTATTCAACGCCACCTGGTAGCGCAACAGGTCTTCTCTGCCGGCCTGTTCGGCGACGCCCTTTTTCACAAAAAACAGAGGTTCGTTGATCGCCTCCTGACGCAGACGCTCGGCGTAGTCTGAAACAAACATCTCGCCGATTAACGGCGCGAGATCGTACGTTTCCTCCATCCGGCGCACGAAGCGTTCGGCAACCTCTAATACTTCCCGCCCCTCTTCCGCCGTGATCTTTATCGCATCGCCCGTTTCCTGCGCCGACATCGGGCGGGCGGCCGCGCCGTTCATCGTCGCTAACAGCACGATCAACAACTTCGTGATTAAAACTCTTGCTTTCATGTCTCTCACCTCAATTCTCTCTTGCCGCGAAGGATCGAACCGCGAGGCTCGCGCGCGGCCTGCCTCAGCTTTCGCTCGAAACGTCAAAACCTGTAGCCGAAGCCGACGCCGATTTGCAGGTTGTGCGTGAAGTCGCTCGTAGTTTGGGTCGTCCCGTCGAAGAAGTTACGCCGCGCGCGCCGGATGTTGACCATCGTGTCGCCCACGTCGAGCCGGATGATGGAGCGGCTCGACGGGTAAAACTCGGCGACCGCGCCCGCGTCCAACGCGAAGTTGTTGTGGTTCACACGACACGTCGAGCCGAAAGAGGTGCGGTCGCAATCGAAGCCCGACGTGATCTCGCCGATAGACATCACGCCGGGGCGCGCCTTGCCGAACAGCCCTGCGTACTTCGTGCGCCCGCCCGCTTTGACGCCGACGAAGCCCTGAGCCTTCTGGCCTGACTGGTTGTTGCCGAGTTTCGTTTCGGGGAAGAAGTTGGCTTCGGCGTCGAGCGCGAAATGCCGGTTGAAGTTATAGCCGAGGCGACCGCCCACGCCGTTCACAACGTCGAAATCGTCCAGGCCGATGGCCGTATACTGCCCGCCGATCTCGAACCTGTGATCCTCCACGGCCGACTGCGCGTGCGCACCCGTCGAGGCGAACAGAAGCAACGCGATGAGCGCGATAAGATTTTTTCTTTGCATGAATCCCCCCAAAAATTTGTTGATGCCGAAAAATTTGTTGATAACTGAGCCGGGCGACGCGCGCCCTCGTCGCCGTCGTGTGATCGACGAAGATTGTCGTGTCCGTATTTCGTCATTCGTTCGCGGGCATGGCGCGGATGGCGCGCATGCGTTTGACGATCTGGTGAGAGATGTCTTCGGCGGCGACGCGCCCGTTGATGGCGACGACCTTGCCCGTGGCGACGACGATGCTGGATTCGGGTTCGACAATGCTGAAAATATAGTTGAGCGCGGTCTTCCTGATTTCCAGCACGAGGTCGGCGCGCTCGCGTCTCTTCACCAACGCGAGTTGCCACTGGCCGAACTCCGGCAGCTTGTCGAGTTTGTATTCGAGATAGTCCGCGTCGATGTGCCGGTTCGGGCTGATGTGGATGGTGCGCGCGGCGCGCAGGATGTCGGTCGGCGTGTCGCCGCGCGCGCCCGCTGTTGTAGTCGTGCGCGTGCGCGACGCGGCGCGCGCGTCCGAGTCCGAATAATTGCGATCAGCGTCGCGCGATGTCTGCGCGTGTGCCGTCGCAGCGGCGGCAATCAAGACGAGCGAGAGCGCGCCGAGGCGCAGGAGGGCGTTTGATATTTTTTGCATGATGCTTCTTCTCCGGTGGCATGTGAAATTATCCTGACCGTCGGCTTCCACATGGCAACGCGTATGCCGCGCGCGGTGGTGCAATAAAAGCGGCGATAAGTTGATGGTGTCGCTCGGAGCGCCGCCGTGCGCGCCCGTCACCTGAAAGAAAATCGCGGCAGCCGTTGTCAGGCGATTCGCTTGAGGCCATTTTCCTCTTGACGGACGGACGGCCGGGCGTAGAAGATGACAGGCATCCGAGCCGTGAGACAGCTTTTTCCGCGTCTGCCAAACTTGAGGCCGCCCCCGACTGTTCAACTGAATTCAAATGATCGATCCGTCGAAGAACCGGACAGAGGCGACGAATGCGCCAGCGGGGACAGACGCCCGGCCGTCGTCCGAAGCGACGCGCGATGACGGCGGCACGCACGGCGAGAGCGCGGCCACGTTGCGCGGCGTCGTCGAGATGGTGCGTCGCGTCATGCGCTCGGACACGGCCAGCGTCGCCACGCTCTCCGTCGCCGAAGGCACGGTGACGTGGAAGGCGACGAGCGGCTTCAATTCGCTCGGCGATGCGCATAAGGAGATCGTCAACCCGCTGCGCGGCATGTTCGCCGAGCAGGCCGCTTCGGCCGCAGACATGACGGTCATCGAAGTGCGCAACGTGGGCGGCGAGCTTCCGGCGAGCGAGTTTCCGCTGCACAGCGCGGAGGGCTTGCGCGATCTGGCGCTCGTGCGCCTGCGCGCGCGCGGCGAGACGCTCGGGCTGCTCGGCATCGGCTACCGCACCTCGCACCGCTTCACGGCAGACGAGAAGGAGTTGCTGGAAAGCCTCGCCGAGATGGCTGCGCTCGCGCTCGACAACGCGCGGCTGTTGGAAACCGTCAGCGCGGGCAAGAGAATTTGGGAGCAGACGTTCGACGCGATGCCCGACGGCATCATCGTCCACGACGCCTCGATGCGCCTCACGCGCTGCAACGCGATGGCCGCCGAGATGATGGGCTTCGAGCAACCGGGCGAAGCCATCGGCCTCGCCTGCGACGTGGCGTTCGCGCGACTCTTCGGCGAGCGCGCCGCAGCCTTTCACATGAGTTCGCGCACGAAAGGCGCGGCCTCCTCTTTTGAGATTCAGGCGGAGGACTCGCGGCGTTACCTCGTCGCGGTCGCGCCGCTCGACGAGACGGAAGGCGGGCGCGGTTCGAGCGTCATCACGTGGAGCGACGTGACGCAGATTTCAGAGATGCAGGAACAACTCTCGCGCTCGCGCCGCCTCGCCACCGTCGGCCAACTCGCCGCCGGCGTCGCGCACGAGATCAATAACCCGCTGGCCGCCATCACGACCTGCGCCGAGGCGACGCTGCGCGATATTCGCTCGACGCCCGACCTCGCGGCGGTCGCCACGGAACGCTCCTGGAATTTTTACCTCGAAGAGATCGTGCGGCAGGCGTTGCGCTGCAAGGCCATCACGCGCGGCCTGCTCGATCTGTCGCGCCAGCGTCGCGCTCGCCGCGAGCCGTGCGACATCAACGCGCTCGTCGAGCGCAGCGTGCTGCTTCTCTCGCAGCGTGAAGAAGCGCAGGGCACGCCCGTCCTGCTCGAACTCGATCCGCAGATCGGCGAAGTGGCGACGGACGAAGTGCTGGTGCGGCAGATTCTCGACAACTTGTTGACGAACGCGCTCGACGCCGTGGAAGGCAGCGGCTCGATCAACATCTCGACCACGCTGGAGGGCGAGCGCGCCCGCATCGAAGTGGCCGATACGGGCGCGGGCATCCCGGCGGAAATGCTCGTGCGCATCTTCGACCCGTTCTACACCACGAAAGAGGCGGGCAAAGGTTCGGGACTCGGCCTTGCCATCTCGACCACGCTCGCCGAAGCCCTCGGCGGCGCGCTCACGGTCGAATCCAAACCCGGCGCGGGCAGCCGCTTCCGCCTCTGGCTGCCGCGCCGCGCGCCCGAAGCGAGGGATGAGGGATGAGAGATGAAAGGGAAGACAGGAGACAGAAAACAGAATTCAGAATAATACGCGCGAGTCTTGCTTCTGACTCCTGTGTTCTGTCTCCTGTTCTCTGAATTCCGACTCCTGCTTTCGTCCGTCGCTTCCTGGAGACTATGACTAGAAAGATCAGCGTCCTCTTAGTTGATGATGATCCTCTGTTGCGCAGGCTCGTGACGGAGCAGTTGTCGCGTTCGGGGTTCGAGATGGCGTCGGCCGTGTCGGGCGAGGAGGCCGTCGAGGCGTTGCAGGCGACCGACTACGATGTCGTGCTGCTCGACATGCGCATGAACGGCATGACCGGCCTCGACGCCCTGCGCGAGATCAGGCGGCTCGACGATCCGCCCGAAGTGATTATGCTCACCGCCGACACGTCGCTCGGCACGGGGATCGAGGCGATGCGTCTCGGCGCGTATGATTACCTGACCAAGCCCGCCACGCTCGACGAGATGGAGGCCGTCATCCGCAAGGCGGACGAGAAACGGCGACTCGTCAGGCAGAACGCGGGCTTGCGCGCGGCGGCCACGCGCGGCACGCCGTCGGCCGAAGAGAGCGCGCACACGCTCGTCCACGCGAGCGAGGCGATGCGCGGCCTCGTCTCCATCGCCGAGTCGGCGGCGAGGCTCGACTCGACCGTCATCCTCACGGGCGAGTCGGGCACGGGCAAGGACGTGCTCGCGCGTTTCATCCATTCGCGCAGCGCGCGCGCCGATTCGCCGCTCATCACGATCAACTGCGGCGCGTTGCCCGAAGCGCTCTTCGAGTCGGAGTTCTTCGGCCATGAGAAAGGCGCGTTCACGGGCGCGACCGCGATGAAGCGCGGCCTCATCGAAGCGGCCGACGGCTCGACCCTGTTCCTCGACGAGATCGGCGACCTGCCCGCGCCGATGCAGGTCAAACTTTTGCACTTCCTCGAACAGGGACGCTTTCGCCGCGTCGGCTCGACGCGCGACCGCGCCTCCGACGTGCGCATCATCGCCGCCACCAACCGACGCCTCGCCGAAGACGTGCAGCAGGGACGCTTCCGCATAGACCTCTTCTATCGCCTCAACGTCATCTCGCTCCACGTCCCGCCCCTGCGCGACCGGCGCGAAGACATACCCGCACTCCTTGACCATTTCCTCGCGCTCTACCGCGAGCGTTTTCAGAGACCCGCGCTCACGCTCTCCGCAGAGGCGCGCCGCCTGCTCGAATCCTCCGACTGGCCGGGCAACGTGCGCGAACTGCGCAACACCATCGAGCGCGCCGCCGCCCTCTCCGAAACGGACGAGATCGGGGCCGCGCAGTTCTCACAACTCGGCGACAGGAAATTGCCCGCCGCGCTCCCGCCGCGCGAAGCCGATGCAGACGCCCCCACCCGCACGCTCGAAGAACTCGAACGCCAACACATCCTCCGCGTCCTCGATGAGACCGGAGGCAACCGCGAACGCGCCGCCATCATTCTCGGCATCTCCGCCCGCACCCTCTACCGCAAACTGCGCGAATACGAGGAAGACGGTAAGAACGTCAATCGAGAATCCTAAACCGTGAATAGAAGAAGCGAAGCAGGTTTCTTTCTATTCACGATTTACGATTCTCGATTGACGGCTTTTAAATTCCTGCCATTTTGTCTGTAGGCTGACAAAACGGCAGTCGGGTTTGTCATCCCCCGCCGCCGCCGGGTCGTCATCTCACCTTCCGGTTTTACACAACTCCTAATATTTCATCACTTAGACGCTACGCGCGCGTCCGCGACGGGCGCGGCATGTGAATTGACTTAGGTGTAGTTCGACCGGGTGCGTTTTTGTGTCTGGTTGAGAGTTAGGTCAGGGATAGGAAGCGGGAGTCCAGAGGATGGCGAAGGTAATGATTTGTGATGATGACCGCGTGTTGGCCGAGGGGCTGGTGGCCGCGTTGCGCGCCGCCGGGCACGAGGCCGAGACGTGTCGCCACACGATGGACGTACTCAGGGATGCGGCGGCGGGTCGTTTCGATCTCATCGCCTTCGGACTCGACATGGCCGGATTCGGGCGCACGGGCGCGGTCGAGGCCCTGCGCGAGATCGCCCCGCGCGTACAGCTCATCGCCCTGCACGAACGTCCCTCCGAGATCATGCGCGCATCGTCGCGCGCCCGATTTGCCGCCGTACTGCCGCGCTCGCTTGCCGTCGAGGATTTTATGTATGCCGTCGCGTGCGCGTTAAGCGAACCTTCAAACACCGGCCTGAGGCGGCCTGCCAAGCAGGATGTTCTCTAACCGGAAGAATCCGCGCCGCAACAGCCAACCTCATCAGAGAAAATTTTTAGACCATCTGCAAGGAGATTCTCATGAAGACATCGAAGAAAACAATGAACGCGCCCGTCGCCCTCGCGCTCTGCCTGTTGCTCGTCGGGACAGCGGCCGCGTTCGCGCAGAGACAGATCGCCTCGGCGCGTCAGAAGTCTGCCGGGCAGCCGGAAGTGAAAGTCAAACTCGCCGGTTCGCTCAAGCGCAACGACGAGAGCCTCACGCTCGATAAGGTGAGCGCCGTGTATCCCGGCGAGATTCTCGACTGGACGATCACGAGCGCCAACGAAGGCGGCGCGCCCGCGCGCCAGTACCGGACCATCGGGCAGATTCCGCAGGGCACGTCCTTCGTCGCCGGCAGCGCGACGGCCGAGTACAACGCGAGCGTGAGCTACAGCATTGACGGCGGCAAGAACTTCGCCGCGCAGCCCACGATTGAAGAGAAGCAGCCGGACGGCACGACGAAGCGTACGCCCGCGCCCGCCTCGATGTACACGCAGGTGCGCTACGAGTGGAGCGATCCGCTCGCGGCCGGTTCGACGCTTTCGGCCTCCTACAAGGTGCGCGTCAAATAAGCCCGTCAACGCTTCCGGCAAGGGGCAGCCGCGTCGTCTCTTCCGGCTCATTCGGACTTCTTTGTCGGCCTTCCATTACCGGCGAATCTCCCACAATAAAAACATTTGAGGATTGATATGAAGACAAGTTACACCCGCCTCCCGTCCGTGCGCCCTTCGCTGCCGCGCGCGCTCTTCGCCCTCATGGCGATCCTTTGCGCATTTCTCACCCCCGCACTCGCGCAAACCAGCGGCAACACCACCATCTCCAACCAGGCGAGCGCCGTCTACACGGACAGCGCGGCCAATAACTACAGCACGGTCTCGAACACCGTGACCGTCACGGTCGCAAACGTTTCGGGTCTGCGCATCCTGCCCGACGATGCCGTCAACCCGGCGGTCGTCCCCGGCGCCACGAATGCCTTCTTCCTGTTCACCGTGACCAACACGGGCAACTTTGCCGATCAGGTGCGCTTCCTTGCGAACGGCCAGAGCTTGAACATGACCGGCCCCGGCACGATCACCGCCGCCGTTATCGACATGGACGGCAGCAACACGATCACGGCCGGCGACATCAACGTCTTCTCGAACGGCGCGGACGTGCTCCACGCGCTCGCCCAGAACGCCACGGCGACCGTCGTCGTGCAGGCCACGATCAGCTCGTCGGCCTCGGCCGGCGACACCGTGCAGGTCTTCCTCGGCGACGCGGCCACCGGCGCGGCGCAAGGCTACGACAATCAAGCCCCCGACAACCCGGCCACGCCTTCGGCGCACGAGGTTCGCACCGTCTCGGCCACGTCCACGAACGGCGTGCGCGAGGCGCGCGGCGACATCCGCGTCACCGTGCAGAACGATGCGCAACTGCGCGCCGTCCTGACCGTCCCGGCAGGCCCGGTCGCGCTCGGCGCGAACATCAACTACAGCATGCAGGTCTGCAACGACGGCAACCGCTCAGCCTCCTCGATGACGCTCGGCGCGTTCACCGGCGTCTACGTCGTCATGCCCGTGCCCGTGGGCACCGCGCTCTCGGCCAGCAACACGTTCCCCGCCGGCACGCTCTACACCACGAGCGCGCTCACGACCGCACCCGAAGCGGCCGTGTGGACTAACACCGCGCCGGGCACGCTCTCAACCGTCACGCGCGTGGCCTTCAACGCGGGCGCGTCGCTCGCCGCCACGACGTGCAGCGCGAGCTTCCCGCTCATCGTCACCGTCACCGCGGCCGACGCCACCACGCCCATCTACGCCGTCGTGGACGCGTTCGCCTCCAACACCATCGGCACGGTCTTGAACGACCAGTCGGATTCGCCCGGCGCGGAAGTGACCAACCGTGGCGACCGCAACGCCAATTTCGACGAGCCGCGCTTCAGCCTCGACCCCGTGGACACCGGCAAAGGCGTCCGCCAACCGACGCTGCTCCAGCAGGTGGGCAACGTCCTCATCGGACCGGCCGGCCAACCCGCCGCCACCGGCCCCGGCAGCAGCAACAACACCGACTTCACGAACCGCAGCGTGACGACGGGCATCACGGGAGTTCCGCCCTGCGGGGCGGGGCCGGCCCTCTCCTGCTCGACGAACGCGCCCGGCTTCATCGTCTACACCAACACCGTCCGCAACACCGGCAACTCCACCGACACGTTCACGCTCACCGCGCCGACCGTGCCCTTGAACTTCACCGTCGGCGTCAGCACGAACGCGGCCGGCCCTTTCACCACCATCTCCGGCGGAGGCTCTTTCGTGCTCGCGCCGCTTGCCAGAAACACGGACGTGAACGTGTACGTGCGCGTCGAAACCCTCGCCGGGCAGCAAATCCTGACCGGCTTCGACAGCATCATCCAGGCCGCCTCCGGCAACACGCCCGCCAACACGAACCAGACGATTGACCGTCTCTACACGGGATTCGTCCGGCTCGACAAGACGGTCACGGTGGTTGACGCTTCCGACAACCCCTCGGCCACCATCCCCGGCGCGACCATCGTGTACCAGATCACTTACACGAACATCATGACCGTACCGGCCGCAGGCTCGAACAGTTCCGCTCTGACGGCGACCAACCTCGTCATCACGGAAGACGGCGTTCCCTCGGGATCGAACACAAACAACTGGGCGACCTACACGACGCAGGTCATGACGCCCGCGCCCTCGATCAGCACGGCGGGCGGTACGGTCACGGACGGTGCGGGTGCGCCCGTCACCTCCACGACCAACGTCCTCAAGGGCAACGTGCCGAGCCTCGCACCCGGCGAGACGGGCACGTTCCTGTTCCGTCGCCTGATCAACTAGGGCTGAACTGAAAACGTGCCCTCTGTTTGGAAGCGGCGCGGCGGACACGCGGGCGTTGCCCCGCACGCTTGTCCGGCCAACCGCGCCGCTTCCATTGTTCTTAACCTTCGCGCTTCCTGAATGTCCCGCGACTGATTCTCAAACCCTCAATGTTGACCAAATCCGCCGTCAAGTTTGTGGTAGCTGCCCTCGTCGTGTTCGCGCTCGCTCTCGCGCCGCACGCCGGGATCGCGCAGCCGCAACAAGCCACGGCGGATTCCGTCATTTCCAACCGCGCCGAAGCCATCTACGCCGACGAAGACGGCAACGAGTTTGCCACCGTCTCGACCACCATCACCGTCACCGTCCGCCCCGTCTCCGCCGTCGTCGTCACTCCTGACGAAACCACGCCCTCCGCCGCCGTCGCACCGGGCGAGCGCATCACGCGCCTCTTCCGCGTCTGCAACTTCGGCAACACGCCCGACCTCTACACCATCACGCGCGCCGAAGTCACCGCCCCCGCCGCGCTCGTTGCGCTCTATTTCGACACCGACGCGAGCGGCACGCTCAACGAAGCCGATGCGCCCGTCACGCTCAACTCCACCATGTCGCCGCGCCTCGCTCCCCGCGCCTGCGTCGGCGTGCTTACCGTCGTTGACGTGAACGGGAGCGCGCCGCAGACGCAACTAGCCATCCGCCTCGACGCCCGCTCGAACGTCTCCGCGACGGTGAACGGCACGGTCGAAGACACGGGCACGATCATCAACACGGTCGGCGAACGCGCGCGCCTGACCGACCCGAACAACTCCGCGCTTCCCCCTTCCAAACTCGTCAACAATCAGGAGCGCGTCACCACCGCGCCCGGCCAGACGCTCGACTACGCGATCAGCTTCCGCAACAACGGCTCGGTCGTCGCCCGCCGCGTCCTCGTCGCGGACGATCTCCCGGCCGGTCTCCAATACGTCGCCGGCTCGCTCCGTCTCGGCGCGCGCGCCCTCACCGACGCGGCCGACGCCGACGAAGGCCAGGTCGTTAGTCCCCGTCGCTTTGAAGTGCGCATCGCCGAGGTGCAGCCCAACGAAGTGGTGACGATCAATTTCCGCGCGCAGGTGACGGGCGACATCGCGCCGGGCACGGGCGCGGTTAACAGGGCTACGCTCAGCGGCGAAAATTTCGACAGCGGGCAGACTTCCATTGCCACGGCGGTCGTCAATCCCTTCGGCACGGTCTACGCCGGTCGCAGCGGCGGCGCGGTCACGGTCGGCGGCGCGCGCGTGACGCTCGTCACAGACCCGACGACGCGCACCCCGCTCCCGACCACCGCCGGCATCGGCTTCACGCCGAACCTCTCGAACGACAATCCTTACACCACCGCGCAGGGCGGCCTCTTCAGTTTCGCGCTCACCCCGGCGCAACTCGCCGCGCCCGCCACCTACTATGTCAACGTCAACGCGCCCGGCTACCGCTCGCGCATGCTGGAATTCGCCGTGCGCCCGTCCACAGTCTCCGGTCTCTACGACGCCACCGTGCGCGCGCTCGACGAACAGCCCATCGCAGAGTCCGGGAGCTTCGCGCTCACCGAATCGGACGTGCGCCTCGCTAATCTCGCCAGCGTCGCGCTCAATATCCCCCTCTTCGAGTTGCAGACGCTTGAGATCAACAAGGTCGCCGACCAGCCGCGCGCAGAGATCGGCGACATCGTTTCCTATCGCGTCGAGGTGCGCAACACGACGCAAGCCGCTTTGCGCGACGTGACCGTCCGCGACGTGCTGCCGCAATCGTTCCATTACGCGCCGGGCACGGCGCAACTCACCGTCCAGCCCGCCCCGCCGCGCGCCGTGGAGCCGCAGGTTAACGGCAGCGAACTCACGTTCAATCTCGGCACGCTCGCCGCGGGCGCGCGCGCCACGCTCGTCTATCGCACGCGCATCGGCGTCAACGCGCGCGAAGGCGACCAGACGAACTCGGCCACGGCCACGGGCGTCTACGCTTCGGGCGAACGCGTCCAGACCAGCCCTTCGCGCGCCACCGTCCGCGTCGGGCGCGGCGTCTTCTCCACGCGGCAGATCATCATCGGGCGCGTCTACGAGGACAAAAACGGCAACGACGAGTTTGACGCGGGCGAACGCGCCGTCGAAGGCGCGCGGCTCTACATAGACAACGGCCAATCGGTCATCACCGATTCGGAAGGCATGTACAGCCTGCCCTCCGTGGAAGACGGCGCGGTCGTCATCGCCATCGACCCGGTGACGCTTCCGCGCGGCTACGCGCTCACGGACGAAGGCCGCCGTTCGGGTCGCAGTTGGACGCGACTTCTGCGCACGCCGCTCGGCGGCGGCACGCTCCTGCGCCAAAACTTCGCGCTCCGCAGCACGAGCGGCGCGAGCACGAGCGACGACGAAGCGGCCTCAAGCGACGTGCAAAAGGATGGCAAGCCCACGCCGCTTCGCGCGCCGCAACTCGATGCGACAAATCCCGCGCCCGCCGAAACGACGGCGGCGAACGCTGCGAGAGAGCGCGAAACGAACGCAGCGCGCGCGAACTCCCTCGCCCCTGCCACGAACCCGTCAAACACGACCGCGACGGACGCGCGCCAGCCGCGCATCGAAAAAATCTCCGGCACGAAAGAGACGGGCAATCTTTCGGGCAATCTTTCGGCGGGCACGTATGAGGTGGAAGCGAGCGAGATGGTGGCGGCCGTCGCGCCGGGCGACGTGCTCGTCGTCAATCCGGCAGAGGGCGAGGTCGTCATGTCGGCGGCGATGCAGGTTGAGGTGCGCGTGGCGGAAGATTGGACGGCGGCGCTGGAAGTCAACGGCCAGCATGTCGGCGAGAAGAACATCGGCCTCACCCGCGTTGACCACAAGCACAAGGTCGCGACCTTCACGTTCGTCGGCCTGAGCGTGCGCCCCGGCCGCAACAGCGTGCGTGCCTTCGCCGTCAGCCCCGACGGCAAGACGGGTCGCGCCGTCGAATTGAACGTGATGGGGCGCGGCCCGGCGCGTCGCCTGGAGATCACGCCTGAGCGCGACGAACTGCAAGCAGGCGGGCGTGATTCGGCCGAGCTTCGCGTGCGCGCCTTCGATCAGTGGAACAACCCTGCGGCCGACGGGCAGGTCGCCGTCGCCACCTCCACCGGCCACTTCCTGCGCCCCGCCGCGTCTGAGGCGACAAACACGAAGGACGTTAATGACGTAGCGCGCGACAAGTCTCTGGAACTGGCCGGCGAGAACGCGGGCGAGAACCCGAACGCGACCTTGAAGGAAGTGGTCTTGAGCCTGCGCGGAGGCGAGGCCACGGTGCGTCTCATCTCGGACAACGCGGCGGGCGTCACCAAAATTCAGGCGCAGGCGGGCGACATCAACGCCGAACGTCGTCTGCGTTTCACCGCCGAACTGCGCCCCACGATCCTCGTCGGCCTCGCCGAAGCGTCTGTCGGCCGCGCCGCCCCCGAGAACACACTGCGCGGCGACGACGCACGCGTGCGCAGCCACATCGAGTTCTTCTATCGCGGCTCAATCTTCGGCAAAAATCTCCTGACGCTCGCCTACGACAGCCAGCGTTCCCTGAACCGCACGCAGGGGCGCGACCGCCTCTTTCAGGCCGACCCGCTGGAGCGCGCCTACCCCATCTTCGGCGACTCTTCGACGCGCTTCAGCGATGTCGAATCGAACTCGAAACTCTACGCGCGCCTTGACCGCAATCGCTCCTACGCCATGTTCGGCGACTTCGAGGCAGGGCTGAGTGAGACGCAGCTTGCCGGTTACTCGCGCAAGCTGACGGGCGTTAAAGTTCACCTCGAAAACTCGAACGGAGATTTCATCGCCGTCACGGGCGCGCGCCCCGACACCTCTTTCGCGCGCGACGTGTTCCCGGCCGGTCGCATCGGCCTCATCAATCTCTCCTACCCGGACGTGTTGCCCGGCTCGGAAACGGTCGCCCTCGAAGTGCGCGACCGGCGCAACCCGGAACGCATCATCTCGCGCGAGACGCTCCTGCGCTCGCTCGACTACAACCTCGATCCGCTCACGGGGCAACTCTTCTTCATGCGCCCCATCTCCGCCTTCGACTACGATCTCAACCTCGTCCAGGTCGTCGTCACTTACGAGCACCGCGCCGCCGGGATGTCTTCCGGCGTCTACACGGGGCGCGCCTCGAAGCGTTTCAACCGCCTCGGCCTGCGCATGGGTCTCTCGTTCGTCGAACAGAAGCAGAACGAGTTCGGCTCTTACGTGCTCGGCGGCATAGACGGCGAACAGACGTTGCCGAATCGCGGCTCGCTCAAGTTTGAATGGGCGATGAGTCGCGGCGACATGGCGACGGGCGGCAACATCTTCGACGCCACGACCAGGCACGCGGGCGGCAACGCCTATCGTCTCGAACTGACGCAGCCGCTCAAAATGTACGAGGGCGTGCTGCACGCCGAATACGCGCGCGCCGATGAAGGCTTCTTCAATCCCTTCGGCGCGACCGTCGCCCCCGGCTCGCAGCGCACGGGCGCGACGGTCGATCTCAAACCCGGCGCGTCGCGCGTCCTGCGCCTCGGCTTCCTCAACGAGCGCAACCGCACCGCGAACGTCGATAACTCGCGCAACACCTTCTCGCTCGTCTGGACGGAAACTTTCAGCGAACGCCTCCACGCCTTCTTCGGCTACGACTATCGCCGCCTCAACGATTCGCTGAACGACCAGCAGATCGGTTCCAGCCTCGTCACCGTCGGCGCGCAGTATCGCCCGACCGACAAGCTTGAACTCTCCGTCAAGCGCGAACAGAATCTGGGCGAGGCCGACCCGACGTTCCCCAGCCAGACGACCATCGCCGCGCGCTACAAGTGGAGCGAGCGTGCGAACATCTTCTTCACGCAGCGGCTCGCCTCCGCGCCCATCATCCCCATCAGCGACACCTCGGCGACCGGCTTCGCCTCGACGGGGTCGCGCCGCGAAACCTCAATCGGCATCGAGACGAAGCTCGGCCGCTACACGAACCTCGTCAGCCGCTACCAGCTTGAGAACGGCATCAGCGGCACGGACAGTTTCGCCGTCCTCGGTTTGCAGAATCGCCTGCCCATCTCGAAACAGTTGTCGCTCGATCTCAGCTTCGAGCACGGCTTCCACCTCGCGGGCGAAGGCGCGAGCTTCACGGGCGGCTCGTTCGGCTTCTCCTACCTGCCCTCGAAAGATTTGCGCACGGCGGCGCGCTACGAGTTGCGCAACCAGACGGGCGGCCTCGCCCAACTGATCACGGTCGGCGCGGCCGGACGCCTCGGCGACGGAATCACCACGCTCGCGCGCTTCCAGTCGGCGCGTTCCAACTATCAGGGGCGCGAAAACTCTTCGCAGCAAGGCACGGTCGCGCTCGCCCTGCGCCCGCTCAAATCCGACCGCACCGCGCTCCTGTTCAGCTACACGCACCGCTCGCTCACGCAGGGCGGCATCGGCGGGCAGGCAGCCACCACCGACCGCTCCGACACGCTCTCGACCGACGGCCTCTGGCAGCCTTTCAAAGACACGGAACTCTACGGCCGCGTCGCCCTCAAGTTCGGCGCGAACAGCCGCGAAGGTTTGATGAACGCGTCGGCTCTGACCTACCTCGCGCAACTGCGCGCGCAGAAACGCCTGCGCCGCGCCTTCGACGTGGCGGGCGAAGTGCGCATGATGGCGCAACCTGTGACGCACACGATGCGCACCTCCGTCGGCGCGGAAGTCGGTTACTGGGTCTTCGCGGACATGCGCGTCGGCATCGGCTACAACTTCACTTCGGCCACCGAACCCGGCGGCCTCGTCGTCGCGCAGCCGCGCGGCTTCTATTTCACCATCTCCACCAAGCTCTCCAACCTCTTCGATCTCTTCGGCACTTCGGCCGACGGGCTGCTCGCGCCGGGTACGACCGGGAAGCAGCAAGACGGACAAGGAGCGTCTCGTTGAAAATCGCGGCGACGACAACAAGTTCGGGCTTCGTGCGGCGCGCTATCGCGGTCGCGCCGCGGCTGCTGCTATGCGGCCTTGCCCTGCTCCTGCTCTGCGCCGCAGCGGCCGTACCTGCGCGGGGGCAGGTGATCCGCTCGTTCACGCGCCGCAACCCGGTGACGAACGAACGCGGCAACATCGCGCTCGTCGGCAACTCTCTGATGACGTGCCGCGCCAGGAACAACAACAACTGCGCCCTGACCCGCAGCGGAGCCGGTAGCAACAGCGACTACACCTCCGAGTTCATCGACGCCGACGCCGACAGCGCGACGAGCAATTCGAGCAGCGCCACGCTGTCGCTGCCGGGCGGTTCCACCGTGCTCTGGGCCGGGCTGTACTGGGGCGCGCGTTCCACCACCGCCTCGCGCAGCCAGATCAAATTCAAGCCCGCCAACTCCGGTTTTTACTCCACCCTCACGGCCTTCGAGCTCGACAGCACCACGGCCGCGTCAAACGCCTATCAGGGCTTCGTCGATGTCACTGCACAGGTTCAGTCCGCCCGCGGCGGCACGTACTGGGCCGCCGACATCACGGCCAACACCGGGCTGGACACCACCGGCTTTTACGCCGGCTGGTCTCTGGTCGTCGTTTATCGAGACGTGAACCAGCCTCTGCGTAACCTCACGGTCTTCGACGGCTTCGCCTCCGTCAGCAACGGCCAGAACGTCACCACCACGGCGAGCGGTTTGTTGACGCCCACCACCGGCGTCTTCAGCGCCTATGCCGGGATGGTCGCTTACGAAGGCGATCAGGGCATCCTCGGCGACAGTTTTCAGATCACCAACACGTCCACCAACGCGACGACCACGATCTTCGACACGCAGAACCCGGTCAACAATTTTTTCAACAGCAGCATCAGCAGCCTCAACGCGCGCATCACCGCCAAGAATCCCGACTACGCCAACCAACTCGGATTCGACATTGACACGGTGAGCATTGCCACCCCCAACACCGTGCTCGGCAACGGCGCGACCAGCGTGCGGCTCACCTTCAACTCGACTCAAGACCTGTATTACCCGGGCGTGCTCACGTTTGCAGTGGATGTCTTCCGGCCCCAGGTAGACGGCAACATCACGAAGACCGTGACCGACGTGAACGGCGGCGACGTGAACCCCGGAGACCTGCTCGAATACACCATCAACGTCTCGAACACCGGCAACGACGGAGCCTCAAACAACGTGCTGAGCGACACCATCCCGTCGAACACGACCTATGAGGCCGGGAGCGTACAGGTCACGGCGGGAGCTAATGTCGGGGTTAAGACCGACAGCGCTGGAGACGATCAGGCGGAGTTCGACGGAACGCGCGTGGTCGTTCGCTTGGGGACAGGAGCCAATTCGACCGTCGGCGGACTGCTCAACCCGAATGAGTCCACGACGATTAAATTCAGAGTGAAGGTGAACGCCGCCACGGCGGGCGGAACTGTCGTCGCCAACCAGGCGGTCGTCAACTACAATGCGGCCACGCTAGGCGACGCCTTCACGTCTTACAGCGACGGCGATCTAAGTGTCGCCGGGACGCAGACGACCAACGTCACCGTCGTCATCGCCCCCGTGCCGAGCGTGAAACTGGAGAAGGATTGCACCGCGCCCGCCAACTGCCTGAACACGAAGCAGCAGCCCGGCACCGATCTGACTTACACCATCACCTTTACGAACGACGGCAACGTCCCCGTGCAGAACCTGACCATCGTAGACATCATCCCCATCCACGACACCGGCTCCGCTATCGTCAGAACCACGGATTTCAAAGTCGGCTCGATGGCTTTCGCGCCCGGCACCAGCGGCCTGACCATCGCCCCGGGGGATTACAAGTATTACAACGACGCGTTCAGCGCCTATCCTCTCCTGCCGCCGTGGAGTCCGGCGTCGAGCTACACGCCCGTCGGCACTTACGATCCCAACGTCACCTACGTCGCGTGGAAGCTGACGGGCAACCTTGCGCCGGGCACTTCCGGCAGCGTCAGCTTCACCGTCCGCATCCGCTAAAGCAGGACGCCGCAAACTCCCGCCCGCGCCGCGCGCCCGATGACCGGCGCGCGGCGCGAGTTTTTTCGGCTTGACAATAATTCATATCTCGCTAAGATAGCGCGCGTTCGTTGTCCGATGGTTCGAGTGCTCCGGCAGTTCCACAGGCATTGCCACCCCTTCGAATCTTTTCTCCAGCACACAGTTCAAATAACGCCGGTTCGAGAAGCAACAGGTTCGCGCGCCCGCCGCGGCCGAACGCCTGTCTGCCGCGGCCGGTTCTCGGCGAGCTGCCCCCGACCTTATGCGCCCGCCCGATAACACACGAATCGCGCACGCGACGTTTCGCGCCGCGCGCTCTCAAAGTGCCCACGCGCTTGGCCTGACGGTCTAAACGGTCGCACGCCCCGTCCGGTCGCATCTCGCTGATTATCTTTTCCGCACGTCCGTTCGCCGCCTCTCGACACCGGCTCTGCACGTTGTCGAAATTTAATTCGCCCGGCGCAGCGATTTCGGCTCACCGACCGCTGCGCCCATGCCTGACGCGCCCCGCCGCGCGCCGCGCCGGAGCAACCCACTCGAACCCTAAAAGGAGTCCCCCGCAATGAGACACACCGCCCCCGCCGCACGACGCCTGCTCAGCCTCTTTCTCGTCGCTCTCATCGTCTTCCCGAACCTGTTCATCGCGCCCACGGCGGCGCGCGCGGCGTCTTCAACGCAGGCTCAGGTACGCCTCTACGGGTACGTCAAGAACCAGTTCGGCGCGCCCGTCTCCGGCGCGCTCGTCACCATCGGCGGCCAGGCGGCGGGCAGCACCACCACCAACGCGAACGGCTACTACGGGTTCACCCTGTTCGCCGGGGGCTGCGGCCCTTACGAGTTCAAGGCGTTCGTCAACAAAGTGAACGGCGCGCAGATGGGCAACACAGTCACCTACAGCGGCTGCCACTTCGCCGACGACGCCCTCCCTGACATCATCTACAACCAGCCTCCTCCCTCGAACGGCAAGATCGCCTACAACAAGTGGGGCGCGGTGTACACGACGCCCGAAGACGGCGTCTACCTGATCAACCCGGACGGCACGGGCGACACGAAGATTCCCGGCACGGAGCGCGACCACATGCCCGTCTGGTCGCCCGACGGCACGCGGCTCGCCGTCACGCGCGTCGCCAACCAGCACGCCGGCAGCGTCAGCGGCTTCGGCATCGAGATCATCAACCCGGACGGCACGGGGCGCATCCGCCTCAACGACAACGTGGAACCGACCGAGCGCAGCGCGTGGTCGCCCGACGGGCAGAAGATCGCCTACACGAGTTGGGGTCAGTTCGGCTCGGACGCCGACATCATGGTGATGAACGTTGACGGCTCGAACGTCACGAACCTGACCAACACGCCCGGCTACGACTACCTGCCCACCTGGTCGCCCGACGGCACGAAGATCGCCTTCGCCTCGAAGCGCGACGGCGACGCCAACACCGAAATCTACGTGATGAACGCCGACGGCAGCGGCCAGCGCAACATCACCAATTTCTACTCGCACGACTATTACCCCTCATGGTCGCCCGACGGCACGAAGATCGCCTTCGTCAGCATGAGCCGCGGAGCACACTTCAACCAGTCAGGCGTCTTCGTGATGAACGCCGACGGCTCGAACGTCACGTTCATCAACGCGAACGTCCCGGTCGGCGGCCTGATGCCCGCGTGGTCGCCCGACGGCACGAAGATCATCTACAGCAGCGACCGCGACGGCAACCGCGACCTCTACTATGCCAACGCCGACGGCTCCGGCGAGACGCGCGTCACCACCGCGCCGACGCAGGACTCGCGCGCGAGCTGGCAGCCGCTCGGCGTGCCCCCATTGCCGACCCCGACGCCGCTCCCCACCTCCACGCCGACCCCGACACCCACGCCGACTCCCACTCCGACGCCGACGCCCACTCCAACTCCGACTGCGACCCCTACTCCGACGCCGACTGCGACACCGACACCGACTGCGACGCCAACGCCCACTCCAACGCCTACGCCTACTCCAACGCCCACTCCGACGCCCGCGAACGAAGCCGATCTGAGCATTCGCGTCCAGACGGATGTTCGCACCGTGGCCTCCGGCGGGCAGGTCGTCTACACGATCAACGTCTACAACTTCGGCCCCGCGCAAATCGCCGATGCAACGCTGAATTTGCTACTGCCGCCGGGCGTCGCCCTTTACAACGTCGAAAACACCAGCATGGGCGGTTGCTACGGTTCGTCCAACGAGACGGGCGCGACGCCCCTTACCTGCGCCTTCCCCGCCATCAGTGCGGGCGACTCTCACGCCGTCACGCTGACGACGCGTGCCTCGGGCGCGCCCTACACGCGCTTCCGCGCCACGTTCGCCGTCGCCGGTTCCATGCACGATCCTTACACCCTGGACAACACCGTCAACCACGACATATTCATCGTCGGGCCGCCCGTGCCGATGCCGACGCCCGCTACGGGCTGGAACGCGCTCCTCGCCTACGAGACGTACCGCGACGGCAACTCGGAAATCTACACCCGCCGCGCGGACGGCACGGCACAGTTGAACCTCTCCAACAACCCGACCGAGGATCAGGACTTCGCCTGGTCGCCCGATGGTTCGCGCCTCGCCTTCACGCGCAACGATCCCGTGAACTTCACCACCGAACTCTACGTGATGAACGCCGACGGCACCGGCCAGACGCGACTCACCGAGACGGCAGACTATTACGAGGCCAAGCCCGCGTGGTCGCCCGACGGTTCGCGCATCGCCTTCGCGCGCCAGAGCAACCTCGACAACACGACCAACCTGTTCATCATCAACGCCGACGGCTCGAACCTGACGCAACTTACCGGCAGCGCGGCGGACTCCGATCCCGCGTGGTCGCCCGACGGCTCGACCATCGCCTTTTCGCACACACCCTTCAACGATGGCGGGACGACAACAAACGTCTATCTCATCAACGCCGACGGCTCGAACCGGCGCGCCCTGACCACAGGCCCGGGTGGCGGCTCTGATCCGGTCTGGTCGCCCGACGGCTCGCGCCTCGCCTTCTACAGCTACCGCAACAACAACCGCGAAATCTTCGTGATGAATGCCGACGGCTCCGGCCAGACGCGCATCAGCGATTCGCCCAACCCCGACTTCGGGCCGCGCTGGTCGCCCGACGGGTCGAAGCTCGCCTTCCACCGTATCATCTCCGACGGTTTCGGCGCGGGCGTCTACGTCGCCAACGCCGACGGCTCTGGGACGACAGGGCACATTGGCGGCGATGCGGAATACAACACCGAACCTGATTGGTCGCCCGACGGCTCGCGCCTCGCCTTCAAGACCAACCGCAACGGCGGCGGCATCGACATCATCAACGCCGACGGCACGGAGCGCGTAGATTTCACCAACGAGCCGAACTATTACACCAGACCGAGGTGGCAACCCGTTCTGCCGCCCGCCTCCGCTGACATGGGGGTCTATGCCACGACCAACCTCTTCCTCGTGCCGAGCGACGGCGGACAGGTCACCTACTCCGTGTACCTCTTCAACAACGGCCCGAACACAGCCGCGAACGTCACGCTCACAGGGCAGATGCCCGCGGGCGTCACCCTGAACACGGTCGTCAACAACAACGGCGACGGCTCTTCGTGCACGAGCGCGCCCGACGGCGCGAGCTTTAGCTGCACGTTCCCCTCCGTCGCTCTCTACGACACCAAGATCATCAACGTGCCCGCGACTTCAAATGCGGCGGGCGCACCCTACGCGAAGATGAGCGCATCCTTCACGGTCGGCAGCACGACCCCGGATCCGGACCCCGCCAACACAAGCGTCGCGGACTTCTACATCTCCGGCCCGCCCGTGCCGACGCCGACCCCGGCGGCCACTGTCAACGGCCGGATCGTCTACGTCACCGATCAGGGCGCGAACAGCTTCGAGGTTTACACCGTCAACCCCGACGGCACGAACAAGACGCGCCTCACCTACACGGCGGCCTACGAGCACCTGCCCGTCTTCTCGCCCGACGGTTCGCGCATCGTCTTCGTCCGGTACGAGAACAGCGGCTCGAACCTCTACATGATGAACGCCGACGGCACGGGCGAGCGCGCCATCACGACCGACGCCATGAAACACAGCACCGAACCCGCGTGGTCGCCCGACGGGCGCACCCTCGCCTACACCAGCGGCAACAACATCTGGCTCAAGGACGTGATCACCAACGCCGACCCCTACCGCATCACCTTCAACCGGTTCGGCGGCAGCCAGCCGGCGTGGTCGCCCGACGGCACGCAGCTCGCCTTCGTCAGTCAGGTGAACTATGGCCCCTCCGACATCTACGTGATGGATAACGCCGGCACGACCGCGCAGGGCGCGGGGATGACCAGATTGAGCACCAACGTGGCGAGCGACTACAGGCCCTCGTGGTCGCCCGACGGCTCGCGCATCGTGTTCGCCAGTTACGGCGCGACCGAGCCGATGTTCTTCACCGACATCTACGTGATGAACGCCGACGGCAGCGGCCTCGCGCTGCTCACCCCCGACAACGCGGGGACAGACGAAGACCCCGCCTGGTCGCCCGACGGCACGAAGATCGTCTACACCGGTAATCGCAACGGCGACCCCGCGGGCGAGTTGTACGTGATGAACGCCGACGGCAGCGGCCGGTACAACGTTACGAATCGCCCCGGCAACTTTGCCGACGTGGAGGCCGACTGGGGGCGCAGCATCGCGCCCGCCGGCAACCCGCTCATCGCCTTCACCAGCTACCGCGACGGCAACTCGGAAATCTACACCCGCCGCGCGGACGGCACGGCGCAGTCGAACATCTCCAACAACCCGACCGAGGACTTCGACTTCGCGTGGTCGCCCGACGGCTCGCGCATCGCCTTCGCGCGCATTGATCCCGTGAACCACACGACCGAGCTTTACGTGATGAACGCCGACGGCACCGGTCAGACGCGACTCACCGAGACGGCCGACGACTACGAGGCCAAGCCCTCCTGGTCGCCCGACGGCACACGCATCGTCTTCGCGCGCCAGAGCAACCTCAATAACACGACATCGCTGCTCGTCATCAACGCCGACGGCACGAACCTGACGCCGCTCACTTCCGGCGCGGCTGACTATGATCCCGCGTGGTCGCCCGACGGCTCGACCATCGCCTTCTCGCACACCCCGCTCGAAGATGGCGGGATGACCACGAACGTCCACCTGATCAACCCGGACGGCACGAACCGGCGCGCCCTGACCACAGGCGCGGACAACTTCGAGCCGGTCTGGTCGCCCGACGGCTCGCGCCTCGCCTACTTCAGCTACAGCAACAACACACGCGAGCTTTACGTGATGAACGCCGACGGCTCGAACAAGACGCGACTAACCAGTTCGCCCGACGCAGACTTCGCGCCGCGCTGGTCGCCCGACGGCACGCGCCTCGCCTTCTACCGCGTTCTCTCCGAGAGCTACGGAGCGGGCATCTACGTCGTCAATGCCGACGGCACGGGGCTGAGACACTTCGGCGGCGACGTTGAATACAACACCGAGCCTGATTGGTCGCCCGACGGCACGCGCCTCGCTTTCAGGAGCCAACGCAACGGCGGCAGCATCGAGATCATCAACGCCGACGGCACGGGGCGCGTCGATCTCACGGGCGAGCCGAACTATTACACCAGCCCGAGGTGGCAGCCCACCGCGCGCCCGAACACACCGGCCGGCGCAAACGTCTCGGTGACGGCCGACGGCGTCCGTCTCACCTTCTCCGGCGTGACCGCCCCAGGGCAGACGACCGTCAGGGCGGTTGACCCGAACGCGCTCCGGGGGATGCCCGGCGAGTACGTCATCAACGGCAATACCCTCGCCTTCGAGATCACGACGACGGCCACCTACACGGGGCCGATCACCATCGCCTTCCATGTGCCGGGCGTCGCAGACCCGGGCACCTTCAACACACTGCGCGTCCTGCACGGCGAGCCGTCGCCCGCCCCCTACTTCGTTGACCGGACGATCCTCGCGCCCGACTCGCCCGCTCACGACTTCGCCGCGCGCATGGTCTACGCGCGCGTCACGTCGCTCAGCCCCTTCGTCGTCGCCGAGCGCGCCGAGGGCGGCGGCGACCAGACCGCGCCCGACATCAGCGTCGCTTCCCCCACGGCCGACGCCGTCTACCTGCTCCGCCAGAGCGTGGGCGCGTCCTATGCCTGCGCGGACGCAGGTTCGGGCGTCGCCTCCTGCGTCGGCACGGTGGCCGTCGGCGCGAACCTCGACACGAGCGCGGTCGGCTCGTTCAACTTCACAGTCTCCGCGCGCGACCAGGCGGGCAACGGGAGCACGCGCACGGTCAACTACCGCGTCGCCTACGGCGTCAACCCGCTCTTTGATCAAACGAAGGCGCACCAGCGGGGCAGCACCGTCCCCGTCAGGGTGGAGTTGACGGACGCGGCGGGCGTGAACCGTTCGGCGTCGAACGTCGTCGTCACCGCGCTTTCGGTCACGCGCATCTCGGACAACGCGCCGGGCGCGCTCGCCGCGCCGGGCGACGCCTCACCCGATTACAACTTCCGCTACGCGGGCGGCAGTTACCATTTCAACCTGAAGACCAGCGGCTACGCGACGGGCACTTACCTGCTCAGCTTCAAGGCGGGCGCAGACCCCACCACGCACACCGTCCAGTTTCAGGTGAAATAAACCGTGGCGGGCAACCGTCGCCCGCCCTTCGACACCCGACCTCCGATGCCAAAAGTCTCCGGCCGCCCGACACGGCCGGAGACTTTTTCTTTCCCCGCGCCCGGGCGGGCGGTCGCCGGCTCGCAACGCTCTTTCATTCATGGCGCGAAATGTTATGTGCTAGATTAGCCGCACGATGCCCGACCAGGAAGACACAAAGCGTTTGAGCGAACTGACGGTGGGCGATGCCAAGCGCATCGTGGTGTACGGCGTCGCGCTCGTGCTGGCGGTGGGGCTGTTCCTGCTGCTCGTCGGGCAGGTGCTTGTGGCGCTCCTGCTCGGCCTCGTGGCGGGGGCGTTTCTGCTGCCGGTGCAGGAATGGTTGGAGCGTCGCCTCCGCGCGCGTTCGGGCAGCGCGCTCATCACGATTGCGCTCATCGTCGTGCCGCTCGTCCTGATCGCCGGTTACACCTGGCACGAGTTGTCGGGCTATTCGACGAACATCAGCCAGCAGGATCGCACCAAGATCAGCGACGCCATCAGCGGCGCGCTCGAACGCTACATCCCCGTCAGCCGCGCGGGCACGCACGCCACGCTCGAAGCCGCCTTCACCGAAGTACTCACGCGCTCGGCGGCGGCGATTCAGGATTTGCGCAGCCGCGCCGCGCTCATCCTCGTCTCGCTCGCCGTCTTCTTCTTCACGGTCTTCTACGTGCTCACGCACCGCACGCACATCTCGAACTACATCAAGGTGCGCGTGCCCGGCGAC
>DATCWB010000161.1:0-2811 GCA_036566625.1 Pyrinomonadaceae bacterium
CCACGCTCGCGCGCGCCCCCGCGCGCCCGAAGGGCGTCGGCCTCGTCACGCGCCGCCTGACGAACGACACAGACCTGCAATGGACGGCCAACACCGAAGCCGACCTCGCCGGCTATGAGATCGTCTGGCGCGAAACGTCTTCGCCCGTCTGGACGAACTCGCGCGGCGTGGGCAACGTCACGACTTACACGGTCAGGGGGATGTCGAAAGACAACTACTTTTTCGGCGTGCGCGCCGTGGACAGGCAGGGCAATCGCAGCCCGGTCAGCGTGCCGCGTCCCGTGCGCTAAACCCGGCATTTAACGTGTTGGCATAGAGGGCGCGCCGGGAAGCGCGGGGTAGGGCAATTTGAAATCTCAAATTTGAGACCGAAGATTTGAAACTTCCAGTTTGCGCCTCGAATTTGAGATTTCAAATTTGCGGTCTCGAATTTGAAATCTAAAGTTTGTCGTCTCAGATGGGTTTCACCGCGCGCCTTCTCCGCGTGCTCCGCGTCCCTCCTGTTAGTGCTGCCAACCTCTCCACATTGTTCAACCTTTTAACCCCCCGGCGCGTCTAAACAGACGGATTATCTCAAAGTCGAAAAAAACTCTCCCACTCAACAAGGTATTCAGGCAAACATTTAATCTCGCAAAGGTTCGACCGTGGGAAATTTTATGAATAAGTCTCTTAACCCTGTCGCCCCGCTCCTCGTGCGCCGCGCGACGGCCGTTTTGCTCGCGTTCGCGCTCGTCGCCGGTTCGTTCGCCGCCTTCCAGCCCGGCGCGGCGTTGGCGCAGAAGATGCCTACGGCGGCAAAGAGCGCGCGTCTCGGCGACGAGCAGCGCATTTTGCATGTGCTCAATCGCCTCGGTTTCGGCGCGCGCCCCGGCGACGTGGAGCGCGTCCGCAAACTCGGTCTGGAAAATTACATCGAGCAGCAACTCGCTCCCGAGCGTATCGAGGACGCGGCGACGGAGGCGAAACTGCGTGGGCTTTCGTCTTACTGGATGACGACCGCCGAGCTTTACGCGAAGTACCCGCAACCGGGTCGCCTGTTGCGCGCGCTGGAGCGTCAGGGGCGTCTGCCCGCAGACCTCGCGGAGTTGCGCGAGAACCGCACGAAGGGCGCGGGCGAAGCTATGAAGCCCGCGGCGGACGTGAAACAGGATTCGCAGGGCGCGATGTCGAACGATGTGGCGGCGATGAAGGCGGGCGAGACGGGCGCGGCGAACGCGGACGCGCACAGAGGGTATCGTCAGGCCATACAGGAATACTACAGGGAGAACAATCTGCTGCAACCGGCGCGCATCACGGCGGAGTTGCAATCGTCGCGCATCCTGCGCGCGACCTACAGCGAGCGGCAGTTGCAGGAAGTTTTAGTTGACTTCTGGACGAACCACTTCAACGTCTACGCGAACAAGGGCGCGGACCGCTGGCTGCTGGTCTCCTACGACCGCGACACTATTCGCCCGCGCACGCTCGGCAAGTTCAAAGATTTATTGCTGGCGACGGCGCAAAGCCCCGCGATGCTTTTTTTCCTCGACAACTATCAGAGCGTCAGCCCGACGGCCGGACGCGCCGCGGCTCGCATGCACCCGCGCGTGAAGCGTTTCAGCGAGATGCTCGCTCTGCCGCAGGCGGGCGGCGAAGCGGGCGCGGAACAACCGGGCGGACGACGACGGATGAATCGCAGGCGACAGTTGATGCGCGAAGGGGCTGAGGCCGGGGATGCACAGGAGATGCCCGCAGCAGCAGCAGGACAGGCGCAGATGCCCGCCGAACAAGCTCAGCCGCTCGCGCCGCCGCAGCAGCCGAGGCGCATGCGTCGCGGCATCAACGAAAACTACGCGCGTGAGTTGATGGAACTGCACACGCTCGGCGTCGAGGGCGGCTACACGCAGAAGGACGTGCAGGAAGTGGCGCGCTGCTTCACGGGCTGGACGATCTTCGACCCGCGCGGGCAGGGCGGCGCGGCAGGCGTTACCAACCCCGAACGCGCCGGGACGTTCTTCTTCAACCCGCGCCTGCACGACGACGGCGAGAAGGTCGTGCTCGGCCACAAGATACCAGCGGGCGGCGGCATCAACGATGGCCTGCTCGTGCTCGACATTCTCTCGAAGCATCCTTCGACGGCGAAGTTCATCGCGACGAAACTCGCGCGCCGTTTCGTCTCCGACAACCCGACACCAGCGCTCGTCGAGCGCATCGCCTCGGCCTACACGAAGTCCGACGGCGACATCCGCACGACCCTGCGCGCGATATTCGCGTCGCCCGAATTCAACGCGCCGGAGAATTATCGCGCGAAGATCAAGACGCCTTTCGAGCTAGCCATCAGCGCGGTGCGCTCGCTCGGCGGCGAGACCACGGGCGCGCCCGCGCTGCATCAATGGATCGCGCGCATGGGCGAACCGCTCTATCAATATCAAGCGCCGACCGGCTACCCGGACACGGCCGAGCACTGGGTCAACACGGGCGCGCTGCTCGAACGCATGAACTTCGCGCTCGCGCTCGTCGGCAACCGCATCAACGGCACGCGCGTCGACCTCTCGCGCTTCAACAGCGCGGGCGGCGCGGGCATGGACAAGTCGCGTCTCATCGAGCAATTCGCCGCCGTCATCTTGCAGGGCAACATGTCCGAGCGGACGAAATCGGCCTTGTTGAAACAGTTGAACGAAGCGACGGCCGGGGAAACCACGGCCGCACCGGCAAACGCCGCAACGACGGCGACGACGATGACGCCCGCGATGAACAACGACGCGTCGATGCCTCGCGGCGGAGGAGGCGGCGGAGGCCGTCGCGGCGGCGCGCGGCGCGAGATGCTGGCCGCGG
>DATCWB010000162.1:0-11077 GCA_036566625.1 Pyrinomonadaceae bacterium
GCGCGCATCCGCGAACACTGCCGCCTCGCGCGCCTCTTCGCTTCCTGGGTCGCTGATTCCCCCGGATGGGAACTGCTCGCGCCCGTGCCTCTCAGCGTCGTCTGCTTCCGCGCCTGCCCCGCCGCCGGCTCGGGCGAGACCGCCGACGCCGAACGCGCCGCGCGCCTCGACGCGCTCAACGAACGCCTCCTGCACGCCGCGAACTCGACCGGCTCGATCTTCATCTCTCACACGCGTCTCGGAGACAAGTTCACCCTGCGCCTCGCCGTCGGCAACATCCGCACGACCGAGCAACACGTCCGCCGCGCGTGGGAACTTTTGAACGACACCTTGCGCACGACACTATGAGACTCACACGCTTAACCTACGCGCTTCTATGCCTGCTCCTTTGGGTGGCCGGCGCACCCGCACAACAGCGCGGGATGACGCCCGCCGACACTCTGCGCGTGGCGCAGATCGGCGACGCCCAGATCGCGCCGGACGCTGGGATGATCTGTTATACGGTCTCGGCCGTGGAAGGCAACGCGACGCGCACGTCGCTCTGGTGCGCGCAACCGGGAGATGAGCACGCCCTCCCCGCGCCGCCGCGCCGGCCGGCGCAACAAGTTCTCGGCGGCGAGTGGAACGTCTCGCGCCCGCGCTGGTCGCCCGACGGCAAAAGGCTCGCCTTCTTCGCCACGCGCGGCGAACAGAGCGGCGTCTGGGTGATGTCGCCGCGCGCCGAACGCCAGCAGCAGCAGCAGTCGCCCCGCTTCGTCGCGCCCGTCCGCTCGACCAACTTTCACATCCCTTACGCGGGCGAGTCCTTCGTCTGGTCGCCCGATGGTCGCCGCATCGCTTACATCAACGCGAGCGAGGAAGCCGAGAACAACGCGGCAGGCACGACCGACGACACGACCGCCGGCGGCGCGCGGCGCGACGGCGACCCGCGCATCGTCGAACGCATCCGCTACAAATCGCGCACGGCCTTTTCCGACACGCTGCGCACGCACGTCTGGCTCGTTGACGTGGACGACCCCTCGACGCCGCGCCAACTGACCTCGGGGCGGCATTACGATCACGCGCTCACCTGGAATCCGCGCGGCGACGAGATCGCTTTTCTCTCGAATCACGAGCCTGACCCCGATGCCGTCAACAACTCGGACATCTTCGCCGTCTCGGCCGGGGACGGGCGCGTGCGTCGCCTGACGGAGACGCGCGGCTGTGAGTATGAACCCGCCTGGTCGCCCGACGGTAGGTTGATCGCCTACACGGCCACGACGCGCGACGTGACGACCATAGACAGCGTGGCCGAAGACGCGCACGTCTGGGTGATCGACGCGGCGGGCGGCGCGCGTGGGCGCGAACTCACCGCCGCGCAGGATCGCCGCGCGCGCAATCCGCGCTGGACGCCCGACGGCGCGCACATACTGTTTCTCGCCGGTGATCGCGGCGCGATCCTGCTCTACCGCGTCGCCCCGAGCGGCGGGCAAATTTTCAATATCCTCCCCCACCGCGTCATGCCCACGCCCGACGGCATCCCCCAACCGCCACAGCCGCCTACATTTCAGATCGGCGGTTTCAGCGTGGGACGCCGCGCCCTCCCCGCTGCGCTCGCGCCGTCTTCGCCTCCGGCCAACGCCGCGCCGCCGGGGGTTGCCCTCGCCATGATCATCGGCGACGCGAAGGCGCCCGCCGCGCTCTGGATTAGCATGCCGGTGCGTGCGCGGGCGGGTCTCCCCGTCAGGCCGGTCGCCGCGCACAACGCAGAGGTCCTGGATTCGTTCACCTTCTCCGAGCCGGAAGAGTTGAACTTCAGGAGTTTCGACAACACGCGCGTACAGGGCTGGCTGATGAAACCTCTCGGCTGGCGCGCGGGCGAACGCTACCCGCTCATCCTCGCCATCCACGGCGGGCCGCACGGCATGTACGGCTACAGTTTCAACGCGGCCTTTCAGGCTTACGCCGCGCGCGGCTACGCCGTGCTCTTCATCAACCCGCGCGGCTCCACGGGCTACGGGCAGAAGTTTTCCGACGGCACGCTGCGCGAATGGGGCGGCGGCGACTATCGCGACCTGATGGCGGGCGTGGACGAAGCCCTGCGCAAATTCTCCTGGATTGATCGCGGGCGCATGGGCGTGACGGGCGGCTCATACGGCGGCTTCATGACGAACTGGATCATCACGCAGACGACGCGTTTTCGCGCCGCCGTCGCCAGCGCCTCCGTCTCGAACCTCGTCAGTTTTTATTCCACGTCGCTCTATCAGGATTTGATCCACGCGGAGTTTGGCGGCTTCCCCTGGGACGATTATGATCTCCTGTGGCGTTGGTCGCCGCTGCGCTACGCGCGCGCCGTCGAGACGCCGACGCTGTTCATCCACGGCGAGTTGGACAACGACGTGCACATCACGCAGGCCGAAGAGATGTACATGGCGCTGCGCCGTCGCGGTGTCGAGACTGCACTTGCGCGCTACCCGCGCGAAGGCCACGGCTTTCGCGAACCACGCCACCGCGAAGACGCGCTGGAAAGAACGCTCGATTGGTTTGATAAATATCTGAGATGAGAACACAGAGGTAAGGAGTCAGAAGTCAGAAGAAAGCGTTATGCTGACTCCTACATTCTGACTCCTGACTCCCGAATTCTACTTATGCTGACACATATCGTGATCTGGAAATACCGCGCCGAGACGACCGAAGCCGAGCGCGAGGAACACGTGGCGCGGCTGCGTCGTTTGCCTAATTTTATCCCGCAGATCGAGAGCTTCGCGGTCGGCTTCGACGTGTTGAAGTTGCCGCGCTCCTACGACGTGGGACTCGTCGCCGTCTTTCGCGACCGCGCGGGGCTGAACGCGTACACGGATCATCCCGAGCACGTGCTCGTCGCCGTCTACGGGCGCAGCCTCTCGGAGCACATCGCGTCGGTTGATTTCGAGAGCGCGGATTGAGTGCGCGGCACGACGAGAGCATCGACGGCGGGAACAGGGTCGCAGCGAGAAAACCCTTGCGGCGTGAAAGGATAGTTCGACTGATCAAGATGAAACGTTTGTTGAAACCGCTGTCGGTCGTCTTCCTCGTCGCGCTCCTGACACAGACGCCCTTCATCTACCGACGCTATCAACTCGGCCGCCTCGACGCGAAGATTCAAAAGTTGACGAGCGCACGCTCCGCCGACTCCGATCCGGTTTATGCCGACCACAAAGGCACGATTCACACCCACTCGTTTCTCGGCGGCCACAGCACGGGCACGTTCGCCGACATCATCAAAGCAGCGCAGGCGAACGGCCTCGCCTTCGTCGTCATGACCGAACACCCATCGGGCGACCACGACACGCGCGCTTTGACCCTTAAGGGCATGCGCGACGGCGTCCTTTTCGTGCCGGGAAACGAGACGAGCGAGTCCGCGTCGGATCGTTTTCTCACGTTCGGCGGAACGGCGACGGCCGACGCGCCCCCGGCCGGATCAACTCAAGAGGTCATCAACCGCGCACGCGCCGCCGGTCAACTCGTCTTCGTCGCGCACCCCGAAACGTTCCGCAGTTGGCGCGAGGCGAGCGGCTTCGACGGCATGGAGATTTACAACCTTCACGCCAATGCCAAAGAGATCAATATCCCCCTGCTCTTCTTCGACGGCCTCTGGTCTTACCGCAGCTACCCGCACCTGCTCTGGACGCGCTTCTATCAAAGCCCGGAGGCGAACCTGCAACGCTTCGACGAATTGACCGCGGGTGAAGGCGGCCGCAGAATCGTCGCCATCGCGGGTAACGACGCGCACGCCAACGTCGGCGTCGCGCTCCAGGACCTTGCTGGTCACACCATCTTCGCCGTCAGGCTCGACCCTTACGAGCGCATCTTTCAAGTCGTCCGCACGCACGTCCTCGTCGAACGCGACCAGCCTTTGAACGAGGAAAATCTGCTGTCGGCTCTCAAGCGCGGACACGCCTATGTCGCGTTCGACATCCTGTGCGACGCGAGCGGCTTTCGCTTTACGGCGACGAATGGCGCGGAGCGCAAGTTGATGGGTGACGAAATTGAGCGCACAGAGGGAGAAGTCCGCTTACAGGTGACGACCCCGGTTAACAGCCGCATTCAAATCATCAGAAACGGTCAGGTTGTGAGTGAGGCGCAGGAGGCTTCCTATCACGGGTGGGCGACGAACGAGGCGGGCGTCTACCGGGTCGTCTGCTATCTGCCGCAACTCCCCGCGCCGCTCGACTCGAAGCCGTGGATCATCTCGAATCCCATCTACGTGCGCTGAAAGTTTGTTGCCCGGACACGACATCGCCCCGACAGTTAAAACTGTTCGGGGCAATTTCGCGAGCCGGAAAGCTCCAGCTCAATTTTCGGAAGCGGCGTCTTAAGTCGCCTGGCGTTCTGTAGAGAGTCACGTGTTTGACTCTTCGCACGCGGCAAACTCAAGTGTCAGAGAAGCGCGTGTACAGGCTTCCTATTAAGTTGTACCAAGTGAGAGCAATCTTATTGATAGTGAGCCTCCCTGTCAAGCCTCATCTTGACCGTTTCCAAGGCATACAGCCGCGAAAGTTTGTTCATGGCGCGTGCTGATTCCGGCGGCCTGCCGCAACTCTTTCATTCACGCCGTTAACCACTCGGCGCGCAAGCGTTCAATCGCCAACTCCTTCTGCTTGGCCTCGACCTCGATCCACGGCGCGCGCCGGTAAGACGAGGGCATCGCCTCGATGAAATCGCTGTGATGGCGGTCGTTGAAGGCCGTGCGCCCGTTGGAGATGTGGACGAGTTGCCATTCGGGCACAGGCCATGTCGCGCGCGCGGCCGAGAGATAATGCGCCACGCTCTCGTCCTCGTAGCTGTCCAGCCGCTCGCGGCACACGTGATGATGGGCGTCGAAGACCATCGGCACACCGGCCGCGCGGCAAACTTCGAGAATCTGCGCCGCGCTATAGGCATACTCGTCGTTTTCCAGCGCGAGCCGCGTGCGAATCTCTTCGGGCAGAGCGCGAATCACTTCCACGAGCCGCGCGGCGCGGTCGCCCTTGCCGCCGTGTATCTCCATCAACGCCCAACTCGTGCGCGGCTGCGCCAGCAGATCGAAGACGCGCGCGTGCGTCTGCAAAATTTTGATGCTGTTGGCGACCACCTGCTCGGAGTCGGAGCTGAGCACGACGAACTGATCCGGATGAATCACGAGACGTATGCCGAGCGCGGTCGCCCGCTCGCCCGTCGTGTGCGCCGCTTCGCGAAACTCTTCGAGCACGTCCGCGCCCGCCTCGTCGTCCGCGAAGGGAAACAGTCCCGAAGTGAGGCGATACAATTTCAACCCGCGCTCGCTGCAAAAATCGAGCGCGCGGTTCAGCCGCGCGAGGTTGTCGGCGTACAACTCGCGCAGCATCCTTTTCTGTTCCGGCACGTCGAATTGCAGCAGGCGCTTGCGCGTCAACGCGCGGTAACGCACGGCGTCCGAAGTGGTGATGCAGACCAGACCGAGTTGCGGCCGGAAGCGTTCGCTCAAAGATGAAATCCCTCCCGCGTGTTTTCGCTTTGCAGCGAATTTCATTTAAGCGGAAAGGTTTATTTTTAAGGACACGAATGTGTGGCTAAAAACATTGATTCATTGATTCATTGAAGAAATGGATCAATGAACCAATGAACCAATGAACCAAGTCTTCTTTAAGTTTCCATCGCAGCTTGCAGGTTCAACTTCTCGCCTTGCTCCACCGTGGCAGTCTCCGGCGCGAGCGCGGAGGCGGAGGCGAGGACGAGCGCGATCCAGAAGAGGTCTGCGAGCAGGAGGTGCGTGAGTTGCAACCAGACGGGCGCGAGCAGCGCGACGTTTAAGATGCCCGCGCCGAGTTGCAGCAGGAAGAGCGTCGTGAGGGCGCTCGTGAGTTGTCGTGTGCGCGGCTGGCCGGGGCGCAGGAAGTTGTTGACGTAGGACGCCGACGCGACCGCGTAACAGCCGATGCCGACGGCGAACAGAGGGTGCAGCCCGCGCAGGCGCACGAGGAAATGCGCCGTGCCGGATAAGTCCTGCCTGATGCCTTCGGCCAGAGAGCTTGCCGGAAAGAGCGTGTCGCCGAGCGCGGCCACCGCGCCGCTCACCGCGATGAGGAGCGTGCCAAAGAGTCCGGCGGCGAAGATAGCGGTGATCTTTCCCTGCCCGCGCAGGCGCACGGGTTCGCCGCCCATCGCCCACCAGGCCGTGAGCGACAGGAAGCCGAGCAGCACGAAAGTGTTGACGAGGTGAATCGACATCACGAACGCGCGCCCGACCGAAGCGTTATGAGCCACCAAATCCAACTTCACGAGCGCCGCGCCGATGAGCGCCTCGATCAAGATGAAGACGAGCGACCAGAACGCGCCGCGCCGCACGCGATGCCCGCGCGGGAACAGTCGGCGCGCGCGCCACACCAACCCGACGACGAGCAGCAGAGCCACGCCGCTCGTCAGGCGGTGGGTCAACTCGATGACCGTCTTCATGAGTCCGGTCGTCGGCAACACCTCGCCGTTGCACAGCGGCCAATGGCTGCCGCAGCCGTCGCCCGAAAAGGAGGCGCGCACGTATGCGCCCCACACGATCACGAACAGGGTGGCCGCCACGACGAGCCACGCGTAGGCGGCGAAGCGATTCAGTTTCATAGACGAACTTTCTCTCAAGTTGTTCGGCGGCGCGAAAGAATGTGTTGCCGGATGCTTACGATTATAAGACATGCGAGGGGCGCGGGTCTCGGGCGGCGCGCGAGTCTCGGTAGGCGGCGCGCAGGATCAGCGCGAAGGGGACGAGCCAGATGAGATCGTTGGTGACGTTGAGCCAACCGAGCGCCCAGGGCCAGTCGCCGCGCAAAGCGGTGTCGAGGAAGCCGACCGGGCCGAGGAGTTTGCCGAGCAGGCCGACGAAGATGATCGGCCAGTGGCGAAAAGGGTCGCGCGCGGCAATGGCGTAGCCGACGCCGTAGACGCCGACGACCATGCCGAGGCACTGCCAGATTTGCGGATAGTTCGGCGGCGCGGCTCCCGCCCAGCGGAAGAAGGCGAGCGGGAACAGGATGATGAACGCGCCCCACGCGAGGTTGTATGCGCCCGCCGCGTAGAGCGTCCACGTCATCCAACGCGGGTGCGCCCCGCCCCCCCTGTCGCTGCTGCCGCTGCCGCCGCGCGCGCTCACCGGATCGCTCACTGGCCGAGGGCGTGGCGCAGCGCGCCTTCGAGTTCGGGATATTTGAATTCGTAGTTAGTCGCCTTGAGGCGCGTGGGTTCGACGCGCTGGCTGGCGAGCAGGGCGGCGTCGGCCATCTCGCCGAACGCGAGGCGAGCGGCGAAGGCCGGCACGGCGAAGACGGTCGGGCGACCGAGCACGCCGCCGAGCGTTTTAGTAAACTCGCCGTTCGTCACGGCCTGCGGCGCGACGACGTTGACCGCGCCCGCCAGTTCCTCGTGCGCGAGCGCGTGCAGGATCGCGCCCACCACGTCGTCCAAAGCGATCCAACTCATGTACTGCTCGCCGCTCCCGATACGGCCGCCCGCGCCGAGTTTGAAAGGCGTCAGCATCTTGGGGAGCGCGCCGCCCGCGCCGTCGAGCACGACGCCGAAACGCAGCAGCACGACGCGAATCCCGACGGCCTGCGCCGAGCCGGTCGAGCCTTCCCACTCGCGGCACACGCCCGACAAAAAATCCGCGCCCGTCGCGCTCGCCTCCGTCAGTATTTCCTCGCCGCGGTCGCCGTAGTAGCCGACGGCCGAAGCGGAGAGCAGAGCGCGCGGCGGCGTCTTCAACTGTGCCAGCGTTGCGGCCAGGAGCGTCGTGCCCTGCACGCGGCTGTCGCGTATGCGCCGCTTCTTCTCGGCCGTCCAACGCCCTTCGGCGATGGGGTCGCCGGCCAGATGAACGGCCGCGTCGTGTCCTTCGAGTTCGGCCGCGTCCACCTCGCCGCGCGCGGGATTCCACAACACCTCGCGTGCGCCGTCCGCCCGTCGCGCGTGCGCGGCAGTGCGCACGAGGCACGTCACTTCGTCGCCGCGTTTGAAGAGCGCGGCGACCAATGCCGAACCGATCAGCCCACTCGAACCCGTCACGATGATCTTCATCAACGATGCTCCTTCGTCCTTCGCAGTGGCAGTCTTATACCATGCGCAAACGACGAGTCGCGAGAGAAACGTTTGCGCGCCGTCGTGGCCTTTGGCAAACGTTTCTCTCGCGACTCGATTGGTCGCCGCCGACTTGAGCGACGGTTAAGTTAGTTCGTCACCTGTTGCGCGCCGTGGCGTCGTCTCTTGCGCGCCGCGCGCCACTTGCTCGCGCCCTCCTGGACGAGCGCGAACAGGGTCGCACGGTTCTCGGCGACGAGTTTCAGCCACGCCCACTTGCTCATCTGCGGGAAATAGATGCCGCGGAAGAAGAGGCGCGCGACGAGGTGGCCGATCCTGATCTCGACCGGCTTGTCCTTGATCGCTTCCATGGCCTCTGCGTTTCGCTCCGGGCTGTAAGAGGTAGTCCACGCCTGATTGACCTCGTTGCGCGCCTCTTTGATCGACATCTTGAGCGGCGCGTGCGCCATCTCGAAGGGCGCGAAGTCCATCCAGTGGCGCGGGCGCGCGAGCCGGCCGGCGGCGGCGAGACGATCATACAAAGGCGTGGCGGGAAACGGCGTGAGCTGGCCGAAGACGGGCAGCCCCGGCGGCCAACTGTGTATCTCGGCGAGCGTGCGCTCGGCGACGCCGGGCGTGTCGTTGTCCATGCCGAAGATGAAAGAGGTGATGGCGTAGATGTTGCGCTCGGCCAGTCGGTTGAGCACCGCGCCGTACTCGCCCGGCTTGCTGAAGTTCTTGTTCACGTCGGCCATGTTCGCCGGGTCAATCGACTCCATGCCGATGAAGACCCACTTGCCGCCCGATTCGGCAATCAAGTCGACGAGTTCTTCGTCCTTCAACAAATTCGCGCTGATCTGCCCGACCCACGGTATCTGGGCGTTGGCCGTGATCATGTCGCGCAACAGCGACTTCGTGCGTTTGACGTTGATGGCGAAATTGTCGTCGATGAAGAAGACCGCGGCCTGCCCGCCGTCTTTGCGCGCGCGCGCCTTGAGGCGAAGTATTTCGTCAACGACCGACTCGTTGGAGCGGAAGCGGATCGAGTCGCCGAAGAAGCCCGTCACGGTGCAGAACTCGCAGCCGTAGGGGCAGCCGCGCCCCGATTCAATCGGGATCACGCGGAACGTGCCCCAGCCGCCGCCCATGCGTTCGAGCAGGGGGCGCGCGATCTTCGGCACGAGGTTGAATTGATCGAGGTCGAGCGTCTCCCACGGAATCTGCGGGTAAGGTTGCAGGTTCGGTTTTTTATCTTTCCCCTCGGCGTCCACGGGCAGGTAGATGTCCTGAAGTTGGCCCCGCGCCGCATCTTCGACGATGCGCGGCCAAGTCTCGTCGGCCTCGCCGAGCGCGACGGCGTCGGCGTGGCGCGTGCCCCCGTCGCGCCCGAGAGCTTCGTCCGGGCATTCCGTAACGTGCGGCCCGCCCATCACGACCTTGACTCCGGCGGCGCGCAGGGCGTCGGCCATGCGGTAGGCTTTCGCCACCATGCGCGTCATCGCGCCAATGCCGACCAGTTCGATGCCCTGCTCGCGCACGTAGGCCACCAACTCCTCCTCGTTCATCGCGTGCGCGTTGCCGTCAACGAGCAGGACTTCGTGGCCGGGCGGCGTCAGCGTTTGCAGCAGGAACATCCAGAGGTGGGGCATGAAATTGCGCGTCACGCCGTTGTCCGGGTTATATAGCAGTATTTTCAAGACTCTCTCTCACTCCCTTCGAGAAACAGGACAGTAATTCTTTACCTTTGGTTGTGTTGGCCGGAATAAACAGCAGACGGCACGGAGGGGAGTTTGGGGGACTCACAGCCTCATGTCGAGCAGTGAATTTCGGGCGCAGTATAACAGAATATGTACGTGAGCGTACAATGATTACCTGTTCCGCCTGTCGTTGTTCGACTATTTCCCCCAACTGCTCCGAGCGAAACGGCAGCAGCGTAGCACAGAACATCTCGGCCGACTCAGGCGTTATCACAAAAACACCCGCGCACATGCCGGAGGTAATTTTCGACCCGGTCGGGCGACGCGTCGAGAAAAGTTCGTGACCGCAGCCACATCCGCGGAGTATGATGCGCGCGTAATTCATTTGCCAGAACGACGCTCTGCCGCTTCCGTTGACGACCAGGCATTTGACGACCAAGCCGGGGATTTTCGATTGCCACGCGAGGTAGCCCCGTTTCGTGTACTTCTCCACCGCCTCCACAATTTGCCTGCTCACCAGCGCGCTCTGCCTTTCACAATTGGCTTGCGGCCACGCGTCCGAAGCGCACGCGCCCGCCGCTCGTCCTACTTCCACGGCCGACGCGCCCGCCGCACGCGCCGCACGCGAAGCGGACACGCACACCGTCGGCTCGATTGACGCCGACGACGACGGCATCCCCGACCGCGCCGAGTTGCGCTCATACGGCGACCGCGAAAATTTCCGCCGCTGGTTCACCGCCGTCGCCGAGACGCAGTTTTACGAGACGAGCAAACAGTGGAACGCCGAGCAGCGCGACTGCGCCGGACTGGTGCGCTTCAGTTGGCGCGAGGCTCTGCGCACGCACGACCGCCCGTGGCTGCGTCGCATGGGCGGCGCATACGAGTCGGTCGCGCCCGACGTGCGCGCCTACACGCTCGAACGCGGCAGCCCTTTGGGCGAACGCCTCTTCCGCACGCGTCCCGGCGCGTTTCAGGAAAACGATCTCACGGACGACACCTTCTCCGACTTCGCAGACGCGCGCACGCTCAAGGAGTTCAACGCCGAGTTCGTCTCGCGCGACCGCCGTCGTGCAGAGGCGGGCGATCTCCTCTTCTTTCATCAACCGTGGGCCGGGCGTTATCCCTACCACGTCATGATCTTCCTCGGCGAGGCGCGCGAGGCTTCGGAAGGCGCGGGCGATTGGGTGGTTTATCACACGGGCGCGTCGGCCGACGACAGTGGCCGAGGCACGATCAAAAAGGTGCGGCTCGCCGTGCTCGACGAGCACCCAGACCGGCGTTGGCGACCCGTCGGAACCAACCGTAATTTTTTGGGCTTCTACCGCCTCAAGATTCTTCGTTGA
>DATCWB010000163.1:0-5780 GCA_036566625.1 Pyrinomonadaceae bacterium
CCGCCGCGCGCCCGAGCGTGCGCAACTCCACGCGCGGCACGCCCCCGACCGCGGCGCGCAATTCCTCCGCCGTCAAATAAAGTTCTTCGGGTCTGAGCGCGATCTCGTCCGCCGTCTCCGCATCGTCGTAGCGCGCGCTCAAAGTCTCGTAAGTGTTTCCGAGAAAGGTTTCGAGGGCGGCGGGTTCGTCAGCCACGAACACCGTGTCGCGTCGCAGGTAATCGAACGCGCTCGCCGGCGTGGAATGGACGAGCGAGATGAGCCATTCCCAGCCCGCGAAAGTCTCCCCCTCGTCGGCATGCACGGTGCGATCCCTGAGCGAGCGCGCGTAACGCTCGTCAGCCCAACGCTCGCGCGCCAGTTCCGCCCACAGGCGGAAATCGTCCGCGCCCACCGCATACTCGCGCATCGGCACGATCTCGATCTGCTGCAACTGCGCGACCGACAACTGCGTCTCCGGGTCGAACTCGCGTATGGAATCAACCGTGTCGCCGAAGAACTCGACGCGCACCGGCCGCTCGTGTCCCGGCGACCACACGTCGAGAATCCCGCCGCGCAGCGAGAACTCACCGACCGCACCGATGGGGTCTTCGCGCACGTAACCGGAAGCCAGCAGCAACTCGATCAACTCTTCCGGCGCATGATCCTCATCGCGCCGGAGCATCGCGCCCGTCGCGCGCAGTTGCTCGGGTCTGACCGTCCGACGCGCCAGCGCGCGCGCCGTCAGCAACACGAAATCCCCCTGCCCCTCGGCGAGCCGCCAGAGCGTCAGGGCGCGCCGCTCCAACGTCTCCGCGTGCGGCGACGCGCCCGCATACGGGTCGCTCTCCGACGCGGGCAGCGTCAGCACAGATGCCTTCGTCCCGCCCTCGCCCGCGCCACGCCGCCGCAGCGCCTCGCTCCAAAAACAGAGATCGCGATCCCACTGTTCGAGGTCGCGGCTCGCCGCCACGACGACCGCCAGACGCATCCCCGTCTCGCGTTGCAACGCCGCCAGGACGAGCGCACGCGCCGCTCCCGAAGTCAGCCCGCTGACGGACACCACGCGCGCCCCGCCCCGCACCTCCCCCACGAGACGCCGCAACTCGCCGCCCTCCAGCACGCGCCTCAGCGCGCCCTCCACCACCGACCCTTTTTGCACCGTGCTACTCATAACTTTCATCAGTGACAAGTGACGGGTGACGGGTGACAAGTTAAATCAGAATGCTTTTTCTAACTTGTCACTTGTCACCTGTCACTCGTCACCGTCTTCCTAATTCTCTCGATGATGTCGGTCGTCGAAGCGCCTTCGATGAAGGGGAGGGCGAGCACGCGCCCGCCCGCGGCTTCGACCTCTTCGCGGCCGTGGATTTCGTCAAGGCCATAGTCGCCGCCTTTGACCAGCACGTCGGGCAGCAGACTGGCGATAAGCGCGCGCGGCGAGAGCGCGTCGAAGACGGTGACGTAGCTGACCGCGCCGAGCGCGGCGAGCATTTCGGCGCGCTCCCATTCGTTCATCACTGGGCGCGAGTCGCCTTTGAGCGCGCGCACCGACGCGTCCGAGTTGATGGCGACGAGCAGGGCGTCGCCGAGAGCGCGCGCCGCCTGCAAGTAGCGGACGTGCCCTACGTGCAGGATGTCGAAGCACCCGTTCGTGAACACGAGCCGCCGTTCCTCTGCGCGCAAACGCTCGCGCACCGCGCGCGCCTCATCCGGCGTTAAAATCTTCTCGTTCATATCTTGCGATTGCTTCGATGCTAACATGAAGAGTCGGTAGCGGTCAGCCGTCCGCCGTCGGCTATCAGCCGTCGGCCATCAGGCATCAACAAAATAAAGCGCGCGGCGTCGCCGTCATATGTCAAACCTATGAGAATCATATGAGAATCATTTGCTGATGGGTGAACGCTTCTCTATAATTCGCATTTCGCCCGGAGCAGGAATAAATGACAGATAACAACACGCCCTTCATTGAGGACAACGACCAGACGCGCGCCCGCCGCGAGCACCTCGACAAAATTCAACAACTCACCGGCAACGCCTACCCGAACAAGTTCGCCCGCACGAACCTGACAGAGAGCGCGGAGGGCGAAGACACGATCACATCCATCGTCGCCCGGTTCAAACACCACGAACCGCCGCGCGTCGAAGGAGAACGCCCGACGCCCGAACAACTCGAAGCGGCGAACGCCGGGTTGAAGGCTCTCGGCGACGTGCGCGTCAGCGGGCGTCTGGCCGTGCCTCCGCGCGTGATGGGCAAGGCCGCGTTCGTACACCTCTCCGACGGCAAAGAGCGTCTGCAAATTTACGTGCGCCGCGACGACGTGCGGGCGATGAAACACCGCGAGCGCGAACTCGACGGCTGGGAACTCTTCTCGCTGCTCGACCACGGCGACTTCATCGGCGTCGAAGGCTTTCTCTTCGTCACGAAGACGGGCGAACTCTCCGTCCACGTCCGCGCCTTCGAGTTCCTGGCGAAGGCTCTCTTGCCCATGCCCGACAAGATGCACGGCATCAGCGACCCCGAAATCCGCCAGCGCCAACGCTACGCAGACCTCATCGCCAGCAGCCTCAAGATCGACAAAGACGACGATACGGACGCGCGCGGCGAGGGCGGGGCGCGCGAACTCACCACCCGCGAAGTCTTCGTGCGCCGCTCGAAGATCATCCGCGAGATGCGCGGATTTTTAGACGAGCGCGGCTACATCGAAGTCGAGACGCCGATGCTCACGCCCATCGCCTCGGGCGCGGCCGCGCGCCCCTTCAAGACGCACCACAACGCGCTCGACATAGACCTCTACGCGCGCATCGCGCCGGAACTCTACCTCAAGCGGCTCGTCGTCGGCGGCTTCGAGCGCGTCTACGAACTCAACCGCAACTTCCGCAACGAAGGCATCTCCACGCGCCACAACCCCGAATTCACCATGCTCGAATTCTACTGCGCCTACATGGACGTGAACGGCATGATGGACTTGTGTGAGGAGTTGTTGCGGCAGAGTGTGATTAAGGCAACAGGTGGTACAACCGTTCGCTTTGGGGAGAGAGTGATTGACTTCGCCAAATTTGAGCGGCGGACTATGAAGCAGGCTATAAGCCAATACTTTTACATGGTTGAGCCGATCTGCGAAGTAAATATTACCGACGAATTTCTTGAAGACCGATCCAAAGTACATGCTCTGGCAGTCTTCTATCGAAATTTATCTAAGGAAGCAGATCAAAAAACTTTAGGGGAGCGATATGAGCATGAACTAGCAAAAGAGAAAGTTGCTATTGATGATCTTCAGTATGCACAAGATATAGCTCTCCTTTTTGAATATGTCGAACTCGCGATTACCGAGCCGACGTTCATCTACAACTACCCTAAATCCATCTCCCCACTCTCCAAAGCGTCACCCGACGACCCTGTGGTTGCGGAGCGGTTTGAGTTGTTCATTAATGGAATGGAGTGCGCGAATGGGTTTTCGGAGTTGAATGACCCGGTGGAGCAGTATGAGCGATTTAAGGAACAGGCGGGGGCGCGGGAGCGTGGCGACGAGGAGGCGATGCAGATGGACACGGATTACGTGCGCGCGCTCGCTTACGGGATGCCGCCGGCGGCGGGCATCGGGATCGGCATTGACCGCATCGTAATGCTCCTGACGAACCGGCGTTCGATCCGCGACGTGATCCTCTTCCCGCACATGCGCCCCGCCGCTCCGAAGGTGGAAGAGTCGGCGGACGTTGATCCGGCGTTACCTATCGAACAGGCGGGCGAACAGGCGTGAGCGGTCGCCCTGATTTTTAACCCCTAATCCCCTGAGCCTGGCCCTCGCGGGCGGGCATGAAAGTTGAGATGATTTGAGATGACCCGAAAAATTTTTGCAGTTTCCCTGATGCTGGTGATGGCCGGAGTCCTTGCGTTTGCGCAGGGTGAGGCCGCGCAGCCAGTGAAGTTGACTGGCTACCTGATGGACAACATGTGTGCGAGCGCGGAGGGCGAAGGCGAAGGCATCGCCGAGACCGCCAAAGGCCACCCGACCGCGTGTTCGCTGATGCCGAGTTGCGCCAAGGACGGCTTCGCGCTCGTCGTGGACAAGAAGATTTATAAGCTGGACGAGGCGGGCAACAAGGCCGCGCTGGCCGTGTTGAAGGCGACGAAGGCGACAAAGGGATTGCGGGTCGAAGTCGAGGGCACGCTCGACGGCTCGACGCTGCGCGCGACGAAAGTGTCGGAAGTTAAAGCGGAAGCTAAAGCGGCTGAGTAGCAGCGTCCGCGACTGAAAATATTTAGCGCGTCCCATACGAGTGTCGGGGCAACGGACTTATCCGTCGCCCCGACACTTTTTCCGTTTTTGTGAGCCGCGCTCGGCGGTTCTTGAGAAGGCCGCCCTTGATCACTGTCTCGTCGGCGTCGAATTGTTCGGCGCGGGCGAGGCGGTTGAGGCGACGGCTTTCTGCTTTAGTTTCGCCTGCCGCTCCGCGACCCACGCGGGGACAGTGCCCTGCCGCCCGAGCGCGGCGGCGTAGTCGTTCATGGCGGCAAGCGCGCCCGCGTGGTCGCCGACGCGCTCGCGCAGGCGGCTGAGTTCTATGAGCACCTGCGGGTTCGTGTCGCCGTAGAGTTCGGCGGCGCGCTGGAAGCTGTCGGTTGCGCGCGCGAGATGACCCTGACGCTCGAAGAGGCGGCCGAGATGATAGTGTGCGACGGGAAAGCGCGCCGCGTCCTTTTGCGTGAGCGGAAGCAGGGCGGCGATGGCCTCTTCGTCTCGCTTGAGGTTGATCAGCGCGATTCCGAGTTCGAGATTGGCGGGCGGGAAATAACCGCCGGGTTGGCGCGCCAGCAGGCCGCGATAACGATTCACGGCCTCTTCCGCGCTGCCGCTCTCGCGCTCGGCGCACGCAGCGCGCAGCAGTTCGTAAGTGGCGCGGTCAACTTCGTGCGCGCCGGATTTCGCGCCCCGGCGAGCGAGGCGTGCGTCGTGCGCGCTGCCGGCGTTCGAGTTTGCGGAGTCTCCGTCTTCCGTCGTGGTGGCGGCTGCGACGAGTTCGCGTCGCGCCTCACTGATCTCGCGCGGGACGCCCGCCCCGGTGCGCGTCGAGCGCGCGACGAAGTTGTCGAGCACATTGATGCCGCGCTCGATGTCGCCGTCTTCGGTGTAGGCGCGCGCGAGGGCGGCGGCCGCTTCCGCGTGCGCGGGTTCGAGACGCAGCGTGCGCAGCCATTCGCGGATGGCAAGGTCGGCCTCGCCGCGCAGCAGGTGCAGGCGGCCGAGGTTGTAGCTCGCTTCCGCGTAGGTGTAGTTCTCCTGCATGAGCGCGGCCGAGAGCGTCTGCCGCGCCTCGTCCCAGTGGCCTTGCCGTATGAGGATGACGCCGAGGTTATTGAGGGCGCGCGAGTAGTTGCCGCGACGCTGCGAGATGGCTTTGCGGTAAGCGTCTTCGGCCGCGCTCGCGTCGCCGAGACGCGCCAGCGCGTTGCCGGTGTTGAAGAAGAAGGGCGGGTCGTAGCGGTCTTCGTGAATCATCAGGCGCAGGGCATCGAGAGCTTCCGCCTCGCGTTTGAGTGTGACGAGACGATCCACGAGCGAGCGTTGGAGTCGCGCGCGTAATGCGCCCGGCGGCGCGTCTTTGATTTCGGCGCGCAGGCGTTCGAGTTCTCCCTCTTCACTCTTAGAGTTCGCCGCACCGCTCTCCGTCGCGGAAGCGGCCCGCACCTCAACCGGCGGAGCGACGGCAGGGGCGGGCGAAGGCGCTGCGGCCGGAACAACTTTCGGCGCGGCCGAAGGGGTCGGCGACGCAACGGCGGCGGCGGAACGAGTCGCAGG
>DATCWB010000164.1:0-6424 GCA_036566625.1 Pyrinomonadaceae bacterium
CGGGCGTACGCGATTTGTAGGGCAAGTCGTTCGTCTCCTGAATCGGCAGCGCGTCCATGTCTGCGCGCACGGCGACGACCCCGCCGGGCCGCCCGCCCTTGAGCACGGCCACGACGCCGTGGCGCGCCACGCCGGTTCGCACCTCGTCGAAACCGAGCGACTTCAGGCGTTCGGCGACGATGCGAGAGGTGCGCTCCTCGCGGTTGGAGAGTTCGGGGTGCATGTGAAAGTCGCGCCTCTGCGCGACGAGTTGCGCCCGCATCGCTTCCGCCGCCTGCGCGATGCGCTGCTCGCGCGTCGCGGCCTGAGCGTTTGCGCCACGCGTCGCCGGAGGTCGCGGCGCGCTTCGTTGCCCCTCCTGCGCGGGCGCGTTCAGAGAGAGCGCGAGCAAGAGTGTGAGAAGTTTCAGGTGTCTTTTCGTCATAGTCATCGGGCGGCTTTCATTCGCGGCACGCGTTCCGGCGTCATGGCTTCAGGCCGGCATGCAAACTTATCGCGGAATTTTGCCTGCATCATACCGCACGCGCCGCGCGTTGGACACGAACTTTCTGCGCCCGCCCTCGAAGCAAACGAAAAGGGCGACGCCGCAAGTGTGTGCGGCGTCGCCCCGAACGGTCAGGTAGATTTAACTACTTGCCCGTGTTGAAGTATTGGATGCAATCCCCTTGATTTTTGAACACCGGGTCGTTGAACCGCGTGTACCCGCCGTTCTTGCACTGCTCCTTGCTCTGCGGCTTGATGCTCGCATCGCAGGCATCGCCGATGCCGTCGTTGTCAATATCGACTTGATTGGCATTCGCCTTGAGCGGGCAGTTGTCGGCAGTGTCCAACACGCCGTCGTTATCGTCGTCCGAGTCGCAGGCATCTCCCTGCCCGTCGCCGTCATTGTCGGCCTGGTTGGCATTTGCATTGAGCGGGCAGTTGTCTGAGCCGTCCTGCACACCGTCGTTGTCATCATCGGGGTCGCAGGCGTCGCCCGTGCCATCGCCGTCGGTGTCGGCCTGGTTGGCATTCGCCGTGAAGGGGCAGTTGTCTGCCGTATCGAGGATGCCGTCGTTATCGTCGTCGGCGTCGCAGGCGTCGCCCAGAGCGTCTCCGTCGTTGTTTGCCTGATTGGTATTAGCAGTGAGCTGGCAGTTATCCGACTCGTCCGCGATGCCGTCGTTGTCGTCGTCCGTGTCGCAGGCATCGCCGAGCGTGTCGCCGTCGGTATCGGTCTGGCCGGGGTTGGCCGTGAGACGGCAGTTGTCTGCCCCGTCGTCAACGCCGTCGTTGTCGTCGTCGTTGTCGCAGGCGTTGCCCAGCCCGTCGCCGTCGGTGTCAATTTGATCGGGGTTGGCGGCCGTCCGGCAATTGTCGTCGCCGTCCTGCACGCCGTCGTTGTCGTCGTCCGTGTCGCAGGCATCGCCCTCACCGTCGCCGTCCACGTCCGCCTGATCGGTGTTAGCGTTAGTCGGGCAGTTGTCCGCGCCGTCGCCGATGGTGTCGTTGTCCGTGTCCGGCTCGAAGTCGTAGGTCACACAGTCTATGGAGAGCGCGTCCACGCTGGTGACGAGGCCGGGATTCCCGCTGCCCTGATTGACGCCGAACCCGCCGGTGATGACCGCATCGGGGTTGTTCGCCACGATCTGCGTCCACGTTCTCATGCAAGAAGTCGCCGCGCCCGCACACTGGCCGTTGATGGGTTGGGTTGACCACCAGCGCCCGCTGCCGTCGGCGATCCAGTCCTGCCACTGGCCGTTCACCACCGGGCCTTGAGCCGTGTTGTAGATGGGTTCGAACACCAGCGTGGTGAAACCGCCGGCCGCGTTGCCGTTGACATCCACCTGCATGTTGAGGGCGGCCACCTGCTGGCCGTTGCCCGCGCTACGATAAGTTTCATAGCTGATGCCGTCTATGTCGCCGAGCTTCGTGCCGACGTGGTCGTAGTTGAACAGGAACACCTTTTCGCTGCTCGTGGCCGTCGCCATGCGGAAACTTCCGTCGCCGAGCGTCGGAGTGCCGGGGCCTAACACGAACGCGCCCGCCGTGGGGGGCGTGCCGGCGCGCGTGTATAACACCCAGTTGTCGGTGGGCGGCGTGTTTTCAACCTGACGGGTCACGTCGCTCTCCGTCACCACTTCCTTGGTGATGGCAGGGCACGTCGCGACGGCCGCGGAACCGGACAAGGCGGCGAAGCCAATCGTGCCGGCGGCCAGAGCCACAACGGCGACAACTAAACTGAGCAGAAACAATCTGGAAAATTTCATCTTTACTCTATCTCCTAATGGGGGCTGGCGTCTCCGCGCGGGGGCGCGGAGCGGGGGTTAAAATTGTGGAGGCGACAAAGCAGCCTCTCGCGGCTACCCGCGAACTACACACTTCGCGCCGCTCGAAAAAGAAAGCCGCGTCCGCGCGCGAGCGTCGCCCGCTAAATTGGCGTCGAACGGCACAAAACTTATAGTCAGATTCGGATTGTCGTCTGTCGGATAGAAGGGGGAAATCTGCGGGGCCTTCACGAAGACAGAACCGGTTGACAGGCCACCTCCCAACGCCTGCGGCAAACATCGGAAGGAGGTGATCAAGCGTCCGTTGATAAAGCTCGCGGACTTTAATTCAAGTCCGACTACCTGTCAACCTGTCAACTTTGTACGCGTTGATAAACGCTGATTGAGCGAGTTATTCCAACTCAACTCCCGGCTTTGAAATGTTTGGCGAGTTCGCGCTTGAGTAGTTTGCCGGTCGGGCCTTTCGGCATCTCGTCCAGAAAGCGGATGGTCTTCGGGCACTTGAAGTCGGCCAGATGCGCGCGGCAAAACTCCATGAGTTCTGCGGCGGACGCTTCCACGCCTTCCTGCAAGACGACGAAGGCGGCCACCTCTTCGCCGTAGAGCGGGTCGGGCACGCCGACGGTGGCGGCCGAGGCGACGGCCGGGTGCGTGTAGAGCAGTTCGTCGATTTCGCGCGGGTAGATGTTTTCGCCTCCGCGAATGATCATGTCCGACTTGCGATCCGCGATGTAGTAGAAATCGTCCGCGTCCCGGTAGCCGATGTCGCCCGTGTGAAACCAGCCGCCGCGGAAAGCCTCCGCGGTGGCCGCCTCGTTTTTGTAATAGCCCTTGAAGATGTTCTCGCCGCGCAACACGATCTCGCCGCGCTCGCCCACCCCTACTTCCCTCTCCTCTTCGTCGAACACTTTGATCTCGCAGCCGATTGATTGACCGCACGAGCCGGGACGGCGGCGCGCGTCGGGGGGATTAAACGTGGCGCGCACGGTCGATTCCGACAAGCCGTAGCCCTCGATGACGAGACAGTCGAAGGTCTCCTCGAAACGGCGCAGGACTTCGGCGGGCACGGGCGCGGAGCCGCACATGGCGAAGCGCAGTTGCTCACGTCGCACGCCTTCGGGCACGCCTTCCGGGTAGGTGGCGAGGAGCATCGAGAGCATCGTCGCCACCGAGCCGAAAGAGGTCACTTCGTAATCGGAGATCGTCTGCCAGAAGCGCGACGCGGAGAAGCGCGGGCTGACGACGCTCGACGCGCCCGCGTACATCGCCGCGATAGTCGTCACCATCACGGCGTTCATGTGAAAGAGCGGCATCACGGAGAGCAGGCGGTCGGCGGGCGTGAACTTCAACCAGCGTACGATCTGCCGCGCGTTCGCCAGCAAATTTCCGTGTGTCAGGAGACAGCCCTTCGGTTTGCCCGTCGTGCCCGAAGTGTAGATGATGATCGCCTCGTCGTCGGGGGCGAGCGCGAGTTCGCGCCAAGAGTCGGCGGGTGTCGCGGCGAAAGTCGCGGCAGCGGCGGCGTTCGCCGCGTCGTCGAACTCAAGCGCGGCGTTGAGACTCGAAACCTCTTTTTGAATCTGCGTGCCCGCGTCGCGGAATTGCGAGTGGTAGAGCAGCAACTTCGCCTCCGAGTTGCCGACGACGTAGGCGGCCTCTTCCGGCTTGAGCAGGGAGTTGACCGGCCCTGCGAGCGCGCCTGTCTTGAAACAGGCGAAATAGGCGATGACGTATTCCGCGCTGTTCGGCAGAAGCAGGCTCACCACGTCGCCGCGCCCGATGCCGTGCGCGGCGAGCGTGTTGGCCGTGCGGTTGACGGCCTCATCGAAGGCGGCGTATGTCCACGTCCGGCCGTCGCTTGAGTCGGAGAGGAAAGTTACATCGGGGGTTTCGGCGACGCGCAGTTCAAGCAGTTCGCGCATGCTGGCATATGGGTTTCTCGTTTCGGTGATCATTATCAATTCAGATTGCAAGGCCGTGCGGCTGTGCGGTATAAAGTGCAGGCAAACTGAGGCGACGCTAAACTTCCGTCATGCACTCGCGCTCGAAGGCAGTCACGCGCGCCACAGCTTAACGAAACGCTCCCAACTCTACAATCGTTCAGCACCGACACTGTTCGCTACGCAACCGGACGCCGGGTTGCGCCCCCTTTTAGAGACGCGGAGACGCGCGACCGTAACGCTTTCTTTATGGAAACCTATCAGAATTTCATCGACGGCCAGTGGCTTCTCTCCGACGCCGCCCAGACAGCGACCAACATCAATCCCGCCAACACCGACGACGTGCTCGGCACAGTCCGCCTCTCGCTGCGCGAAGAGGCGCGCCGCGCCGTCGAAGTGGCTCATGCGGCCTTTCGCGAATGGCGCGCGACGCCCGCCCCGGCGCGCGGCCGAATCATCGCACGTTTCGCGCGCCTGCTCGAAGACGACACGGAGAACCTCGCCGCCCTCCTCACGCGCGAAGAGGGCAAGACGCTCGCCGAGTCGCGCGGCGAGATCAGGCGCGCCGCAAACGTCGCGGAGTTTTGCGCGGGCGAAGCGCGGCGCATGAACGGCGAGACCATCCAGTCGGAACTGCCCTCCAACTTCGCTTACACGATCAAGCAGCCGCACGGCGTCGTCGCCTGCATCACGCCGTGGAACTTTCCGGTGGCGATCCCCGTCTGGAAGATCGCGCCCGCGCTCGTGGCGGGCAACACGGTCATCTTCAAACCCGCCACCGTCACGCCCGCGACGGCCGTGCGCCTGACGGAGTTGTTCGCGGAGGCGGGCGTGCCGAAGGGCGTACTCAACCTCGTCATCGGGTCGGGCGCGGAGGCGGGCGACGAGATCGTGAACCACCCGGCCGTGCGCGCCGTCTCCTTCACCGGCTCGAACGGCGTCGGCCTCAAACTCTACGAGCAGTGCGCGCGGCGCGGCGCGAAAGTTCAGTGCGAGATGGGCGGCAAGAATCCCGTCATCGTGCTTGAAGACGCCGACATGAACCTTGCCGTCGAGTCCACGGCGCAGGGCGCATTCGGCTCGACCGGCCAACGCTGCACGGCGACGAGCCGCGCCATCGTCCACGAAAAAGTTTACGACAACTTCATCGAGCGCATCACGGCGCGCGCCGAATCGCTCCGGCTCGGCGACGGCAGCGACCCGGCCACGGAAGTCGGGCCGCTCGTTGACGGCAAGGCGTTCAAGAGCGTGCTCTCCTACATGGACATCGGGCGCGAAGACGGCGCGAGCCTCGTCTGCGGCGGTGAGATTGCCAAAGGGGCGGGCTTGAGCAAAGGCTACTTCGTCAGGCCGACCGTCTTCGTCGGCGTCACGTCCGACATGCGCATCGCCCGCGAAGAGATTTTCGGCCCCGTCCTCTCCATCATGCGCGCCACGGATTTCGACGAAGCGTTGACGCTCGCCAACGACAGCGAGTACGGCCTGTCTTCCTCCATCTTCACCAACGACGCGGCGCGCATCTTCCGCTTCGTAGACGAGATCGAGACCGGCATGACGCACATCAACTCGCCCACGACCGGCGGCGAAGCCCACATCCCCTTCGGCGGCATCAAGTCCACGGGCGTCGGCGAACGCGAACAGGGTTCGACCGCGCTCGATTTTTACACCGAACTCAAAGTCGTCTACGTTGACTACACGGGGCGCAAGCGCGAGGGCAATTTGTATTGAGAGAATTTAAGAGTGGAATGTAGAAGGAAGCAAATCAGATGCAAAATACTTACACGGCAGTCGTCAAACAGGACGGCGATTGGTGGATCGGCTGGGTCAAAGAGATTCCCGGCGTGAATTGTCAGGAAGCGAGCCGCGAGGAGCTTCTGCTAACTTTGCGTATAACTTTACGCGAGGCGTTGGAATTTAATCGCCAGGACGCCCTCGACGCTGCCGGAACGAATTACGAAGAAGAATTAATCGCGGTATGAAGCGTAGAGATTTAATTCGCTATCTTCATTCGCACAACTGCAAACTTTTACGCGAAGGCGCAAATCATTCGTGGTGGCACAACCCGGCACAGAACAAGCGTTCAGCCGTGCCGCGGCATATAGAAGTCAGAGATGAATTGGTTAAGAAGATTTGCAAAGACCTGGGAATCCCTCCGGCGAAATAGGTTTTAACCGCGCTCGATTTTTACACCGAACTCAAAGTCGTCTACGTTGACTA
>DATCWB010000165.1:0-4296 GCA_036566625.1 Pyrinomonadaceae bacterium
GGTGATGATCGACAAGCCGGTTCCGGTCGAGCGGTTACCCGGCTTCAGCGATGGCTGCGTGTCGGTGCAGGACGCCGCTGCGCAATATGCCGCCGTGCTGCTCGATCCGAAGCCGGGACAGCGCGTGCTCGATGCGTGCGCCGCGCCGGGCAGCAAGACGACGCAGATCGCCGCGCGTGCGGGAGCGCTCGTCGTCGCGGGCGACCTCCATGGGCATCGTCTGCGGGTGGTGCGCGAGTCGGCCGCGCGGCAGGGGTTGGAGAACATTCAGCTTGTCGCTTATGACGCCGAAGAGTGGCCGCTGCCGTTTGCGGCGGGCGCGTTCCGGCGCGTACTCGTTGACGCGCCGTGTACGGGAACTGGCACGCTCAGGCACAACCCGGAAATTCGCTGGCGCATCACACCCGCGGACATCGCCGAACTCGCCGCGCGGCAGCGACGCATTCTCTCAAACGCCGCGCGCTCGGTCGGCGTCGGCGGCCGGCTCGTCTACTCGACCTGCTCGGTCGAACCGGAAGAGAACGAGGAGGTGGTCGCGGCATTTCTGGACGCGCATCCGGCGTTCGAGTTAACCCGGCCGGACGCCCCGGAGCGGCTGCTGACGAACGGAGGCGCGGCGCGCACCTGGCCGCAGCGCGACGACACGGACGGGTTTTTCGTGGCGGCGTTCGAGAAGACAAGGGGGTAAAGGGGTCTGGAAGAGAGGGAAAAGGGAAAGGGGAAGGGCTAAAGGTAGAAACAGAAAGACGCGCCGAAATCACACAGGTTTTTTCCCGTACCCTTACCCTTTAACCCTTCCCCTTTCCCCTGTCTTCATACTCCGATTGACTTTTGCTTTCGCGTGCGCCGATGTTAGACTCTCGCGTCCGCAAGACGCCCTTTCGGGGGCGCGTCTGAGAGGTAATCAAAAAATTTGGCCGGAACACAGCGTGCGCTCGGATCGGCGTTAAGCAAGGTCGCCATCCTGATCGCCATCGCGGGACTTTTTCTCGTCGGCATGGCGGGCACGGTCTACCTCTCTCTGCGCAGCCCCGAAGTCGAAGTGCCCGAAGTGGCGGGCAAGAACATCCTCGAAGCCGAGCGGATTCTCACCGAGGCCGGGTTGAACGTGCGCCGCCGCGCCTCGCGCTACAGCGCGGAAGTTGCGGCCGACACCGTGCTCGACCAGACGCCGCGCCCCGGCGATCATGTCAAGGCCGGGCAGACCATCGCCGTCGTCGTCAGTCGAGCCGAGGCGAAAGAGGGCGAGAGTTCGGTCGGCGTCCGGCGCAACGAGGAAACGAAGAAGGACAACCAGAACAGTCCCGATAAGCAGGACGAGTCCGAGGCGGCGGCCGCCGACAATCGCAACGCGAACGCGAACGCGAATGCGAACGAGAACCGGCCGAAGCGCAATACGAACAAGAACAAGAACACCAACAACCAGAACACGAACGGCAACACGGCCGCGAACCGCAACGTCAACTCGAACCTGAATACCAACTTGACGACCAACAGCCGCAACGCCGACAATCGCAACGCGACTGAACGCCCCGACGCCCAGCGCAACACCAACGCGCGCCCGAATACCAACAATCTTAACTCCGACAACCGGAACGCGGCCGTCACGCCGAACGCGAACGCGAACACGAATCGTAGTAGAACCGTCACCAACCGTAATACGAACACAGCGGGCAATCGCAATGCGCGCCCCTCGGCCAGTCCGGGGCGCAACGCCAACAACCCGCGCCCTTAGAAGTCGCGGGTGCACCCGGAAGCGCGGTTCGTATGTGAAGGTCGGCGGCTTTGCGCGAGTGTCGCGGCGGAGAGTGGAAATTGCGCGGCGCAGTTAGTTCTCGCTCAGGCAGTGTTTATTCGATTTTCATCCGAAATTCCGCATTTCACACGGCGATGCGCGGGCGTCGCCAATCCGTTCGACCAGGCTTGTCTCACAGGGTAAGGCAACGATGATAGAGATCGCCCCATCTATTTTATCTGCTGATTTTGCGCGACTCGGCGAGGAGATCGCGGCCATCGAGCGCGGCGGCGCGCGCGTGGTTCACTGCGACGTGATGGACGGCCATTTCGTCCCTAATATTACGATTGGCCTGCCCGTCGTGAAGTCTCTGCGGGGCGCAACCCGTTTGCCCCTCGACACGCATCTAATGATTTCCGAGCCGGGGCGTTACGCCGAACAGTTTGTCGAAGCGGGTGCGGACATGGTTTCCGTCCACGTCGAGATCGACCCGCATCTGAACCGCACGCTCGTCGCGATCCGGCAGAAGGGCGCGCAGGCTGGCATTGCGATCAATCCGGCGACGCCGCTCGTCGCGCTCGAAGAATCGCTGGCCTTCGCCGACTACGTTCTTTTGATGACTGTCAACCCCGGCTTCGGCGGTCAGAAGTTCATCCCGACCATGTTTGATAAAGTGCGTCGCCTGCGGCGCATGATTGAGGAGCGCGGGCTCAAGACGCGCATCGAAGTTGACGGCGGCATCGACCGCACGAACATCGCCGACATCACCGCCGCCGGAGCCGAGATCATCGTCGCCGGGACGGCCGTTTTCGGCGCAGGCGATCCGGCGCAAGGCGTCCGCGATCTGTTGGCATCCGCCGCGCAGTGGGTTTGAAAACAGTGACGAGTGACAGGTGATAAGTGACAAGTTGAACACTAAAAACCTGACTTTAACTCGTCACCTGTCACTTGTCACCGAATTTTTTGGAGGTTTTATTAAATGCGTTTACGCAAATTTTTATTGGTCGCAAGCCTTTGCGCGTTGCTCGCGGGCGGGTTGCCCGCCGGTTCGGGCGTGCGCGGTCAGCAACAGCCGCAATCGCCGCGCGCGCAGGGCGAGGGCACGGCGACGACCCGGCTTGAGGTGATGCGGCAGCGTCTGGAAACTGCGCGGCGCACGCTCAACGGGGCAATAGCGGGCCTTAACGCCGGCGGCGACAAGCAGAAGAATGATAAAGATCAGAAGGCGACGGACGATCCCGCTTCGCGACTGCGCGGTCTGGAGAAGGAGGCCGGTTCGCTCCAGAGCGACGTGGCCGACCTGCGCTCGAAAGTTGAGCGCGGCGAGAAATTTGAAATCTCCGACGTGGAGAAATTGGAGAGCGCGTTCGCCGACCTCAACGGCCGGATCGACGCCGGCCTACAGGCGACGGCCGGTGCGCGCCGCGACGCGTCGCTCGTCTCCGGCAATGCGACGAGTAAGAAGAATAAGAAGAAGACGGGCTTCTTCGGTCGTATTTTGGGGCGCGGCGACGACGACGGCGAGTACGACGAGTTGGTCGGCGGCATCGCGCCGGGACGCGACCGCCAGTTGTTCGAGGAGGCGGCGAAACTGGCGCGCAAGGGCCGTTACGAGACCGCGCGCTACCTCTTCAACAACATCATCATGACTTACCCCGAGTCGCCTTACCTGCCGCACGCCAAGCTCGCCATCGCCGACACCTTCTATCTCGAAGGCACGACGAGCGGACTCGTTCAGGCGGCCAATTCTTACCGCGAGTGGCAGACGTTCTTCCCGCGCGACCCTTTGGCCGACGAGGTGATGTTGAAAGTCGCCGAGGTCGAGATGCGGCAGATGGGCCTGCCCGACCGCGACGTGGCGCACGCGCGCAAGGCCGAGCAACTCCTGAAAGCTCTCCTGCAACAATACCCGAACACGGCCCTGCGCCCCGACGCGCAGGTGCGTCTCGGCGAGGTGCAGGAAAATCTGGGGATGCACACTTTCCAGGTCGGCAACTTCTACATGGATCGCTACGAGCGCGGCGTCGCCCCGAACCCGAAGGGCGCGCAGTCGCGTTACCGCGAAGTGGTCGAGAAATATCCGAACTTCTCGCGCCGCGACCGCGCTCTCTATCTCCTCGCCAACACCTACGTGCTGGAAGAAGAGCCCGACGAAGCGGCCAAGTATTTTCAAGAGATCGTGCGCAACTTTCCGAACAGCGAATACGCCGAGAAGGCGCAGGAACAACTCGACGCCATCGGCGCGCCCAAGCCGCAAGCCGACCCCAAAGCCATGAACCGACTGCCGCCGGAGAAGCGTTCGATGACCTCGCGTTTCTTCCAGCAGGTGTTCGGCACGATGCCCGTCACGGTGGACAAAAACGGCGTCCTCATCAACAAGGACAGCAACGAGAGCAGCCTCATCGATGTCGTGATCGAAAACAAGGGTCTGCTTCCCGTTACGACGCCGAACGCGCCGACCATCCGCCGGGTCTCCGCGCCCGCGCCGCAGCCGACGCCGCAGCAGCCGGCCGACAAACCGGCGAACGGCGTCAAGCTGACGCCGGCGAATCCCGGCCCGC
>DATCWB010000166.1:0-3406 GCA_036566625.1 Pyrinomonadaceae bacterium
GATCGCTGACTGCTCCGTCGCGCTCGTGCGCCGGTCGGCCCGAGAGCGTGTTGGGCGCATCAAGGTGCGCGCCTTCGTGGACGGCCACGCCGAGCAGCGAGAGAATCAGGGCGAACATCTCCGGCGCGTGGTTGGCCGTGTCGCGCCTGAGCCACCAACTGATGCCGAAGAGGATGAGCACCACATCGTTGCCGACGCCGTGAACCAGCCCGACCCGTTTGGCGCGCGTGCCCGCAGGGATCGCCCACCAATCCACGAAACCGGGAACGGCCGCGACGATGCCGCCGACGATGCCCGCCGCGATCATCCAGTAGGCGGCGTTGGCGATCTGCCCGTTGTTCGTCAGGAGATAGATGATGTCGAAGATGGCGGCGGTCGCCAGGAGGCCGAGCGGGAAGACGATGAGGATCGGGTGCGCCCCGTGCCCCAGAATTTTGAACTTGCTTTCCATCGGAGTTCTCCCTTCACGTTTGACGGTCGAAAGACGGAGCGAGGCAGTGCTTCGCTTACCGGCAGGGGGCACAGCGAACGCCGGTCGCACACCTCTGGGGGTTTGAACGGAGTCTAGCCGACCGGCAACATCATCACAAGAGGGAGTTGTTTCCGAGAAGTAACATTGTCGTCAATAAAGAGTAACCGCCGGCCACCGGCCCTCAGTTGTTATCCGCGAACGAGAAGATGCACTATACTGGCGCACGCTCAACCAATGCTGACGGCTTACGGCTGACCGCTGACTGCTACCTACTATGTCCATTCTCCAACGCATCCGCGCGCGCGCCGCCGCCGACCCGCAACGCATCATTTTGCCGGAGGGCGAAGACCCGCGCACCATCGTCGCCGCAGCCATCTGCGCGCGCGAACGCCTCGCGCACATCACCGTGCTCGGCAACGAGCAGCGCGTTCGCGCCGCGCAGCGCGAGGCCGGGGTTGACCTCGGCGGCATGGTTGAGGTGATCGACCACACGCGCGCCGCCGACTTCAACAAGATGGCCGCCTTCTATCACGAACTGCGCAAGGCCAAAGGCATGATGCCCGACGAAGCGCGCATCAGCGTGCAGGACCCGCTCTACTACGGCAACCTGTTGGTGCGGATGGGCGCGGCGGACGGCTCGGTGGCGGGCGCGACCAATACGACGGCGCATACCGTGCGCGCCGCGCTCCACTGCGTCGGCGTCCGCGCCGGGTTCAAACTCGTCTCAAGTTTCTTCGTGATGGCGCACCCCGATTCGCGTTTCGGCGCAGACGGCGCGATGATCTACGCCGACTGCGGCGTCGTCATCGAACCTTCGTCGGCGGAACTCGCCGAGATCGCCATCGCCTCCGCCGACTCGTGCCGCGCGTTGCTCGAAGTGGAACCGCGCGTGGCGATGCTCTCGTTTTCGACGAAGGGGAGCGCGAAGCACAAGCTCGTCGACAAGGTGGTGGAGGCCATGCGCACGGTGCGCGCGCGCGCACCCGAACTCGAAATTGACGGCGAGTTGCAGGCCGACGCCGCGCTCGTCCCCTCGGTCGGCGAGTCGAAAGCGCCGGGGTCTCAGGTGGCGGGGCGCGCCAACGTCCTCATCTTCCCCGATCTACAGGCGGGCAACATCGCGTACAAACTGACGGAGCGGCTCGCCGGCCCGACCGCCATCGGCCCCATCCTGCAAGGACTCGACAAGCCCTGCAACGATCTCTCGCGTGGCTGCAAGGCCGAAGACATCGCCGACGCCGTCGCCATCACGGCCGTGCAGGCGCAGAGCCGGAAAGGACAGAAATGAAACGCCGTCGAAAATCTTCGCCCGCGACGCGTGCAACCGTTCCGCCACAGGCTGGAAAATGAGGGGCGCAGTTACAGGGAAGCCGCTCATCATCGGGGCTTTGCTCACGCCCGTCTGCCTGTTGCTCGCCATCGGTTCAGGCGGCGCAGGTCATGGCGATTACTTTTACGCCATGCTTCTCTATCCCTGCACGATGCTCTCTGCTCTCGTCTTCGACTCAATTACGATCCCGTTCATCCTATTTGCGGTTCTCCAATTTCCACTCTACGGCGCGTTGTTCGGCCTCGCCGCCGCAAAAGGGCGGGGATTAATAGCCAGTCTCGCGATCATAATCATGCACGCGACGGCCGCCGCGCTCTGCTTTTTGCTGCCGAGTTTAAACTTCGCATAATTTAGACCGCTCAAGGGGCGGCGGGTCGGGCAACGCGCACCGTGCTCCGTGCGCATCAGATAGACGTAGTTTTCATCTATTTCCGCGGTCAGGATTTTATTTATGCAGACACATCGCGCGCTTCCCCTCTCGCTCATCGCTCTTTTCGTCCTGAGCGGCGCAACTCTCGTGCGAGCGCAATCGGGGCGCATCGTCCCGAAGCCGACGCCCGCCGACGATCAAATCCGCGTCTATACGGAAGAGGTGCGCCTGCCCGTCTTCGCGCGCGACGAGTTCGGGCGTTTCGACCCGACTCTTGAGTTGGACGACATCGTGGTGCTCGAAGACAACGTCAAGCAGCAGGTTCGCAGCATCCGCCGGATTCCCGCGAGCGTGGTGCTCGTGCTCGGCACGGGCGGCGAATTGAACCCGGCGCAACGCACGCGCACGACGCGCGAGGCCGCCCTCAGCCTCGTCTCACAGTTGCGCGCGGGCGACGCGGTCGCCGTCATGCAGTTCGACCGCCGGATACAACTGATCCAGCCGTGGACGACCGACCGCGACGCGGCCTCTCACACGCTGCGCACGAAACTCTGGGGCGGCAGCGGCGCGCGCCCCGCCGAGGCCTTGCAACAGGCGGCCGTGCTCTTCGAGGGGCAGCCCGTCGGCAATCGTCACCTCGTCTTCATCACGGACGGCGTCGAGACCCCGGGCGCGGGCGCGAGTCCGGCGCAGGTGACAAGGGTCTTAGAGGGCAACACCGCAGTCGGCGGGCGCGCGGCATACGCCGAAGCGGTCAAGCGTCTGATGGCCGCGCAGGTCTCCGTCCACGTCATCAGCTATTCGACGTTCGGGTTTAAGGAGTCGAAAGAGAAACAGAAAAACGCCCCGGCGGGCGCGCCGCCCGGCAGCGTCAAAGCCTCCGGCATCCAGACCGCGGGCATCGACCCGACCATGCCTTCCACGATGAATCGAGGCGGCGCGGTCGGCCCTTCGACCGGCGCGGTCATCAACTTCGACCCGGCGATGCGGCGCATGCGCAAGGCTTACGAGCGCGCCATGAAGCGCGGTGAGGAGACCATGAAGACGCTCGCCGCCGACACGGGCGGCCGTCTCTGGATACCGCTCTCGACGGAAGACCTCGCGCTGCAAGGCAGCGAAGTGGCGCGCGAGATCGGCACGCAGTACGTCGTCACTTACACGCCGACGCGCCCGCTCGCCTCAAGCCCCGCGACGGAGACGCGCCGCGTCGCGGTGCTCCCGCGCCGGGGCGGCC
>DATCWB010000167.1:0-26080 GCA_036566625.1 Pyrinomonadaceae bacterium
GTTGTTTGGCGCGGGACTTTTAATTTTGTCCGCGGTCAGTTGTCCGTTGTTTTGTGACTCCCCCGGCGGGTCGCTAAAGATGAGGGCGAACAACTGACAACTGACTATGGACAACGGGCAGCCTCTCTATGGAAAACTTTCGCGACCTACTTTCGAGCGATCAGATCATGGTGTTTGACGGCGCGATGGGCACGCAGCTCTACGCGAAGGGCGTCTATATCAACCGCTCTTACGACGAGTTGAATCTGACGAACCCCGATCTCGTGCGCGAGGTGCATCAGGAGTACGTGCGCGCCGGCGCGGACGTGATCGAAACGAACACCTTCGGCGCGACGGCGCACAACTTACAGCAGTACGGGCTGGAGGCGAGCCTGCGCGAGATCAACATCACGGCCGCGCGTCTCGCACGCGAAGCGGCCTGCGAACGCTGCCATGTCGCGGGCGCAATCGGCCCGCTCGGCCTGCGCATCGAGCCTTACGGCCCGACCTCTTTCGACGAGGCGAAGGAGATGTTCAAGCAGCAGGTCTCGGCGCTTCTCGAAGGAGGCGTCGATCTCTTCGTCCTCGAAACTTTCTCCGACATCTCCGAGATACGCCAGGCCATTCGCGCCGTGCACGAACTCTGCGATCTGCCGGTCATCGCGCAGATGACGATCCTCGGCGACGGCAACACCTCTTACGGCACGACCACCGAAGTCCTCACCACGCGCCTCGACGAATGGGGTGCGGACGTGATCGGCCTCAACTGCGGCGTCGGCCCGGCCGACGTGCTCACGGCCATCGAACGGATGCGCGCCGTCACGGACAAGAAACTGTCCGCGCAGCCCAACGCCGGTCTTCCGCGCGACGTGCAGGGGCGGCAGTTTTACATGAGTTCGCCCGAGTACATGGCGAAGTATGCGAAGCGTCTGATTCAGGCGGGCGTGAAAGTTATCGGCGGTTGCTGCGGCACGACGCCCGCGCACATCAAGCTCATCTCCGACGCCGTGCGCGCCGCTTCGCCGCGTAAGCAGCGAACCGTGTTCAAATCGGGGCAGCCGGCGCGCGTCGAAGAATTGCAGCCCTCAGACATTCAGGTCGTGCCGTTGGCGGAACGTTCCAACTGGGCGCGACGCCTCGCGGGCGGCGAGTTCGTAACAACCGTGGAAGTGCTGCCGCCCAAAGGCTGCGATGCCGCCAAGACGCTCGATCAGATACGCCTGCTCAAGAGCGCGGGCGTCAACGCCGTCAACATCCCCGACGGGCCGCGCGCGCAGACACGCATGAGCGCACAGGCCACCGCGCTCCTCGTCGAACGCGAGATCGGCCTCGAAGCCGTACTCCACTATTGTTGCCGCGACCGCAACCTGCTGGGCATGATGTCCGACCTGCTCGGCGCGGCCGCGCTCGGTTTGCGCAACCTTCTTTTGATCACGGGCGACCCCCCGAAGATGGGGCCTTACCCGGACGCCACGGCCGTCTTCGACATCGACTCAATCGGCCTGACCAACATGGTCAACAAACTCAATCACGGCCTCGACCTCGGCAACAACCCCATCGGCTGCCCGACCTCTTTCTGCATCGGCGTCGGCGTCAACCCCGGCGCGATCAACCTCGACGAAGAGATCAAGCGTTTCGAGTACAAGGTCGAGGCCGGCGCGGAGTACGCCATCACGCAGCCCGTCTTCGACGTGGGGCAACTGCGCGCCTTCCTCAAACTCATCGAGCATGTGCGCATCCCCGTCGTCGCCGGTATCTGGCCGCTCGTCTCCTACCGCAACGCGGAGTTCCTACACAACGAAGTGCCGGGCGTCCGCGTCACGCCTTCGATCATGGAACGTATGCGCCGTGCTTCCGACATCGGCAAAGAAGCCGCCCGCGACGAGGGGCTACAGATCGCGCGCGAATCTCTGCTCGAAGTGCGCGAACTCATTCAGGGCGTGCAAGTCTCTGCCCCCTTCAACAACGTCCGCTACGCCCTCGAAGTGTTCGAGGCGTTACCGGAGTTCGCCGCGCGACCCGAGACGACGACCACAGCCGCCGGTTAACTGCTGCAACATTTTTATCAGCAACTTTCGCTTGTATTTTTTGCGAGTGGTTGTAAAATGCCGCGCGTCAAGTTCAAGGAGACCCGCGTGCGGCTGCGTTACCTCAGACGCCATTTTTAACGCTCCGCGCGAATTTACGGTATCGGCGCGAAACCCTCTCCGCGCCCTTCGCCGAAGCGTCCGACCCACCGGCTCACGCCCCGATCAAAAACGGCATCAGCACCGGCGCGCCCGGCGGCCTCTCCGTCTGCGCTGACCGGCGGGAGCACGACCTTGAACCCTCACGCGAGACTACTCTTCGCCTCACTCCTCTCCGCGCTCGCCTTCTGCCTGTTGGTCGCGGCCGTGCGCTCGCAAAACGACGCGTTGCGCCGCATCACCGTGACGCCCGAGCACGCTCTCAACCTCAACCCCACCCTCAGCGGCGACGGGCGGCGAATCGCTTTTGAATCAACCGCTCGCCTGACCGGCGCGAACGGCGGAACGGGCTTTCATGCTCTGCGCGCCGACCTCGCGGGAGAGCGCGCCGTGTTCACGGACATGGCGGCCTCGCGCGCGCCAGCCCCGGCCATGTCGCGCGACGGCTCGCGCATTGCGTTCGCCAGCCGCGAAAATCCGACCGGCGAAAACGCCGACGGCAACTCGGAGATATTTCTCTACGCCGACGAGCGTTTGCAACAGATCACGCACACGTCGCCGCGCGACCACGCGCAGCCCACCGCCGACGGAAATTTCCAACCCTCGATCTCCGACGACGGCTCATTCGTCGCCTTCGCCTCCAACCGCGACCTCACGGGCACAAACCCCGACGCGAACCTCGAAATATTCCTCTACGACACCACGACCCGCGCCACCACACAACTCACCGCAACGGCCGACGCTACCGGCTCAACCGATGCCAGGATCAGCGGCGACGGCTCGCGCGTCGCCTTCATACGCGATGCGCAGGCGACGGGCGGCGCGGCTTCTACGGCGCGTGATTTGATGTTGTTTGAGCGCGCCGGTAATTCAACGCGCGTCATTGCGGCCGATGTCGAGGGCTTGTCTCTGACCTACGGCCGCGCGATCAGCACGGACGGGCTGCGCGTCGTCTATTCGTCGCAGACGGCGGCGCGGACGACGCAGGTATTTCTCTACGACGGGCGCAACGATCAAATCCGGCAACTCACCGCTCTCGGCTCGCGCGCCACGGATGTTCCGCTTCACCCGACCATCAGCGGCGACGGCTCGCGCGTCGCTTTCGCCACGCGGCGCAACGTTAACGGCGGCAACACGGACGCGAGCGTCGAGTTGTATCTCTACGACCTGCCCACCCGTAAATTTTCCCGCGTCACGAACGCACCCCCCGGCGCGACGGCCGAAGTGGTCTCTTCTCTGAACGAAGACGGCTCTCTCGTCGCCTTCAACTTCCCGCGTGTGCTGACCGAAACAATTTCGGACGCCGAGTTTGCCAACAACTCCGAGATTTATCTGGCGACTCTCGACGCGCGCACGTCCCATTCCAACGACCTGCGAGTTCTACACGGCGCGTCCTTCGGCAAAGAACCCGGCGACACGACGGCCATCGCGCCCGGTCAAATCGCGATTGTGACGGGCGTAAACCTTGCCCTCAACGCCACGCAAGCGCGGCGGCGTGACGACGGCGCATTTCCGCAGTCGCTCGGCGGCGCGTCGCTCAGCGTCAACGGGCGGCGCGCGCAACTCTTTTACGCCTCGCCCACGCAGATCAATTTCCAGGTGCCGCCCGAGACCGAGACTGGCACGGCGCAAGTCTCGGTACGCAATCACGACGGCCACGAGTCGCGCGCGTTTGTCACGGTGCTGCGCGCCGCACCCGGCGTCTTCACGGAGGCTGGCGACGGCAGCGGCGCGGCCATCGCGCTCGACGCGCAGACGTTCCTGCGCAGCCCCTTCGACCCCGTTGACGACGCAGACCGCCCGCGACGGCTGATCATCTTTTCGACCGGCGTGCGGCACGCGCAGTCCGTCGGCGTCCACATCGGCGGTCGCGCGTTGACGGTTGAACACGTTCTGCCTTCGCCTGACCTGCCCGGTCTGGACGAGATACACGTACTGCTCACGCGCTCGCTTGCCGGGGCGGGTGTCGTTCCGCTCGTCGTGCGCGCCGACGGGCGCGAAAGCAATCCGACAAATATCAATTTCAAAGGCGCGCGCCGCGCCGCCCGCATTACTCTCGAACCTGCGTCGGCCTCGGCGGGCGTCGGCCGGTCTGTGCGTTTTGTGGCTTCGGTGCGAGACGCCGACGGCCTTGAGATCGTGAATGCGCCCGTCGCTTTCAGTTCGTCCGACACGGAGATCGCCGACATTGATGCGTCCGGCGTTGTGCGCGGCTTACGCGCCGGAACGGTAATGATCACGGCCGCGTCCGCTGAACTATCGGCGACGGCGCGGCTCACAATCTACCCGCTCACGCTTGTCCTCAACGAAATCCTCGCCGACCCGCCCGACGGCGCGGCGGGCGATGCCAACCGCGACGGCGCACGCAGTTCGACGCAGGACGAGTTCATCGAACTCGTCAACGCTTCGACGTTCGATCTGAACCTCGGCGGTTATCAACTCACGACTCGCGGCAGCGGCGGCGCGGACACGGTGCGCCACACCTTCGCGGCGGACACCGTCGTCGCGCCCGGCATGAGCGTAATCGTGTTCGGCGGCGCGCAGGCGGCCACGTTCGACCCCGCGCATCCCGCCTTTGCGGGCGCGCTCGTCCAGACCGCCTCGACCGGAGGACTCTCTCTCGCAAACGGCGGGAGCATCGTTAAACTTCTCGACGCGACCGGCACAACGATTGAGCAATTAGCCTACGGCGGTGCGGGCGAACCCGACGGCGACCGCAATCAATCGCTCACGCGCGCACCGGATGTCTCGGGCGATTTCGTCATGCACGAAACCGCGAGCGGCGGACGTTCCTTCTCGCCGGGCACGCGCGTCGATGCGACGCCCTTTCCGGGCACCGCCCCAATCGCACGCATCGAAGTCGCGCCCCCGGCCGCGACCATCGAACGCGGAACGCAACAACAGTTCACGGCGCGCGCTCTCGACGCGAACGGCCTTGAGTTACAAGGTGTCATCTTCCGCTGGCAATCGGGCGACACAACTGTAGCGACGATTGACGGCAACGGCCTCGCGCAAACGCACGCTGCGGGCGACACACAAATCACGGCCACGGCGCGCGGCGTTCAGTCAACGCCCGCGACGCTCAGCGTGCTCGCGCCCCGGCCGAAAGTTGCGCGCGTGGAAGTTGCTCCCCTCACGGCCTCCGTCAATCGCGGCGGCACGCTTCAATTCAGCGCGCAAGCCTTCGACCCCGACGGGCGTCCCTTGAGCGACGCGAATTTTTCGTGGTCTTCCGGCAACACTTCGATAGCGACGATTAATCCGGCGGGGCTGGCGCGCGCGGGCGGCGTCGGCACGACGACGATTACGGCATCAACCTCCGACGGCGCGGGCGGCACGGTCGCGGGTCAGGCATCGCTCGAAGTGCGCGTCCCCGTCGTCCTGAACGAAATATCCGCCGACGTGCCGCCCGACGACCCGGCGACGGATACGGTCGAAGGCGACGCCAACCGCGACGGAGTTCGTAACCCGGACGACGACGAGTTCATAGAGGTGCTGAACTATTCTCAGTCGCCCGTAGACATCTCCGGCATCTTCGTCTCGGACGCGACCGCGAAGCGTTTCACCTTCCCTGCGGGCACGATTCTCCCGGCCGGAAGCCCTGTCGTCCTCTTCGGTGGCGGCGCGCCGCCGCGTGACGATCCGGCCTTCGGCGGCACAAGTCTCTTCACCGCCGCATCGCTCGGTTTGAACGACTCGGGCGACACTGTCTCGCTCAAGCTTACGGTCGGCGATGCGGAGATCACGATCACCTCTCAAAGTTACGACGCAGCCACGGCGGGCACGCCTGCCGCGCCGCGCGATCAATCGTTGACGCGTTCGCCCGACGCCGCTTCGGATTCTGTGGGCGGCGACTTCATCGCCCACACGCTCGCGACCGGCGCCGCCACCCGCCCTTATTCGCCGGGCACGCGCGCCGACGGCACGCCTTTCAATTCACCGCCCATCGCGCGCATCGTCGTCGCTCCCGCGGAAGCCATGGTCGAGATCGGCGCGACGCAAAATTTCCGCGCGCGGGCTTACGCCATGCTCGACGGTATCGAACGCGAAGTGTCAAACGTCTCGTTCATCTGGGAATCGAGCGACGCGGGCAAGGCATCCGTCGCGCCCGCGAGCGGAACGGAAACGACGGCGCGCGCCGCCTCTGCGGGCAGCGTTCTGATTCGCGCCCGCGCCGGCGGGCTTGAAGCCGCGGCCACCCTGACGATCAATCCTCCGCCGCCCGTTCTCACGCGTCTTCTCCTGTCTCCCGCTGCGGCGACCATCAACGCGGGCGGCGCGCAGCAATTTACGGCACAGGCGTTCGATCAATACGACCGGCCGTTCCCCGTCTCTTCGATCAACTTCAATTCGGATAATACGCAGGTGGCGACGATTGATTCAGTCGAGCAAAGTCCGGCGAGTGGCGAGGCGCGCGCCAACGCGAGCGGCCGGGCGGCAGGCACGGCGCACATCATCGCCTCTGCCGCCGACGGCGGCCGGAGCGTAACGAGCAATGCGGCGACTCTCAACGTGAACCCGCCGCCGCCGAGCATCACGCGAATCGAAATCACGCCGGGGTCAGCAACAATCGGCGCGGGCGCGACACAGCAGTTCCAAGCGAAGGCTTACGACCAGAATAATCAGGAGATGCAGGGCGTCGCGTTCAACTGGACGACGAGCGACGTGAGCGTTGCAACCATTGATTCGAGCGGCCTTGCGACGGGGAGGGCGGCCGGAACTACCGGGGTGTCGGCCTCATCCGCGAATGTCGAGAGCGCGCCCGCGTCTCTGACCGTCACCGCGCCGCCCGCTCCTTCGGCGGGGCAAGTCATCATCAACGAGGCGCTCGTCGCCTTCGCCACGTCCGGCACGCAGGCGCGCAGGGATTTCGTAGAGCTTTATAACCCGACCGGGCAGACGCTCGACATCACAGGTCTCGTCATCACGTTTCGCCCATCCGGCACGGGCAACGCTCCTCAATCGCTCGTGCTCGCAAATGCGGCGGGCGACAAATTCCTGATTCAACCGCACGGCTATTTTCTCATCGCGGGCGGTGCGGACACCTTCGGCCAGCCCGTGGACTTCAACACCGGCGCGAGCAATTTCGATCTCAACAACACGACGGGCGGAATCAAGATCGAGTTGGGCGGCGTGCATCTGGACGGACTGGCGTATCAGGGAGGCTCGACGCCCCCGTCGGCGACCTTCAGCGCTTACGGCGAAGGAACGCTGTTCAGGTTCACGAGCGGCACGACGAACGATCTCATCCGCAGCCCCAACGCGGCCGACACGAACAACAACTCGACCGATTTTCGCCGCAACGGCACGGCCTCAACCGTCAGCCCGAAAGCGGCAAATCCTTAAAAGCAGTGACGAGTGACAAGTGACGAGCGAAAGACAAGTAGTTATAAAGATTTGCTTGTGTGGCAAAAAGGAATCGCTTTGGTGAAGCAGGTGTATCGAATCACGGGCGGCTTTCCAGCGGGTGAGAAGTTTGGGCTTGTGTCGCAGATGCGCAGGGCAGCGGTTTCGATACCATCGAACATAGCCGAGGGGCAGGCACGCCATACAAAGGGAGAATTTGTTCAGTTCATCTCTCACGCAGAAGGCTCAGTTGCGGAACTGGACACACAACTGATAATGGCCGTCCAACTGAGTTATTGCACACCGGCACAGGCTCAAAGTGCATTTGAACTTTTAACCGAGTTGAGGAGAATGCTCAATGCTCTCCGAAGAAAGCTCAGCAGCATCTAGCTGTTCGCGCCTTCTCTCGTCACTCGTCACTCGTCACTTGTCACTCGTCACTGCTGTATTAATCGTCTTCTTCGATAGAGAAGGAAGTTTCCTGCCTGGGCTGCTGGCGGAGGCTTTGGAGTTTGGCGGAGACTTTACTGCTGAGACGCTCGCCCCGGCCGCCCTTTGCGGCGTCGGATTCCGGCGAGTCGAAAATATCTTCAAACCATGACTGACGCTCCACGGACTTCGGGGCATCGTCGGTCGCGGTTTCTACGGGATGTTCCGGCTCGCCGATTTCGTCCGTCTCGTCAACTGCTTCACTTTCCGTGGACTGGCGTGTGAGTAGTTTTCCCAACTCTCTTTCGTAGTGCTCGCGCGTATCGCTCAACTCGTCGGCGATGTTGAGCGCGGCGAAGATGGCGATCTTGGCGAGGTCGTGCGCCGTCGTGTGGCCGGAGATGAGGCGCATCCGCTCGTCCACCAATCCGGCGATGCGTCTGATGTGCTCGACCTCGCGGTTGGTGCGCAGGCTGTAAACCTGATTGAAGATGTTTACTTCAACCGATTTGAAGGGAGGTTTGGGGGCGTCGCTGCTCATAAATGAAAAACCCGGCTCACCTGACCACGCCTGCCAGAGGGCTGGACGCGCTGGCGTAGAGGCGTTTCGGCATGCGCCCGGCGAGGTAGGCGAGGCGTCCGGCGCGGATGGCGAGGCGCATGGCGTCGGCCATCAGCGCGGCGTCGCGCGCTTCGGCAATCGCGGTGTTCATGAGCACTGCGTCCGCGCCGAGTTCCATCGCGATGGCCGCGTCGCTCGCCGTGCCGACGCCCGCGTCAACGATGATCGTCGCACCCGGCAACTGCTCGCGCATGATCAAGAGGTTCGCGGGGTTCTGCACGCCGAGGCCGGAACCGATGGGCGCGGCAAGCGGCATCACGGCGGCGCAGCCCGCGTCCAGCAACTTCTTCGCCATGATCAGGTCGTCGCTGAAATACGGCAGCACCGTGAAGCCTTCGCGGACGAGCACGCGCGCGGCCTCTAACGTCTGCTCGTTATCGGGAAAGAGCGTCGTCTGGTCGCCGATAACTTCGAGTTTGATGAGATCGGTGTTCAGGGCTTCGCGCGCGAGGCGTGCGGTACGGATGGCCTCTTCGGCCGTGTAGCATCCGGCGGTGTTCGGCAGGATGGCGAGCGCGGGGTCGAGGTGATCGAGGAAGGATTCGCTGCTGCGGTCGAGCGGCACGCGACGCACGGCCACCGTCACCATCTCCGCGCCCGACGCGCGATGCGCCGCCTTCATCTCCTCGAAGCTGCGATACTTCCCCGTCCCGATGATCAGGCGCGATTGAAAAGCGCGCCCGCCGATCTCGAAAGTCTCTGTTGATGTGGTTAAGGTAGTTGACATATCTGGTTGAAATATTTCCGCCCGTCGTGATTCCGGATTATAGCAACTAATCAACCGTGAACGGCAAAGGGAGCGGCGCGCAAAATGCAACGCCGCTCCATTCGGGCTACAACTCGTCCGGGTTTTACCCCTTCAACTTCGACCCGTTCCCGCCGTTCACTGCGCCGTCGCCGCTCGCCAGCTTCGTCCCGTTCTCGCCGCCGCCCGGGAGACGGTCGCGGAAGAGGTTCATCAGGAGGAGCGTGCCGAGGCCGCCGCCCGCGCCGCCGTCCCCGCCGCCCGTCGCCAACACGTCGGGCGTGATGCGGACGCCCTTCTCGCCGATCACTCTTAAAGTTTCGACGAGCGCGACGCCCTGTGCGCCGAGCGCGTTGACCTGTTCGTGATAGGCGACGCCCTGCGCCTCGCCCATCAGGCGCACCTTCTCGGCTTCGGCCTTGCCGGTGGCGAGAATGTAGTGCGCCTCGCCGTCGGCCTCGGCCTTGCGCTGCTCGGAGCGTTTGCCTGCGATGTCAACGCCGACGGTGGCCGCCATCAGGTCTTTCTGGTTGTCGGCCTGCGCGCTGATGCGTGCGAGTTGGATGCGCTTCTCTTCGGCCTCGCGCTGCGCGTCGTACATGTTCTGCCGCTGCTCGGCGAGAATCTTCTCGGTCTGCGTCTTCATCAACTCGGCGGGCAGGTGGATGTGGCAGATGAGCACGTTGACGACATCGACGTGATACTTCAACAGGTGCGCACGCACGCGCGCCTCGGCGCGCTCCTGCTCCTCGTGCCGGTTCTGCAAATAGGCCATCGCCGACGACTCCGAAGCCTGGTTGCGGAAGATCGAATCGATGAGCGGGTGCATCACGTTCTGGATCAGCTTATCAATCGAGCCGATCTTGGCGACCATGAAGGGCGCGTCTTCCGGCTTGACGCGGAACACGACGCGCACTTCGAGCTGCATCGTGAAGCCGTCTTTCGAGATCACCTCGAACGGGTTGAACGATTGATTCACCTCGCCCGCCGTCCACTCGACGGTCTGGTTCGTCGTCGGGATGACGATGGGCGTGAGGGCGAGCGTGTTGAGGTAGTAGCGGCCGGGGCCGACCACGATCTCCTGTATGCCGCGGTAGCCGTCGGGCACGACATAGGCTTCGTGCGCGCCCTCGTCGAGGCGGCGGTCGGCCGGGTCGCCGGAGAGGAGGTCTTCCTGTATCTCCGCCACGCCGCGCTGCTCGTCGCCGAGTTTATCGAGGCGCGCGGCGGCCTGCTCGACGTGCGCCTGCTCCTCGCGCTCCATCCGCTCGCGCACCTTGGCCGCCATCAGACGCCGGATCTCCTCGCCGGGGTCTTTGCCGATGTTCGAGACGATGACGGCCACCTCGCCCGGCTTCACTTCCTTCGCCGATTCCGGGATCACTTTGAAGACGAGCGGGTTGATGTAGTAAGTGCCGGGCAGCAGGATGTCCTTCTGCGGGCCGCGCTGGCCGCCGCCCGTGATGAACTCGTTGCAGTCCTGAAAATTGTCGTGACCCTGCACGGGCGTCGCCACGTAGTCGCGCGGGTCGAGGGGCGCGCCGTCGAGGGCTTCGACGAGACCGATCTGGTTCTCGTTGATGACCGTTGCATCGTAGTGACGCACGAAGAAGAGGCCATGTTTGGTCTCCGTGCCGTTCTCGACGGAGATGGACTGCGTGAGGATGCGGTAAGTGCCCGGCGTCAGGATTTCAACCTGCGGCCCTTTCTGGCCGCCGCTCGCAATGAACTCCTCTGCGTCCTGATAGTTGCGATGATCCTCGATGGCCTTGCCGTGCAGGCGGCCTGCGTCGAGTTGATCGCCGTCGGCCGCCGTCACGACGCCAACCTTGCCCGGCGGGATGACGGTCGCCTTCGCCACCGAGACGCGGAACAGGTAAGGATGAATCGGCCACAGGCCGGGCGGGAGCGTGCGCAGTTGAATGCCTTTGACGCCGCCGCGCTTGATGAAGGCGATGGGGTCTTGAAAATTGTTGTGCGCGTTTTCCGCACGGTCGGGGGCGAAGATGCGTCCGGGCGGCATCGGCTCGCCGTCCACGGCCTCGATGATGCCCAGTTCCTCCGCGCCGACTTCGATGAGCGGCACTTTGCGCACCACGTTCTCGAAAGGCCACTTGATGAGGTGCAGTCCGGGCTTGAGCACGTCGGCCTGTATGCCGACTTCGCCCTCGGTGGCGACGACGCGCCCCGGCGGCATCTTCGCGCCCAGATAACGACGCTCCTTGATGGCGATTTCTCGCCCGCCGACGTTGACGAACATCTTGCTCAGGAGGATCAGCACGACGAGAGCCACGATGCCGAGGAAAATCAGGAGGGGCATATTGTTGAAGAGATCGTTGATGTCCATGTCGCTTCCTTTGTTGCGATGCAACGGTTAAAGAGTCAACTCAGGCGTGCGCCGCAGGCACACGCGAAACCGCCCGCCCCGGTTCGTACCTCAGATCAACTTTCTACATTCGGAGACTCCGATTCTCGACCGGCCGCCGATTCACCGCGCAGGGCGGCGAGGCGTTCTTTCAACGCGAAGCCCGCGCCCGTGCGACGCGCATCGGAACTCAAAACCCAGTATTCGCTGTCCACGAGCGCGCGCAACTCCGCGCGCCCGACATCTATGAGACGACCCGCGCGTGAGGCGTCGGTCGCCGCGACGACGGTGCGCTCGAACGTCTCCGCGTCGTCCGAGAGCGCGGCGAGATGGATCAGTTGAGCCGTGCGCAGGCGGTCGGGATGCTCATGCCAGAGTTTCATGTAGGCTGTGGCGAGGCGTGGGCTTCCGCGTAAATCCGTGTCGCCCGCGACGAACGAAGCGAGCGCGCGCAAGCGTGTTTCCGCATCAGCCGCCCAATCGAGCAGGCCGTCGAGGACACAGGCATAAAGCGCGGGGTTCGCGGCGCGGTGCGCTTCGGCGAGAGCTGTCAGGTCGCCTTCCGACGCGCGTTTCAGGAGCGTCGCTTTGCGCGCATCCGCTTCTCTGCTCGCCTGAGCCGCGAGGAGAAGCTTGTGTTCCGTGTGTGCCTCAGGGGCGTCGAACAGGCTGCGCGGCGACGGGGATCTCGTTCCGAGTTGCGCCGGGTAGTCGGATGACGCGTGCTGCCTGCGATAAAGTGTGTATGCGGTTGCAGCGAGCAGGGCGAATGCGATGATGAAAAGGGCGATCACGTTTGACGCCTGAGCGGCTCGTTTTCCGGCGGCGAGCGCGACGGCCACTTTGGACGCCGCGCCGCTCGCGAGTGCCAGCCGGAGTTATTATACGGCGACCGGCGCGGCAGGGTTCTAAAAACCGGCCGGCCGCAGAATTTCATTCCGCGACGCGCAAACTTTATTACGCGTCGCACGCGCCGCCGCCCCCTACGAAGTGGACGATTTCAATCTGATCACCTTCCCGCACCACAGTCTCAGCCCAGCGTGCGCGGCGCACGACTTCGCGGTTGAGTTCCATGGCGAGCCGTTCGGGCGCGAGCGCAAGTTGGCGGACGAGTTCGTCGAGCGTGAGTTCTCCCGGCAGTTCGCGAATTTCCCCGTTGACCTGAACGCGCACAATTTTCCCTCTCAAGGCTGGTGGATGACGCGGCGCAGTTCGGCCGTGAAGCCGTCGAGGGCGGCGCGCACGAGCACCGCCGCGCGACCCTTGGTGAAGCGCGGCAGCCACGCATGAATGGTCGCCACTCCGTCGGCGTCGGAACGCGTGGTCAAAATCAAGGGGCGAAACTCCGTGCCGAGAACTTTAACCGTCACCGGCACGTTTGCCGCCGGCACGCGGCCGTCGCCCGCGCCCCGACTGACACGGATGCGGATCGTCACAACCTCGCCCGCGTGAAATTCCCGCTCCTCCATCAGGCTCAAATGCAACGCGCCTTCGGCTTCCACCTGTATAAACTCGTCTTCCACCTTGCCGACGAGGCGTGCAGGCTCGACGGGCTTTTTGGCAGGCGGTATGGCATGCGGTATGGCAGGCGGTTGCGGCTGGCTCACGGGCGGCGCAACCACGGCCGGGACATCTTCCAGAGCGAGGATGTCCGTCTCTTCTTCGGCCTGTTGAAATTTGGGCGCGCCCGCATCGGCCACCACTACCGCCGGGGCAATTTCCCGTGCCTTCGGCGTGGCTTTCGCCGCCACGGGTTTAGGCGCGGGCGGTGCTGCTGCGGTGGCAGCGTCGCCCGTGTCGCGTGGCGACAGGCGTTTGAGGTCTTCAATGCGGCCGGCCTTGACGGCGGCGCAGATGAGCTTGTGCTGGCGTTGGAGGCGTTCGGTCAGGACGAGCGGGTCGAAGCCCTCGTTGATGAGGTCTTGATAGGGCGCGCGCTTGCTCGCCAGTATCGCGCCGCCGACGTAGACGAGCGACAGGATCAACGGCGTGTCGAGTCCTTTGTCTTCCGTCTGAACGTGGTACACGACGCCGTCAAACTCAATATCCGTGTTGAAGCCGGTGATCACGACGATTTTCAGGAAAGCGCGCGGGCGCGGTGGCGGAGGTAAAATGCTACTCAAGAATTGCCGACGGGGTCGCCGCTTCAGACAGTAACATAGCCCTCCGAAGAGGGTCAATCTCCCGGTAAACGGGGCTTTTCGGCGGCGCGCTCACTCCCTTGACACCCTTTAGACCTTGCACTAACATGACTTTGTGCCATCATTCTCAATCTAGTTTTAGAGCGGCTTTTACGCTCTTTTCAGCACAAGCTGACGGGAGGCCGGTGTGCGTAATTTCGACCTGAAAGACTACTTGCCCATCCTGCTGATGTTTCTCGTCGCGGGTGGTTTCGCGGGCGGCAACATCCTGCTCTCGCAACTCGTCGGGCAGCGCAAGCAGACGCGCACGAAGCTGATGCCCTACGAGTGCGGCAAAGACCCGGTGGGGTCTGCGCGCGAGCGCTTCTCGGTCAAGTTCTACCTGATCGCGATGATCTTCATCCTCTTCGACATCGAGTTGATCTTCCTGATGCCGTGGGCGGTGGTCTTCAAGTCGCTCGCGGCGCAGGGCGGGGCGATGAGGAATTTGATCTACATCGAGATGATGCTGTTCGTCGTGCTGCTGCTCGTCGGCTACGTCTACGTGTTGAAGAAGGGCTTGTTCGATTGGAACGAGCGGGCGCGCACCGAGGCAGAGGCCGAAGCGCGCGCGCTGGCTTTGAAGGAAGGCCGCAGGGCGGAGTTGGAACATCGCGCCGCAGCCTAAAGCTTAAGAGCGGTTTAGGAGTTGTTCACATGGGTCTGGAAAATAAGATCGCGGAAGCGTTGCCGGAAGTATTGACGACGAAACTCGATGCACTCGTCAACTGGGCGCGCAAATCTTCTCTGTGGCCGGCGACTTTCGGCCTCGCCTGTTGCGCCATCGAGATGATGAACGCGACGAGCGCGCGCAACGACCTCGCGCGTTTCGGCTCGGAGGTCTTCCGCGCCAGCCCCAGGCAGGCCGACGTGATGATCGTCTCGGGTCGCGTCTCGCGCAAGATGGCTCCGGTGCTGCGTCGCATCTACGATCAGATGCCCGAACCGAAGTGGGTCATCTCGATGGGCGCGTGCGCCACGTCGGGCGGCGTCTTCGACAATTACGCCATCGTGCAGGGCGTGGACAAGATCGTGCCCGTGGACGTGTACGTCCCTGGCTGCCCGCCGCGCCCGGAGATGCTCATCAATGCCGTGATGATGTTGCAGGATAAGGTAATGAAAGAATCACTGCGCGACCGGCGCGACATTCCGACCGAGCAGGCGCGCGAAGCCGTCCCGCCGGGGACGCTGCCCGGCTCCGGCATCTCCGCTCTGAACGAAGCGGCGGCGCAGGACGCGGACGAAAAAGCAAACGTCTCGCGCCCCTACACCATTCCATCAAGGCACGAGCGACGGCGTTCATCTTAGAGCAGTGACGAGTGACAAGTGACAAGTTAAAATCAAACACTTGTCTTCGGCTTGTCACTCGTCACCTGTCACTGGTCACTGATTTCTTATGAGCAAAGATATTGAGCGCGAACAGGCGATAGCTGAGCAGGCGGCGGATGAACCGTTGAAGGATCAGGCGGGGTCGCAGTTGATCTCCGCGCTGCAAGCGACGCACGCCGATGCGGTATCGGAAGTGATTCAGGCGTTCGGCGAGATCACGTTGGTCGTGCCGCGCGAACAGATCGTCGAGTTGTGCGAGTACCTGAAGACCGCGCCGGATTTCGGGTTCAACCTGCTCGCGGACATCTGTGGCGTTGATCGCGGGCCGGAGGAAGACCCGCGATTTGAGGTCAACTATCATCTCTTTTCCACGACGAAATTTCACCGCCTGCGCTTAAAGGTGGTGCTCGGCGAAGAAGACGCGAGCGTGCCGACCGTGACGGGCGTCTGGCGCACGGCCAACTGGCACGAGCGCGAAACCTTCGATATGTTCGGCGTACGCTTCGAAGGCCATCCCGATCTGCGGCGCATCCTTTTGCCCGACGACTGGCAGGGACACGCGCTTCGCAAAGACTTTCCGCTGCGCGGCTACGAGCCGTACAGTCTTAGCTAAGTGACGGGTGACAAGTGACAGGTGACAAGTTAAAAACCAAACACTTTATCTTGTCTCGTCACTCGTCACTTGTCACTCGTCACTGAATTCTTATGGTTGCAGCAAATCTACCGCCGCAGTTCGAGGTTGTCGATCAGCCTTTCGACACGCAGATGACGATCTCGATGGGGCCGCAGCACCCTTCGACGCATGGTGTCCTGCGTCTCGAACTCGTGCTCGACGGCGAGATGGTCGTGAAGTGTACGCCCGACATCGGCTACCTCCACACGGGGATGGAGAAGCTGTTCGAGTACAAGAAATATCAGCAGGGCATCGTCATCACCGACCGGATGGACTACCTGAACCCGCTCGGCAACAACCTCTGTTACGTGATGGCGGTGGAGAAACTGCTCGGCCTCGAAATCCCCGAGCGCGCGCAGGTGATTCGCGTGTTGATGTGCGAATTGCAGCGCATCGCCTCGCACATGGTCTGGCTGGGCACGCACGCGCTCGACATCGGCGCGATGACCGTCTTCTTCTACGCCTTCCGCGAGCGCGAAAAGATTTTGAACTTGATCGAAGCCGCTTCGGGCGGACGGCTGACGCCTTCCTACTTCCGCATCGGCGGTCTGATGATGGACTTGCCCGCGGGCTTCGAGCGGCGCGTGCAGCAGTTCATAGATAAGTTCCCGAAGGCCGTTGACGAATTCGAGACGTTGCTCTCAGGCAACCGGATTTTCCAGACGCGCACGCAGGGCGTCGGCATCATCACGGCCGAAGACGCGATTGACATGGGCGTCACCGGCCCATGCCTGCGCGGCTCGGGCGTCGCCATAGACGTGCGGCGCACGAACCCTTACACGGGTTATGAAACTTATGATTTCGAAGTTCCGGTCGAGCAGAGTTGCGACGTGTGGGCGCGTTACATAGTTCGCATGCGCGAACTGCGCGAGTCTCTGAAGATCGCGCGGCAGGCTCTCGGCCGTCTGCGGCCGGGGCCGGTGAAGGCCGACGCGCCGAAGGTCGTGCTGCCGGATCGCGAGGCGATGAAGACGCACATGGACGCGCTCATTCACCACTTCCTGATCGTGGCCGAAGGCTTCAACGTGCCGGCCGGCGAAATCTATCACCCGATTGAAGGCTCGAAGGGCGAACTCGGCTGCTACGTGAGATCGGACGGCGGGCCGAAACCCGCGCGCGTACACTTTCGCGGCCCGTCGTTCATCAACCTCTCCGCCCTGCCGCACATGGCCGAGGGCGAGATGGTCGCGGACGTGGTCGCCATCATCGGCTCGCTCGACATCGTGCTCGGCGAAATTGATAGATGAGAATACAGGAGACAGAATTCAGAAATCAGAATGAAAACTAAAAACACTTATTCTGAATTCTGTCTCCTGACTACTGACTCCTGACTTATGAGTAAACAGTTCACGCCCAACAACCCACTGCCGCAGGAAGCGCCCGTGCCTGACGAGATCGCCACGTTTTCCGAGGCGGTCGAGGCGGAGATTGACGGGCATCTGGCGAAGTATCCGTTGAAGCGTTCGGCGATCCTGCCGCTCATGTTCATCGTGCAGCGCGAGCGCGGCTATCTGGATAAGCCCGGCGTGGCCTATCTGGCCGACCGCCTGGGCGTGCGCGTCACGGACATCTGGGAGGTGGCGACCTTCTACTCGATGATCAACACGGAGCCGGTCGGCAAGTATCACCTGCAAGTTTGCCGCACGCTCTCGTGCAAGATCGTCGGCGCGGACAAGATCACGGAACACTGCACGAGCCGCCTCGGCATCAAGCCGGGCGAGACGAGCAAGGATGGGCAGTTTTCGCTCTCCGAGGTCGAATGCCTCGGCTCGTGCGGCACAGCCCCGATGATGCAGATCGGTTTCGATTATCACGAGAACCTGACGCCGGAGAAGGTGGACGAACTGATCGAGCGTTGTCGCAGCAATCAACTCTCGAACGGCGTGCGCTAGAGTTCCCCGAAGGTTTAATGAAATTCAAATAAGTAAAGTTTTCGTCTCCTGTGAAGAATATGTTTATCGGTGCCATCGGTTGCGAACCGCTACAACTCGCCCGCGTCGCCCTGGAGCGTTCCGAGTCGCTCGAAACTTACCGGAAGCACGGTGGCTACGAGTCGCTCGGCAAGGTTTTGAACGGCATGTCGCCGGACGACGTGATCGGCGAGCTGAAGAAATCTGCCTTGCGCGGGCGCGGCGGGGCGGGTTTTCCCACGGGGATGAAGTGGAGTTTCGTGCCGAAGGATTCGCCGAAGCCGAAGTACGTCGTCTGCAACGCAGACGAGTCCGAGCCGGGCACGTTCAAGGATCGCTACATCATGGAGCGCGACCCGCACATGCTGATCGAAGGCATGCTCATCGCCGCCTACGCGCTCGGCTCGAAGACCTGCTACATCTACACGCGCGGCGAATACCGCTATCTCATCGAGATCATGGATCGCGCGATTGAAGAGGCGCGCGCGGCGGGCCTGGTCGGCGACAAAATTCTGGGGACGGACTTCGCCTGCGAGGTCTACACGCATTCGGGCGCGGGCGCGTACATCTGCGGCGAAGAGACCGCGCTGTTGAACTCGCTCGAAGGCTTGCGCGGCCACCCGCGCATGAAGCCGCCCTTCCCCGCCGTCGCCGGCCTCTATGGCTGCCCGACGGTCGTGAACAACGTCGAGACATTGACGGCCGTGCCGGACATTATCAGGATGGGCGGCGAGGCCTACCAGAAGTTGGGCACGGAGAAGAGCGGCGGCACGAAGCTCTGGTCTGTGAGCGGCCACGTCAACCGCCCCGGCGTGTACGAGTTGCCGATGGGCTACTCCGACATGGAAAAGTTCATCATGGAAGACTGTCAGGGCATCCCGAACGGGCGGAAACTAAAGGCAGTGATTCCCGGCGGGTCGAGCGTCTACATCATGCCCGCGTCGGACATCGTGGGCAAGAAAGTGACGATGGACTACGAGGGACTTGTGGCCGCCGGTTCGATGGTCGGCTCGGGCGGCTTCATCGTGATGGACGACACGGTGGACATCTTCGAGTCAACTAAAAACCTGACGGAGTTTTACAAGCACGAATCGTGCGGCTGGTGCACGCCCTGCCGCGAAGGCACAGACTGGCTCGTCAAAGTCTTCAAACGCATCGCGCGCGGCGAAGGCAAGGCGGACGACGCGCAGTTGCTCTTAGACCTGTGCGACAACATCGAGGGCAAGTCGTTCTGCCCGCTCGGCGACGCGGCCTCGTGGCCTATCCAGTCGGCCATCAAGAAGTTTCCCGAAGACTTCCGACGCCATCTCGCGCCGCTCGCCAAGACCGAAGCGTTGCCGACGATGGCGGGCGGCTGACAGGGCGGCGGAAGAAATTGACGGTATGGCGACCGATGAAAAGAACTAGAGCGTTCGTCCTCTCGCTCGCGCTCGTGGCCGGGTGCGTGCCCGTCCAGCCCGTGTCGGCCGAAAGTTTTGCGCCGGTCGCGGCGGGACAATGTCGGGGCACGGATGTGCCCGTCCGAAAACAGTTGCGCTTCGGGCGCGGGCGGACGACGGCCGTAGTTCGAGACAGGATCAAACTCTGCACGAGCCACGACTATTATTTCCGCGCGCGCCGGGGGCAGCGGATGAGCGTCCATCTCGTCGCGGGTAAAAAGACTTCCTTCACGGTTTACGCGCCGACCGACCGCCTCTCTGACGGCGCGTGGGATTGGGCGGGCGAATTGCCGGAGGATGGTGAATATCAGATCAGTATCGGCACGGACGTAACGGCGCGCTACACACTAGAAGTCACGATTCGTTAATTTAAAAGCATGGCTACCGAACTTATTAAAGTCACGATCAACGGCAACCTCTACGAGGTGGAGAAAGGCGCGCGCCTCATAGACGTGTGCCGCGAGAAGGGGCACGCCGTTCCCTCCTTCTGTTATTACGCAGACCTCGCGCTGCAAGCCTCTTGCCGCATGTGCCTTGTGCGCATCGAGAAGATGCCGAAGCTGCAAACATCCTGCACGATCACCTGCACGGACGGCATGAGCGTCACGACCGAGAGCGAGGAGATCGAGAAGGCGCAGCGCGGGATGGTGGAATTCCTGCTGGCGAACCACCCGCTCGACTGCCCCGTGTGCGACCGCGGCGGCGAATGCGAGTTGCAGGAGATGGTCTTCGATTGGGGCGGCCTCGAAGAACGCTTTCAGGAGAAGAAAAACTACTACCCCGAAAAATTCCTCTCGCCCATCGTCGCCAACGACCCGCAGCGTTGCATTCTGTGCAAACGCTGCACGCGCGTCTGCGACGAGTGGATGGGCGAGGACGCCATCGAGGCAGGCGGGCGCGGCGCGAACACCGTTATCGGCACGTTCGACGGCTGGCTTAACTGCTCGCAGTGCGGCAACTGCATCGAAGTCTGCCCGACGGGCACGCTCCTCGACGCCACCTACCGCCACCAGGCGCGCCCCTGGGAACTATCGCAGACGGTGACGACCTGCAACTTCTGCTCCGACGGCTGCCAGATGTCTCTGGGGTCGCGCGCGGGCGAGGTGATGCGCTCCGTCGCGCGTGACCGCTACGTCAACGGCATCAACGGCGAATTCCTCTGCATCAAGGGACGCTTCGCGCACCCTTTCATCAATCACGAGGAGCGCATCAAGACGCCGCTCATCCGCTATAAGAAGGGCGGCAAGTTGATCCCGGCGACGTGGGACGAGGCCATCCGGCACACGGCGGCGAAACTGCAAGAGACAAAAACGGCGCACGGCGGCGACGCGTTCGGCGTCGTCGGCAGCCCGCGCCTCACGAACGAGGCCAACTACGCGCTCCTGAAATTCGCGCGCGAAGTTCTCGGCACAAACAACTACACGGCCACGGACGCCTTCTCGCTCGCGCCCTTCTTCGCTTCTTTGAGCGCGCCCCTCGCCACGCACCGCGACATACGCCACGCCAGGACGATCATCGTCATCGGCGGCGAACCGGAAGAGTTGCAGCCGCTCACGGGTCGGCAGATCAGGCAGGCCGTCAGAAACGGCGGCGCGAAACTCGTCATCGTCAACAGCGTCCCCATCCGTCTGAAACAGGCGGCGACACAGTTCATACACATGAACCCCGGCGCGGAGGACGCGGCCGTGCTCGCCTTCGCGGGCAGCGAGTATGCGACTGCCGCGCACAAGATGGGCGTCGATCAACAAGAGTTGGTTGACGCGCGGCGCATCGTCGAAGAGACGACGGGCGATGTCGTCGTCATGTTCGGCGAGCTAGGAGCGACGGCGCAAACCGCGCTCGCCAACATCCCCACGGCTTACGGCGAGAGCGAGGGGCGCAGATTCCTGTTCCACCCGCTGCCGCTCTACAACAACAGCGTCGGCGTCCACGACCTCGGCCTGATGAATGGTGCGCTCGACGCCGCAGGGATGCTCGACGCGGCGGGCACAACGCTTCGCGCTCTCTACGTCGCGGGCAGTTTCCTGCCCCGGCATCTCGCCGGGCGCGAAGACGCGCTCTCGAAGCTGGACTTCCTCGTGGTGCAGGAGATGTTTGAGACCGAGACGACGCGGCACGCCGACGTGGTCTTCCCCGCCGCCTCTTACGCGGAGACGGACGGGACGTTCACGAACAACAGCGGCCTCGTCCAGCGCGTGCGCCAGTCCATCCCGCCCGTCCATCAATCGCGGCCGGACTGGATGATCACCGACGCGCTCGCGCAAGCGGCGGGGGTGAATTTCGACTTCCAGTGGTCGGCCGGGAAAGTCTTTCTCGAACTGGCGCGAAGCACTACGGCCTACGCGGGGATGAAGTACGCTTTGTTGAAAGACGAGACGCAGCCGGTGCAGGCGCGCCACGCGTTAGCCGAAGGCGGCGGCGCGGCGACCGCCGCGCTCGAAGAGTTGCGCGCGACGGTCGAAGCCTTAAAGATCGAGGGCGAAAAGATCGAGGGGACGCCTCCCGTCGGTCACGAACTGTTCAAGCCGGGCACGCTGACGGGCAAGACGCCGCAGTTCCCCCTGCTCGACGCCGGCAACCCGAAGCCGCCCACGGTGCTCGTGTCGCCGCTCTATCAAATTTCCGTTGACCCGGCATTGCGGCGCGCGACCGTCAACACGGCCGCCGCAGGTGATTAGAAGAAACGCGGAATGATGAAGTAAAGAATTTCGCTTCCGCTTCATCGTTCCTACTTCATCGTTTGACTTATGGACTGGAGCACACTCACTTACATCGGATTGAAGATGCTCGGTATCAACATCGCTTTCGTGGTGGTGTTGATGATCGTGGCCTACACGGTGCTGGCGGAGCGGCGCATCCTCGCGCTGATTCAGGGGCGGCTCGGGCCGAACCGCGTCGGCTACGGCGGGCTGCTGCAACCGTTCGCAGACCTCCTGAAATTCATCTTCAAGGAAGAGATCGTCCCCGACAAGGCGACGAAGTTCGTCTATTTTCTCGCGCCCATGATCGCCATCGTCGGCGCGCTGATGACGATCATCGTCTACCCGTTCGGGCCGGAAATGAACCTGCCCTTCTTCGGCGTGGTCAAACTCGTCGTCGCGCAGTTCGACGTGGGGCTGCTCTACGTGCTGGCGATCACTTCAATCGGCGTCTACGGCATCGCGCTCGCGGGTTGGTCTTCCAACAACAAGTACAGTTTGATGGGCGGCCTGCGCGCTTCGGCCCAGTTGATCTCTTACGAGCTATCGCTGGGGCTGGCGCTGGTCGGCACGGTGCTTTTGTCGGGCACGCTCGACCTCTACCAGATCGTTGAACAACAGTCGGGCTACTGGTGGCTGGCGGGGGTCGTACCCATCCCGCGCTGGAACATTTTTCCGCAGGCTCTCGGTTTCGTCATTTATCTGATTTCCGCGATTGCCGAGACGAACCGTGTACCGTTCGACTTGCCGGAGGCGGAGACCGAACTCGTGGCCGGTTTTCACACGGAGTACAGCGCGCTCAAGTTCGCGCTCTTCTTCATGGCCGAGTACGTCAACATGTTCACGGTCTCGATGCTGGCGGCGACGCTCTTTTTCGGCGGTTGGAATTTACCCTGGCTCGACCTCGTCGTCGCGCCCGGCGGCTTCCTGTTCGGCCTCTTGAGCGCCGTCGCGTTCCTCTTGAAAGTTCTCTTCTTTCTCTTTTTGTACATCTGGCTGCGCGGGACGCTGCCGCGTTTCCGCTTCGACCAGTTGATGAACTTCGGCTGGAAATTTTTGCTGCCGGTGGCGATCTTAAACGTCGTCCTGACGGCCACGGTCGTATTCGCGATCATGTATTTCCGCTCCTGAGTATTCGGGCGCGGACTGGCAGGCGTTGCGCCGCCTGACCGGCGGGCTCTGGCCTTTTTCGTTTTTTGCTTATGACGACTCTAATCTTCGTGCTGTTGGCGGGTCTCGCGGTCGGTTCGGCCATCGCCATGGTCGTGCAGCGCAACCCGCTCTACAGCGCGATCTCTCTAATTGGCGTCTTCGTCGCGCTCGCGGGCTTGTACCTGACGCTCGCCGCGCCGTTTCTCGCCGCCATCCAGATCATCGTCTACGCGGGCGCGATCATGGTGCTCGTCGTCTTCGTCATCATGCTCCTGAACGTCGAGGAGGAGGAGCACAAGCCGGTGCGGCTCGGCTACCTGACGGCCGTCGCGATCCTGCTCGCGGCCGTGCTCTTCGGCGAGGCCGGGTTCATCCTCTACTTCATGGGCAACTCAGCCCTCGAACCGCTCGACCCGAACATGGCGGGCAACACGTCTAACGTCGGCCTGACGAGTTCCATCGGCACGGGACTTTTCACAAACTACCTGCTGCCCTTCGAGATCACGTCCATTCTGCTCTTGATGGCAATCGTCGGCGCGATGACGCTGGCGCGGCGCGTCGGCCTGCGCCCGACGGACGTGGCCGTCCCCGGCTCGATGGTGCTGCCGCGCCACTCGATTGAGCCGAAGGCCGTGGGCGATGCGACCGAGGTTGAAACTTCAACGACGGACGAGGCGCGGCAGGCGCTCGGGCTGGCAAACGCCCCGCGCCGGCCGGAAGAATAGGCGAGAGGAAATTTTATGCCCGGTGTCTCTCTTTCATGGTATCTCGCGCTCTCGGCGGTGTTGTTCACCATCGGCGTGGCGGGCGTCATCATCAAGCGCAACGCCATCGCGATGTTCATGTGCATCGAGTTGATGCTGAACGCCGTTAACTTAACGTTCGTCGCCTTCTCAAGTTATTTCCGCGACGTTTCCGGTCAACTCTTCGTCTTCATCGTAATGACGGTGGCGGCGGCGGAGGCGGCGGTCGGACTCGGCATCATCCTCGCCGTCTTTCGCAACCGCGAATCGCTCGACGTGGACGATTCCAGTGTGTTGAAGAACTAAAAGCGGGTAAATCGTGAATCGTAAATCGTGAACAGATAAAACCCGGTTCTTTCTATTTACGATTTACGATTCACGATTCACGAATCTTATGCTTCGTTTCATCATCCTTGCGCCGCTCGTCGGCGCGGCCATCAACTGGCTCGTCGGACGCCGCGTGCGCAGCGAGGCGTTTATCGGTGCAGTCGCCAGCCTGTCAATCGCCGTCTCGTGCGCGCTGTCGCTGTGGCTGGCGTTCGGGCCGAACGGCGCGCTCGTGGGCGAACCAAAAGTCATCCTCGACCACGTCTGGACGTGGATGGAGGTGGGGACGTTTCGCGCCGACATCGGCTTCGCGATGGATCGTTTGAGCGGCATCTACGCGTGCTTCATCACGTTCGTCGGCCTGCTCATACACGTCTTCGCCACCGGCTACATGCACGGCGACAAGAGTTTTTACCGCTTCTTCGCCTACCTCAACCTCTTCATGTTCATGATGCTGACGCTGGTGCTGGCCGACAACCTGCTCCTCATGTTCGTCGGCTGGGAGGGCGTGGGGCTGTGCTCTTACCTTTTGATCGGCTACTACATCGACCGCCGGGAGGCGGGCGACGCGGCGAAGAAGGCTTTCGTCGCCAACCGCGTCGGCGACTGGGGCGTCGTGCTCGGCATCATGCTCGTCTTCTCCCTGACGGGTTCGATCAGCTTCTTCGAGAAGCCCGCAATAGTTGATGCCTTCGGTGGCATCACACCACCTCTCAAGAGCGCGATGGCGGCTATCGCCGCGATGCCGGTCGATCCGTTCACGTGGGGCGCGCTCGTCGCGGGCGGCATCACGTCGGCCGCGCTCCTGCTCTTTATCGGCGCTACGGGCAAGAGCGCGCAGATACCCCTGTTCGTCTGGCTGCCGGACGCGATGGCCGGGCCGACGCCCGTCTCCGCGCTCATCCACGCGGCCACGATGGTGACGGCGGGCGTCTACATGATCGTGCGCTGCTCGGCCGTCTACACGCACGCGCCGACCGCCATGTTTATCGTCGCCATTATCGGCGCTGCGACCGCGCTCTTCGCCGCCACCATCGGCATCGCGCAGAACGACATCAAGAAAGTCCTCGCCTATTCGACCGTCTCGCAACTCGGCTACATGATGCTCGCCTGCGGCGTCGGCGCGTTCGTCGCGGCCATCTTTCATGTGATGACGCACGCCTTTTTCAAGGCACTGCTCTTCCTCGGTTCGGGTTCGGTGATTCACGGCATGCACCACGAGCAGGACATGAGGCGCATGGGCGGCCTAAAGAAATACATGCCCGTCACGTTTGCGACGATGCTCACGGGCTGGCTCGCCATCAGCGGCATCCCCATCTTCGCGGGCTTCTTCTCGAAAGACGAAATCCTGTGGAAGACGTGGAGCGCGGGCGCGACCGCGATCCCTGCGTGGGCTGGCAAAACGCTCTGGATCGTAGGCGCGCTAACGGCGCTCCTGACGGCCGTCTACATGACGCGTCTGATGGTGTTGACCTTCTGGGGCGATGAACGATTCCGCGAGGCGCACGCCGGAGGGCAGGCCGACGAGGCACACGCGCACGCCTACGACGAGGGCGACAAGGCGCACGACGCCAAACAATTCTCCGCCGGAGATCGCCCGCACCACCAACCGGGCGCGCACGTCGCAGACGCGCACACGAACGCGCACGCTTCCGTACACGCCGCCGACGATGACGACGAGGACGAGCACGCGCATCATCATGGCCCCGTCACGCCGCACGAATCGCCCTGGACGATGACCGTCCCGCTCGTCGTGCTGGCGATCCTTTCAACCTTCGGCGGTCTCGTCGGCGTGCCTTACGCTTTGAGCGGCGGCGCGTTCAACAACTATTTCGAGCACGCGCTTGAGCCGGTCGTCGAACGCGCGCCGCAACGCGGGGGCGGCCACGCGGAGGTCGGCGTGGGCGACGCTTCGCATGCTCCTGCTACTGGGCACGGCGCGCTCCCCGCGCCCGC
>DATCWB010000168.1:0-3090 GCA_036566625.1 Pyrinomonadaceae bacterium
CGGGCGGTTTAGACCCCACGCTGCGCCTCTCGAATCTCGCCGCACGCGTCATCACAGATTACCTGGAGACGAACAACGCCGCCTCGCTTGAGCCTTACTCGGGCAACCTGTTTCGCGCGCGATTCACGTCGCGCCTGTTGATGCGCCGCCTGTTCACGGCGACGCATCATCCCGCGCTGCTCGAACTTTCATGCACCGCGCTTCGCCTGCCTGTTGGGCGACGCCTCGCGCGCCACGTCTTCTTCGGGCGCGGCTCGTTTCCCGATGTAGGACCGACCATGCCCGCCCCGTCCGTCGCGCCGAGACACATCGCGCTACTATGAAATGAAAACTGGAACGCACCCCTTAAAGCGATAGCGTCGAACCACGAAATAACACGAAACGCGGCGCAACATTTTTAGTGCGTCTTCGTGTTATTTCGTGGTTTCTCTTCTCTTGATTTTTCTTGATGCGACGGTTTCCAACTCGACAGCGAGTTGCGGTCGGGCGTGGTGTGCGACTTTCATTAAAGTTAATTAGCCGGCTTCGTTATTCTTCCAGCACGACGAGCGCGGTTTCGCCGCCGCCCGAAGAGACGTTGCAGAGCGAGGAGGCGGAGAGCCGTACGAGCGCGCCTTCCACCTCGCCGCGAAAAAGATAGGGGTTGAAATCCACGAACATCTCCTCGCGCGCCAGACCCAGTTCCGAGAAAACCTGCATCCGCACTTTGCGCACGGGCGCGCGTTCCTGTACGACGTAAGAGGCCGCGAGCGCGTGCGTGATCGCGCTCTCCCAATCGGCCACGCTCGTCTCCCAACCGATCAGGACGCCCGCCCCGCCGTAATCATCGTTCGGCTTCAACACCAGACGCTCGCGCTCGCGCCGTAGTATCTCGACGAGGTCGTCTTCGCCGCCGTCGAACGTGGTGAGACCGCGTCGCACCCGTCGCGTCCAGGGGATGTGGAGACGGATCGCTTCGAGTTGGGTGGGCGTGAAGAGATGGGCGTAGGCCGGATCGCTGAGGACGGCGAAGCCGAGTTTCTTGTGCGCGAGCTTGGCGCGAAACGGGTTCACCATGCAGACCCTGCGTTCGGCGTAGGCGCGCGAGAGCGGGTGCGTCTCGTCGAACCGCTCAAGAAATTCGTGGATCACGACGCGCTTGTAGAGGATGTCTATGCGGAAATCTCCGGCGCACAGGTAAGTGCCGTCGAAGGAGAGAGAGCGCGGGTCGGCGATTGTCGTCGGGTAGCCCTCGGCCGTGAAGTAGTCTTGCAGGATGCGAAACTCGCTCTCGGTCGAGACGCCTTCCCAGTCAACAATCGCGATCTGCGGGCGTTCAACCGCGCCGCCCCACTCACGGTAAACTTCGACGAGCGTCTTAAGCAGGCGCGCGTGCGGTCGCGGCAGCCAGTGCGGGTAGCGCGCGAGAAATTCGCGCATGTGCGGCAGCGTGAAGAGGACTCGTTCGAGTTGCGACTGGTCGGCAATGCCAGCGGGGTTCTCCGCGTTGTATTCGAGAAACTGAAACTCGTCGCCGTTCAGATAGGCGTCGAGTCGGCTTGTGACGCAGGCGTAACCGTAGCCGGGATCAATGCGCGCCATCCGCGCCTCGCGCGCGGTGGGGTCGAGTTCGGCGAGCAACTCTTCGTCGGCGAGCGCGGCCTCGGTCAGACGCTCGAACGCGCCCGCGAGCACCTGCGCGGCGCGCCCGACAGTATCGTACTGAGCGCGCGTGACGACGAGCGGGCGCAGGAAGGGGCAGACGGCGCGCTCGCCGTGGAGCAATCCGAGCGTGCGCTGTTCGTCGGCGAGGCGTGCGAAGAGTTCGGCGTTGACGTTCGGGTCGTCCGTGATGCGCTGTTCGAGCCATGCCAGCGCGGCGGCGAGCGTTTGAGATGACATAACTGGTACTCCCGCCGTTCGGCCGCGTCAGCGCATCGAATTTCAATCGACACGCAGGCGGCGGTCGGCAAGTAGAGCGTGCAGTCTTCCGCGATAGGACGACAGAGGCCGTAGGTCTGCCCTCGCGCTATCTTCGTGAATGGGCGCGAGTCTGTCAAACATCTTTCGCGGCGGGCAGGCGTTGGCGGCTTGAATGGAAGTTGGTCTAAGATAAAGAGCAGCTAAAAAAGCGTGTGACAATTTAAGCCGGCAATGCGCACGCCGGCGTAAGACGCGCGCGACCGTCCGTGCGCGGCGAACTTACCGGGAAGGGTGGCGAAGATGTTCAAGCGTGGGCGAAAGAATCTGGCCTTCGTGCTGACGGCGGCGTTCGTGCTGGGGCAGTTGGGTTGCAGCAACCTGTTCTCGGGGCGCGGGGGCGGCGGCGCGCAGGGCGGCAAGCCCGCGCCGCATTTCGAACCGGGCTTCAACCTCTTCAGCCCCGAACAGGACATCGAACTCGGCAAACGCTCGGCGCAGGAGATCGCGCAACAGATGCCGCTGCTGAACGACGAGCCGATTGTTAACTACATCCGCCAACTCGGCGCGAACCTCGCGTCGCGCGCCTCCGGCCACAAGTTCCCGTACCAGTTCAACGTCGTGGCGACGAAAGAGTTGAACGCCTTCGCGCTGCCGGGCGGCTACATCTTCATCAACGCGGGCGCAATCGCGGCGGCGAAGAACGAAGGCGAACTCGCCGGGGTCATCGCGCACGAGATCACGCACGTCGCTTTGCGCCACGGCACGAATCAAGCCTCGAAAGCCTACATCGCGCAGAAGGGTCTCGGCGTCATCGGCGCGATCACGGGCGACGATTCCGACCTCGGCCAGGTGCTCAACTCCATCGGCGGCGCGGGCGCAAACATGCTTTTCCTGCGCTTCGGCCGCACCGCCGAGCGGCAGGCCGACCTCGAAGGCGCGCGCATCATGGCCGAATCCGGCTACGATCCGCGCGACATGGCGAACTTCTTCAAGACGCTCCAATCACAGGGCGGCCAGCGCACGCCCGAATTTTTGAGCGACCACCCCGACCCCGGCAACCGCGTCGCCGCGATCACGAACGCGCTCCCATCCTTGCGCGTGAGCGATAAGCCGGTGCGCGACACGCAGGCTTTCATACAGGTCAAGGCGCGTCTCGAAGGACGCCGCGCCGCAGGCTCGCTCGCCTCG
>DATCWB010000169.1:0-3387 GCA_036566625.1 Pyrinomonadaceae bacterium
TCGTCGCCCGAGCCCTCGGTGCGGACGCCGTCCTGCTGGACTCCCAGCGGGTTGAAGACGAGGACGTAGGCGCGCCTTTTGTCGTTGAAGGTGTCCAGCAGGATGCGGACGGTGTCCTCCGTCCCGGGCACGGCGTCGCGCCTGGCCAGGGTGGCGCGCACCTTCGTAGGATCGTCGGTGCAGCGGAAGCCGATGTAGAGCGTGCGGGAGTCGTAGCCGAGCAGGGTCTCGGTCGGGTAACTCGGGGCGACGTTGTCACCGGGGTTGATCTGGTAGAAGTCCTTGAGGACGGCCGCAGTCTCCCAGACCTCGTCGTCGAGCTTGCCGTCAATGACCGGTTTTTTTTCGAAACGCGTCACGGCTACCGGGCGGCTTTTTTCAGGGGGCACCGCGAGAGAAGATCTCGCCGCGGATGTTTCGGCGGGCGCGGGGGCAGCACCCGTCACCGCCTGTCCCGCGGCCGCCGTTGCGCTGACGAGGGCAGTGGTCAGCGCCAAGGCTATGACCAACAAACGTCCGGCGCTGGCCGCCGTCACGCCCGGGATGGTACCAACATTTGACGCTCGCATGAACACACCTCACCCTCACCGAGCCGTTAGGCTCGGCGCAAAGTCCCGAAGATATGGCTTAAAGGTTTAGCCCCGGCGGCCCCGTGAGCCGCCGTGACGCATGGAAGTGGGGAGGATAAGAGTTAGCTGAAGGTCCTAGGGTTTATCCCGCGAGCCGCCCACGCAGGGCTTTGTAAATGGCCCCGGCGATCTTAGCCGCCGTCGCCCCTTTCACCCCGTCCCCCTGCGTCAGCACGACGACGGTCAGGCGGGGAGAGTCGGCCGGCGCGTACGAAGCGAAGAGTCCGATGTTGCCTTCTTTGCCCGTCAAGGTCCCGGTCTTACCGGCGATCTTCAGCGTCTGGTCTCCGATGCCGCTGGCCGTGCCGCGCTCGACTGCCACGATCATTCCGGGGATGATTTGATTTAGCACCCCCTCCGGGATTCCGACCTCGCGCCGCGGCGGGGCGGCTTCGCCGGTTGCGTCCCACGGCGCCCTCGGGACTCTGGGTACGACGAGCTTTCCGCCGTTACCCAACGCCGAGACCAGTACCGCCAACTGTATCGGTGTGACCTCTACGCCCTCGCCGACCCCCAGGCGCACAACGCTCGCCACCGTCTCGGCGGAAGGCAAACTGCCAGCTACCTCCCCTTCGTAGTTAATGCCGGTCCGCTCCCCGAGTCCGAGGCGGCGCGCGTAGTCCAGGATCGGTCCTACCCCCACACGCCCGCCGACGGATTTGAAGTACGCGTTGTCGGAGAGAGCCAAGGCGCCGGTCAGGTCGAGGCGCTCACCCCTACCCTGCACGCGCATCTTCTCCGCGGGGTTGAACAGCCCCTCACCGACCCCCGCGAGGCTTGTCACTAGTTTCATGGTGGATGCCGGGACCCAGCCGCGCCTGAGCGCCCAATCCTGATTAACGACCGCGTAGACGCGCCCCGTGCGCGGGTCCATCACCACCACCGCGCCTTCTCGCCCGCCCAGCGCTTCGACTGCGACGCGCCGGACCTCCGGGTCCTCCCCTTTCGTGTCGTCACCGGCAGCCGAAAGGGTCGAACCGTGGACCTGCGCCCCTGTGACATCGCCCGCCCCCTTCTTCGCGTCGGCATCCGCCGCCAGCGACCGCGGCGGGGTGTTACCAGCCTGTTTTTTAGGAAGTACCGCACTGGCGAAGACCACGGTCGTGAGCGTGGCGACTATTAGGAAGAGCCCGACGAAGAGGGGCGAGAGGTGACGCGGCCTTGGCGGCCCTTCCACGAGTCGGGAAACCCGGGACCTCAGGCTCCCGCCGTCGGCCGCCATCGCGAGGCGGGGGGCGGCGGTGCGCAGCCGCTCGATTCTAGTCAGCGCGCGGGCGTAAGTCATCACGTCGCCAGTCACCCTGACCGCCATGTCGTCGCACACGTGCTCGCGCTCGGCCCTGATCTGCCGCGACACCCACCAGACCGCCGGGTGATAGAAGAGCAGGGTTTCGACTCCGGTCTGGAGCACGTTTACCAGATAGTCGTGCCTCCTGACATGGGCTAACTCGTGCGCCAGTACGGCCTCCAACTGCTGAGGCGTGAGCCCGGTAAACGCGGAGGCCGGTAGAAGGATGGCGGGCCGCAGCCAGCCGACGGCGGTGGGCACGCTCACCAGCGACGACTCGAGCACCTTCACGGGGCCGCTCACGGAGAGCTTCCGCGCGATCTCAGCCGCCCTTTCTCGCCAGAGCCCGGACACCGGCCGCGTGCCGTGCAGCTTCATCCTGTGCGCGAGCACCAGCCCCCCGAGCGTGCGCAAGGATAGCAGCATGACGCCCACGAGCCAGAACAGCGTCAGCCATGGAAGGAGGTGCGCCGCTCGCTCCGCCGGGGATTCGCCCCGCGCGGGTTGGAGGGAACCAACTAACGGCGTCACAGGCTTTTCGTTTAAGCGGCCACCCGGCGAGGGCCGTACCTGGAACTCGCCGGACGCCCCCATGACTTCCGATGTATCCTCCAACTGCGCGCTTGGTGTCGAGCTTAAGAACTTCCATACGGTCGCCGACGGTAGCAGAAGCATCAGCGCCATGGCGCAGCAAGAGGCCACGTACCTTACGTTTGAACTGCTGCCGCGCAGCAGCGCGAGCACACCCGCCAGGAGTAAAGCGACCGCTGCGCACTGCCAGATGGAGTGGAGCAAGCCCTGGGCGAGGCCGTTTAGGATCTGGAAGGATTCCACGTCTAACGATATGCTCACCGCTCTTCTCCCTCCAATTTGTCCAGGAGCCTCTCAACCTCTGCCAGCTCCTCTTCCGATGCGGTCCTCGCCGACAGCGCCTGCATGACCAACTGTTTCGCCGAACCCTCGAAAGCCTTCTCCAGCAGATCATTAACGAGTTGGCGCTGGGTCTGGTCCTGCGACTGGCTGGTCCAGTAGACCTGCGGCCGCACGGAGTCGTCTCGCTCCACCAGTCCCTTCTCCGTCATTATTTGCAGCATCTTAAGGATGGTGGTATAGCCCGCCGCTTCACCGCGACCGCTATTGTAGTCCTGGAGTATCTCGCGCACGCTCCCGCGCCCCCTCTTCCAGAGCACCCTCAGAATGGATAGCTCCAGATCGGTAGGCCGCGCCACGTTCCTCTCTTTTCTTTTTCGCATAGGGAGCCTCATCTCCGCCGGACGAGACGGATTATTGACGAAAGTTTTCGTCAAGTCAACGAAAATTTTCGTCAACCCTGAAAATGATGCTTGGTTACCGTTTTGTAGCCGAGTGATTATTTTGTGATTTGTGGGGTGGCAGTGACTGTAACACGTGGACTCCTTCCCCCCTTCAAGCGGGCGTCGTCGGAAGGAGAAAGGGCGACAGCCCCGCGGT